>JAIRMW010000081.1 GCA_031258415.1 Prevotellaceae bacterium
TACTGGTCGGTAACCTGTACCCGGAAGGGGTAGCCGGCGTCGTTATATTCAATCTGGAAAGGCAGCCCGTCGATGGTTCCGTCGGGGCGGAATTGGAGGCCGGCGGGAAGCTCGCCGTCAACGATCGAGAAGACCGGCGGCTCCGCATTGGTGGTTAATTGTTGGGTGTATGGGATATTCCGCCTGTAGGGGGGCAGGGCGTCCGGCTTGATAAACAGCAAGTCGCCGACGGTAATGGTAACCGTATCGCGGGCGTCGGGGCAGGGCCAGCGGCTGGCGGTTGCCACATAGCTGGCGGTCGCCGTCGGGCGCAGGGTCGTGTTGTTCACATTCCACGTCAGTGTGCCGTCGGACTGTTCGGCCAGCAGGGTTATTTCGTCGCCGTAGCAAATCCGCCGGTCGTCCATGGCGACCACCGCCGGCGGCGGGGTAACCTTCACGCTGAGGCTGCCCGTTGTCCGGCATCCGCCCGGGGCGCTGGAGGCTACCACATAGAACGTCGTATTGGCCGCTAAGGGCGGGGGCGTAAAGGCCAGCGTCTGCGCGAGCAGGCTGGTATAATTCGCGTCGCCGTACCAGCGCAGGGTGTCGGCGCTCTGGGTGGTCGAGGCGGATAAAACGATCGTCGAACCGGCGCAGACAGTCGTATCTTTTACAGTCAATACCGGCAATTGGAAGACGGTAATAAGCACCTCGTCGGACGACGAGCATCCGCTTTCCGATACGACTTTCACGTAATAGGTGGTAGTGGTCGTAGCGGTTATTTCAAAGGCGTTTCCCTGTGTAATTAAGCTGGTATGCTGGGCGTCGCGGTACCACGACAGCGCATCGCCGCTGTTGGGCGTCGACGCATAGACCGTAACCGGCGTTCCGGCGCAAAGCGACGTGTCGGCACGCACGCGGAGGGCTGCGTATGACGATACCCATACCTGCACCGAATCGTAGACGCTGCATAGATTGCCGGCGGTGGCTTTAATATAAAAGGTGGTGTCGGCGGTAGCCGCGAGGTTGAACGACGGGGGCAGGGAGAGCCTATCCGAATACTGCGCATCGCGGTACCACGTCAGGGCGTCGTGGCTGTTTGTGGTCGTGGCGGCCACCGTAACCGTCCCGCTTCCGCAAATAGCCACATTCTGCACGGTCAGCGACGGAAACGGGTAGACCGTCAGCCGTACCGAATCGTGCGCCGTGCAGCCGCGTTCCGATACGGCACGCACGTAGTAGGTCGTATGGACGACGTCGGGTACGTCGACAGTCGCTATCGTGAAGTTGTCACGGTACAGGAAATTTGTATGCTGCGCGTCGCCGTACCAGCGGATCGTGTCGGTACTGTTGGCCGTATGCGCGTCGATCGTAACCGACGCTCCGACGCACACCGTCGTGTCGTTCCGCACGGTCAGCGCCGGCGGGGCGTGTATCGACACCTGCACCGATGCGGTATTGGGGCAACTGTTGACCGACGTCGATTTTACATAGAATACCGTATCCGATACGGTTGTTATAGTAAATGAGTTTGCCTGCGCAATGGGGGTTGTAGCGCCGGCGTCGCTATACCATGTAAGCGTGGCGGTCGCGTCCTGACTATAGGCGCTAATCGTCGTTTCCGTACCGGGACAAACCGCTACGTTCTGTGCGGTAATCACATTGGGCTGGCTAACGAGCACGTTTACGACTGTAAGCAACGCATCGTTAACGCTGATATAGGGTTTGTCCGAACCGGTCAATGTAATAGTCAACAAACTGTTGGCCGGGGCGCCGGGCAATGCCCGAATTGTAAATGATACGCTGTTTGTCCCGGCCGGAAATGCGACCGACGCAGGCAGCGCGGCAAAGGCCGACGTGTTGCCCGCATAGGCGAGATTGACCGAAAAACTCGCCGCCGACGTAACGCCGTCGGGCAATTTAATAGTATAAGTAATACTGTCGCCGCGGCATATTGACGACGGATAGGCTTCCTGCGCAAAACTGACTTTCGACGGCACGGTAAGCGTCGCCGGACTGCCCAAGGGCAACGTGCGTGCCATCGCCGAGATGGAGTTGGCGTCGATCACCCACTGTCCGCACTGCAAAATATTAACGGGTACGAGCATCACGGCCGAGTCGTAGGCATTAATAGCTGCGCCGGACACCTCGTAAAACTGGCTGCCGATCGTACCGGTAAACACGCCTGCCGTAAAACCGGTTTGGGTGCATACATCCTTAATCTCCAGTCCCGGAATGGCAACGTGAAATCCGATCCCGCTAATCGCCTGCGAATTGTAGCTTTCATACGTCAATTCCAAATTAACGCTGTCGCCTACGTTAGCCGTATAATTTTTACTGCCGTTCCACGTATAATCCAACTCGCCGTCCATATCGGTAGTAAAAGTCAAGCCGGTCCAGATCGTCGTTACTTCTCCCGAGGGAATATTGTCGTAGGCGATGCCCAAACCGTTATCCCATACGCTTCCTCCAGTGCAGGTTGGCACATTGTAGGGTCCAAAAAGAAACAGGCTCTGAGCGGCCGATATCATCGTAATATTATCCTGATTAGTATAATAGGCATACGTATAATAGGCCGACACCGCCCGGCTGAACGGGCGTCCCATAGAGAAAAAACCGATTAGCGACCCGGAGCTGCGCGTATTCATCGCGCCCGCCATCCGTAAACTTTGAACCTGCGCCGCTGATAAAATGCGGGTTACAGCCGACGGATTCGGCTGGTCGTTAAAGCCCAGATCGGGGATTGTCATGGCCGCCGCGGCGTCGCAGCCGTTCACGTACGAATCGAATCCGTAGGCCAGCGACACCGACGTGCCCGACGCCACGTTGGTAACGTCAACCGTCGCCGATTGCGTAAAATAATCGGGATTGGAGGTATTATAATGTATCGAAAAGACCACGGAAAAAGACTTCCCCTGATAGGTTCCTGAAAATTTCTTCGTCATTTCTTGCAGAACGCCTGTAGTAGTAGCAGAAACATCTGCGATGGATAGATTTTTACTCTCGTAGACAGTCGATCCTATGCGCAACGAAAACAGGGGAGTATACGGGGGATAAAAAAGCTGGTAGACACTCCCCCGATACACGCAATATCTTCCGCCCGACGTAACAACAACACGTAATTGTTGCGCAGAGCCGCCGCCGAGTACGCGCTGATAATCCGTCGCGTGAAGACTCTGTATTGGTATGAGGCATACAAATACAAAGAATGCTGTAATTTTTCCAAAATGCCGTTTCAGGAACATCCGATTGTCGTTTAGCTATGGTAGTAGTATTATTAAAATATGTTAAAGCAAATGTACTTATTATTTTCCTAATAATAAAATGAGCGTATAAAATAATTGTGAAATAATTGATAATCCGGCAATCATTCATTCTCCAATGCCTAATCGCCGGCACGACGTTCTAAAATGCCAAAGGGCTACTTTTCCAAGCAGCCCTTTGGCATTTAGCGATCTCTTCTGAGACGATTGACTGGTTTTAATAGCTAATACTCATCCTCATTAAAGAAAAAATCTTCTTTACTTGGATAGTCCGGCCAAATATCCTCAATGCTGTCATATACCTCGCCATCGTCTTCCAATTCCTGTAAATTTTCAATCACTTCCAGCGGCGACCCGGAGCGGATAGCAAAATCAATCAATTCATCTTTTGTGGCAGGCCACGGGGCATCTTCCAATTTCGATGCAAGTTCAAGTGTCCAATACATAGCGCTATAATTTAATCATTAAATAGTTAGTTACTTTTTAAGTCAGCAGATTATTTTTTAGGAACGCGAAAATAGAGAAAAAAACTGATATACTAAAATAATCTTTGCAAGGCATACGGCAAATCTACCAATATGAAGCCGCTAACCATTGCGTAATGAGATTTTACCAATACGGTTGTTGGGTCGCTCATTGTTTTATTCCCTGCTGCTCCCTTCATTGCGCTTAATAGGCTCTCGCGAACACCACCCGTTTCGCAGAGGGTTTTCCGGTAACCATACAGCGGCCGGCTTCGTCCGGCGTATCAAACGGGATACAGCGGATAGTCGCTTTGGTCTCTTCCTTGATTTTTTCTTCGGTTTCTGCCGTACCGTCCCAATGGCAGAGGAAGAAGCCTCCGTTTTCGATGCGTTGCTTAAAGTCCTCGTAGCGGTCTGCGATAAATGTGTTCTTTTCGCGAAAATCCAGCGCTTTCCTGTAGATGTTTTCCTGTATTTGCGGCAAGAGGTCTTCGATGTATCCGGCGATGCCGGCTAACGGCAATACCTGTTTTTCCAGCGTGTCGCGGCGGGCTATTTCAATTGTTTGGTGCTGCATGTCGCGCGGCCCCAGCGCCAGACGCACCGGAACGCCTTTGAGTTCCCATTCGGCAAACTTAAAGCCGGAACGTACATTATCGCGGTCGTCGATTTTAGCGGAAATGCCTTTGGCTTCCAGTTCGTTCTTTACTTGTTGCAGGCGTTCCCGCAAGTGAGCCAGCTCTTCGTCGCCTTTATATATAGGTACAAGCACCACTTGAATCGGCGCTAATTTCGGCGGGAGCACCAGCCCGTTGTTATCGCTGTGCGTCATAATGAGCGCGCCCATCAGCCGGGTGGAAACGCCCCACGAAGTAGCCCACACATATTCCAGTCCGCCTTCTTTCGTGGCAAACTGCACATCAAAGGCACGGGCAAAATTTTGTCCAAGGAAGTGCGACGTGCCGGTTTGCAACGCCTTTCCGTCTTTCATCATCGCTTCGATACACAAGGTGTCGATCGCGCCGGCAAAGCGTTCGCTGGCGGTCTTCGCTCCGACGATCACCGGGATGCTCATCCATTCGCAGGCAAATTTTTCATAGACATGCACCATTCGTTTGGTTTCTTCGATGGCTTCTGCCTTCGTAGCATGCGCCGTGTGTCCCTCCTGCCAGAGAAATTCGGCGGTACGCAAAAAAAGGCGCGTGCGCATTTCCCAACGCACCACGTTTGCCCACTGGTTGCACAAAACAGGCAGATCGCGGTACGATTTTATCCAGTTTTTATACGTGTTCCAGATAATGGTTTCCGACGTGGGACGCACGATGAGTTCTTCTTCCAGCTTAGCGGCCGGATCAACCACCACGCCTTTCCCGTCGGGACTGTTCATCAGGCGGTGGTGCGTTACCACGGCACACTCCTTTGCAAATCCTTCCACATGCTCGGCTTCCTTGCTCAAAAACGATTTTGGAATAAACAGCGGGAAATAGGCGTTCACATGTCCCGTATCCTTAAACAGTTTGTCGAGCGCCGCCTGAATTTTTTCCCAAATAGCGTACCCGTAAGGTTTGATAACCATGCAGCCGCGCACCGCGGAGTTTTCGGCTAAATCAGCTTTAATCACAAGGTCGTTGTACCATTGTGCGTAATTTTCTTCGTAAGAGGTAATTTCTTTTGCCATACAATATCATTTAATTAGCGTAGTTTGTGGCGAACCTGTTTTTTTTTATTTTATCGACAAGTTTGGCACAGGATTTGTAAAAATTTTGTTGCGCATTTTAGCGTGCAAAAATAATTAAAAATAACAGATAACCCAAATAGGAGGATACAATGAAAGCAACATTTAACACATTATTATTCGCAAGTACGGCCATCTGGCTTTTGGGAGCATGTGCCATTTCAAATACGTCAACGACTCCCGCCCATGACGATATTTATTACAGGCCATCGACCGTACAGCGGACGGAAACTTCCGGCAATGGCGCCACAAACGCCGAGTTGGAACAATTAAAAGCGAAAACGCAGATAGCCACCGATCAGCCGGCTCCTGCGACCTATACGCTTGCCGAAACCAGCGACGACGTCGTATATATCAGTGCCGACACCAATTCCATTTACGTGGAAGCGGAACCGAACAAGACCTACGTCATTGTCGACGACGACGATTCCTACGAACGCCGGCTGCGTATGTTCGACGACCCGAAGTATACGGTAACCATCAATCTGGAATGGAACGACCCGTGGTACAACTCGTGGTATTATCCCTACTATTACCGCCCGTGGAACTATTACTCATACTACGACCCGTGGCTGCGGTGGGGCGCCTATGACTACTGGTGGCATGGCGGCCTTTACGGCTATTACGGGCACTACTACTATCACCCGTATCATTACTATCCGTCGTATTATTACCCGCATTACAACTATTATGCGCATAGCGGTTATTATCCTAACAGGTATGCGCGGGCGTCGGGTATTTCGTCCATGCGGTCGCCGATGGCTGTCAACAGTCGCAGTGCGAGCAGCAGCCGTTCGTCGTCCGTAAGGGCTAACCGTTCGCCGGAAGTACGACAGGTGGCCGGGAGTTCGCGCGGATCGTCCGTCGCCCATACCCGGGGCGCCACCGCCGGCGTTTCCCGCAGTGCCGGCGCCACCACGGCCAGTTCGACCCGCAGTGCTACCCGTACCGTTTCGTCGCGCAATGCCGTAACCGGAACGACGACTACCACCCGGAGCGGCGGCGCTGTTTCGACGACGACGGTCCGCAGTACACGGTCGAGCGAAACACGTGTCGGGAATGTAACGAGCACACGGTCGAGCGGCGTTTCATCCTCGCGGAGCGGGAATGCGCAAACCTATACGCGGCCGGAATCGGCCAGCCATTCGAATTATAATGTACAGGGCTCCTCGTCCCGTAGCAGCAGCGGCACCACCAGCCGGAGTTCCAGCCGGAGCACTTATCAAGCGCCGACAAGTACGCGCGATACTCGCTCTTCGACAAGCCGGCAGGACAGCTATACGCCGTCGTCGTCGTCGCGCAGCAGCGGGGTCTCGTCGTCGCGCAGCAGCAATACTTCTACGTCCCGCTCGCAGCCTTCGTCGGCGCCGTCGCGCAGCAGTTCGTCGGCGCCGTCGAGCAACTCGACGTACCGTAGCGCCCCCTCGGGCGGCTCTTCGGCGGGAAGCTCGCGCAGCAGCGGAAGCAGCGGCAGCAGCAGTAGCCGCTCGTCGGGAGGAAGACGTTAGATGACGTATTGAAACAGAGCGTTATGAAAAAATAATTATCGTCATTAAGTTACAGTAATAAACGTTAAATTAAATTGAATCATGAAAAAATGTGTACTTATACTTACTCTTACCCTATGCAGCGCCACCCTGTCGGTCGCGCAAAGCCTACAGTTGGATAATGCCCTGCAATTTTCGCAAAACATCTACGAAGGGACGGCGCGATTTCAAGCCATGGGCGGCGCGTTTGCCGCACTGGGCGGCGATTTCACCTCGTTGAGTATTAATCCTGCGGGGGTGGCGGTCTACCGTTCGTCGGAAATTGCGATTACGCCGGTGCTGGCGCTGCCCGCTACGTCGGCCGGATATATGAGGAATACCCTCGACGATTCCAAAACCCGCTTCGGACTGGGGAGCATCGGGTATGTGTCGGCACTTCCTACCTATAATATAGAAGGGTTGATGTCGGTAAATCTCGGTATTGGTTTTAATACCCTGCAAAATAATACGCAGCGGTTCTCGGCCGGCGCACGGACAAGAGCCTCCGACAATTTGTCCTACCTGCGACATCTGGCGCTGGGGCTTACCGGAATATCCACCGCCGACTTTAATACGCTGGCTACGGATGAAGAATGGATGGCTAATAGTACCAGCTTAATTGCGGCTATTGAAGGACGCGACGGCTACTATATCGCCGCCACAGAAGACTTTCATTCGACATATCCCGACAGCCTCGAATTAATTTCCCAAATGGGAGACGTCGACCAGTTGCTGTATCACGATCAGTCGGGACACGTTGGCGAATATGTATTTAATATGGGAATTAATCTTTCCGACCGGTTTTATTTCGGCCTGAGCCTCGGCCTTCAGGACATCGTTCACGATTTGTATGAGCAGTATCAGGAACAGGCGGTAAACCCGGCCGACTTTGACGCCCCAAAAGCCGGCAATCCCGGATTTCAAGAATTTACCCGGACGTTTACGAGTGAGACAAGGGGCATCGGGTATAATGTGAAATTCGGAGCTATTGCCCGACCGACCGCCGGACTGCGCATAGGCGCCTATATTCATACGCCTACATGGGCGACCCTTCACGAGCACTGGACGGCCGACATGACGTCGTACCTCAAAATCGGTAAGCACTATGCCAATATCGACCCCAGCGATTATTACTACCGGATGCAGACTCCGTTCCGCTGGGGCGCCGGACTGGCTTATACGTTTGGGTCGATAGGGTTGCTCAGCATGGATTATGAAGGCGTCGATTATAGCGGCTTCAAACTGCGGGAAGACAACGGAAGTATCGGCAGCTTTGCGAAAGATGCGGAGTATGTAAAACAGTATTATCGTTCGGTTACCTCCAATATTCGCGTAGGCGGCGAACTCCGAATCAGTCGGATCGCGCTGCGTGCCGGCTATGCCTACTATCAGCATCCGGGGAAGGAAATGAAAGCGCAGCAAATCTGCTCGATCGGCATTGGCTATAGCGGGGCGTTCTTCTTTATTGACGGTGCATGGTCGTTCTCGCCGGACAATACGCAGTGGCGAACTCTCTACAATGGGAATCCCAACCTTGTTTCGACTAATACATTTTTCAGCAAAATAGCGATTACGACAGGCTGGCGCTTCTAATGCGCACAGGCGGCCACCGACGCCCGGAGCACCGAAAGCGCATTCGGCCCCTCGTTGCACAGTAAATCAAGGATACTCATATTTGCCGCAAACCCGTTAGCAGGCGCAAAAACCTGATAATAGGTTTGCGGTTTAAATTGGGGGTCGTGCTGCGCATAAGGGCGCTTGGGCGAAATGACCGGGCGGAAATCGGGCGCCGAATAGGCGGGAATATACGCATGAGTATACGCCATCGTGATTTTCAAACCGATTAAATCCAGCGCCAGATACAGTATCCGTTCATTTAAATCGAACAGGAAAGATTCTTTTCGTTCATAGAAGGGGCGCATGTCGTCGGCGTAATACTCGAAAAAAGGAGAGGAGCGGTAGGCCGACTCGATGGCCCGCCAGTGATGGCGCTGCCATGGTTCGGCGTAGTCGATACGCACGTCGCGGACGGGCGTCCTGACGCCGCGCGTGCCGACTACCGGGACGATTAACGCCAGCACGCCGTTGGCCGTCGCTATTTGACAGCGGTTGCGATAACTTTGCTTGACATAGTGCTCGTGCCGCTCCAGCAGCGCTCCCGGCGCCGCGGCTGCCAATTTTGTAAAATACTGCACCGGCGCCCAGTAAGCCATAGAAAAAACGCCTCCCATCGTTACGCGCAAGGCGTCCTCATGATATTCCGTTGAGCATTCCACAGGCAATCGTTCGGCAGGGGATCATTCACGGTTCGACAGGCCATGCCTCGCGCTTCATTTTCATAATGCGCCGGTAGGACTGGTCGATACGTTGCGGCGAGATCTTGCCGGCTTTGACGGAACGGTAAATCATCTCGACGGCTTTGTCGGCAATATGGGGGTCGAAGGCGGCGCCGTTGTTCGAGAGGCAGAGGAGGTCGACGCCGGCGTTGATGGCTTTTTCCAGCGCTTCTTCCAGCGGGTAGTGAAGCGCCAGAGCGCCCATGGCCAAATCGTCGGACACGATGACGCCGGTAAATCCCAACTGCTCGCGCAGCAGGCCGGTGAGGATGGCTTTCGAGAGGGTAGCCGGGCAGGTCGCGTCGAAACGGGCGTGGAAGACGTGCGAGGTCATAATGAAGCGAACGTCGTGGTCGGCTATCAGTCGCCGGTAGGGGAGGAGCTCGGCTTCCTGCCATGAATCGGTTACGTCGGCGCTGCCGGCGTGGGTATCGCGGGTAGCGCTGCCGTGGCCGGGAAAATGTTTCGGGCATGTCAGGACGCCCTGTTTCGCATGTTCGGCGATCCATATCCCGGCATGTTTGACGACCGTCTCCGGGTCGGACGAGAAGCTGCGTTCCAGTTTTCCTATCACCGGGCTGTCGGGGTTCACGTCGAGGTCTACGCAGGGCGCGAAATTCAGATTGACGCCCAGCGCGGCCAGCGTCGCCGCGGTTTGTGCGGCATAGAAGGCCGTCGTCGCCGTATCGTCCCGCCGCCCTTGGAAGCGAGCCGACACCGTGTGCGGGAACCCGTAGGCGGTTTTCAGGCGGCTGACCCTGCCGCCTTCCTCGTCGATAGCCACCCACAACCGCTCCGGCGCACGCTGCTGCAAATCGGCGATGAGTCGGGCGAGCTGGGCGGGCGACCGGATATTGCGGGGACGCGAGCGCGACGGCACGTCGTAGTCAAACAAAATCACGCCGCCGATGTGCAGGGTTTGAACGGCGTGGCAGATCGGGTTGTCGTCCGTCAGTTCCGTACCGCGAAAACCGACGAGCAGCAGTTGGGCGATTTTGTCCTTCAGTGCGGCGTCGTCCGGCGTCGCGCGTCCGCAAACGGCCACAAGGGGGCATAACAGGAGTATCTTTAGTTTCATGCGTTGTTGAATTGGAGAGTAAAGGTAGGGAAAATTGACGGAACCCGGAAACCCCATGCCAATGTAGAATTTAGCGGCATAGAAAATAGTTTAGAAAAAAGGTGTAATTTTGCAGTTTAAAAATTGATATTAAAATGCTAACGAAAGAATACATAACCGAACTGAAACACAGAGGAAACAGTGATATTTCCGCTCTTGTAAATACTCAACGCGACGTGAGTACGATTGTGTTTATTCTTGAAAGTTTGGGGCAGCTACCATCGGATTTTCATGCAGATTTCTTGTATAATCTATTGAAACATAATCACGCACAAGTACGCCTCCACGCTGTTAAAAATATCGGGAAACTGAACGGAAGATCGGATACCAAACCGTTGCTTGCTTTATACCAACACGAAACAGATACAGGAGTTCGTCGTGAAATTGTGTCGGCTATCGGCAGACAAAGAAAATGCGAAAATAAACCGTTTTTATATGAATTTCTGAATGATAGTGACCCAAAAATTGTTTGTCAGGCAATACGCGGACTGCTGGTTTTTGAAAATGATAAAGAGATTGAAGAACATTTGCGCCCACTTGTAAATCACGAAAACGAAATGGTGCGAACGGTAATTTACAAAGAATATTTTGCTAAAGAAAAAACAAAAAAAACAGCCTTACCTCACGCCGAGACTTACGATTTTCTTAAAAATGTTGTTGTAAATGCAGATGTATTAGAAGTATTAAAATTTGTGCCTGAAGAGAGCGTACATTTGACTTTCACTTCGCCGCCGTATTACAATGCCCGTGATTATTCAATTTATCCGTCCTATCAGGCATATTTAGAATTTTTAGACAAGGTTTTTCAGGAAACCTGCCGTATAACAAAGGAAGGTCGATTTTTGATTGTCAATACTTCACCTATAATTATTCCGCGTATAAGTCGTGCCCATTCAAGCAAACGCTATCCGATTCCGTTTGATTTGCATCCATATTTAGTAAAAAATGGTTGGGAATTTATTGATGATATTGAATTTCAAAATGCTGCATAAAATTATGAATGTAGAAAAATTCACAAATAAAGATCGTCAATTGGTTTTGGAAGAATTAGAACGAATTCAAAAATCCAAATTGTCAAAAGTTAAACAATCAAGGCGTTTATATACAGATGAAAATGGAAAACCTTTTTTGATATTTGGCGGTAGCGGTGATTGGCACGGGCTTACCGAAAAAGGAATGGATGAAATAATTGAATATATATCAAAAACAAATCAAGAAGGCGTTTTTGTTGTTGTGAAAAAATACCGTTCCAAACTGGTCATCAACGTTGGCACTTTATCTATATTTTTGGCAAATAAAAACAAGTTGCAAAGAACAAAAAATGGTGATTATCAATTTCATTGTATTTCAATAGACGACGGAATATATTTATTGGAATTACCGGAGTTGATATGCAATAATTGGGCTGAAATAAAATTTCCTGATTATAAAAAGGATTTGAGCAGACTAAAAGAAATATCAAAAATTATCAACATCGAAATTAGTGATGACACACCTCTTACGCATTTTGATATTGAAGCAAAATTATTATTAATAGGAAGTTATTTGAATTACAGAACATATACGCCTGATAGAGGGAAAAATAGTATTTATGGAAATTTGGGCGATTTATGTTCCGAAAAAGAAGTTCCAACAGAAAGTATACCAAAAATCAGTATTGATAAAGTTAGAGAAATTGATGTGATTTGGTTCGACGAAGAAGGTTATCCAACGCACGCCTTTGAAGTTGAACACTCAACCGATGTTACGAAAGGATTGTTGCGTTTATATCAAATTCACAAATTGCGTATTCGGTTGTATATTATTGCCGAAG
>JAIRMW010000118.1 GCA_031258415.1 Prevotellaceae bacterium
CGGACAATGCCGCGCTACCAATTATCTGGCGTTAATAAAACAGGGATTGAAAAACGCAGGGCTTGAACATATTCCCACCATTGCCATTGCCTTGGGCGAGGTGTATCAGAACAAACAGGAAGGGTTTAGATTGCCGGTATTCAAAATTTTAAACGTTGTGATTCATTCCTTTTTCTTTGGAGACTTCCTTAATCAAATCTTTTCGGCAACAGTAGTGCGTGAAAAAGAAAAGGGAAAATCGCGGCAACTTTTCGATTTTTATATGGACGAGGCGCGAAAAATCGTTTTGGAAAACAAACCTGAAAAATTTTTCAAACTACTGGAGAATACTGTCAGCGATTTTAATTCACTCGAAATTGAAGACAAAAAATTGGAGAAAGTCGGGCTAATCGGCGAAATTTTTGTAAAATACAACAGTTACGGACAGGCGCATATTACCGACTGGCTGCGAGAACAAGGCATAGAGGTTGAAATGCCGCCAATGAGGGATTTCTTTATGCAAGCGTTCATTAATCAGGTAGTTAACAGGGAAAATGGAATGAATCGAATAAACCGGTTAATGCTAAAATTATTCCCTTTATTTTACAGAATTCTCAACAATCGACTGAAAAAGTTTGAAAAAATAGCTCAGCAATCGCGTTTCAACATACCTCATGAGAACATTTTTGAGATTGCAGAACACGCAAAGAAAATTATTGACCTTGCCAATCAGTTTGGCGAAGGGTGGTTACTTGCGGGCGAGGTGGCAGGTTTTGCACAGCGCGGCGTCAGTCGCATAGTGTGCGTACAGCCTTTCGGCTGCATTGCCAACCACATTGTAGCAAAAGGTATAGAACGCCGGTTGAAACAGTTCTATCCCGAAATGAATTTGCTGTACCTCGACATTGATGGCGGACTGGCTGAAGTGAATCTTCACAACCGGCTGGAGTTTTTGTTAACGTAAAAATAGATTTTGTGACAACACCCTCGTAACAGTGTTTGCGGGGATATTTTTCTTTTTGGGAGTTAGTGTGAAAATATCAACAAAGGTCGTACATTGCCGACTGCACGCCTGATTTATTCCAGATGTATCTTGTATCTTGGTTATGCAATATTAACAAATTTAAGTCATGAAAAAATTATTATTCGGAAAACAGCAACACGGAAAATAGAACCTTATAGAAATAGCAGCATATAGAAAGGATATAGCGACGATATAGCGATGCTTATAGAAGTCTTTGCAATATGCTAAAAACAAGAATATTGCAATTACGATTGACAAGCTGAAAGCTCGTTAATTGCTGATAATTAACACAAAACAACGTGTTTTGCACACGTCTTATTCCCCTAAAAATACTCGACAACCAGCCTCTGTCGTTCGGCGATAGTGACCAAAAAATGAACTTTTCCGAACCTGCTGATGAATTAATTTATGAAATTCAAAAAAATTAAACCGGAGATCAAGAAAATGTATTCATTGGGATAAAGCCGTGAATTTGTTTTGTCTATATTTTAAATAATTTATCCAGTTGATACTTGAATCTGCGGCCAGCGATGCGCAAGGTGAAGGGAAGGATAATCCAAAAAAATCATGTAAATTTGCAACTTAAATTTTACAACTATGAGCACTCGCTACAAAATTGACCCTCTCGATCAAAAAATTTTAAGTTTTTTGATTAAAAACGCGCGGATGGCGTACTTGGAAATTGCCCGTGAATGCGGGATTTCCGGCGCGGCGGTACACCAGCGTGTTAAAAAAATGGAAGACGCCGGCATTATTACCGGCGCGCGGCTGTTGGTAAAACCGCCGGCATTGGGTTTCGACGTATGCGCATTTGTGGGGGTGCATCTTTTGCAGTCAGGTCTTTATCCGGGCACGGTAGAAGCCATTCAAAAGATTCCCGAAGTGGTGGAATGTCATTTTGTAACCGGCGATTATGCGTTGCTCTTAAAAGTATTCTGTCGCGACCACGAACACCTGATGGACGTCTTGCTGAATACGATCCTCAATCTCCCGAACGTCAGTAAAACGGAAACCATTATTTCACTCGACCAGATTTTTGAACGGCAAGTATGGGTGAAGGATAAACGATCGGCCAAAGTCCAATCCGCTACCGGCATTGCGCCGACACAGAAAAAAAACAGTCGGAAGAAAAAGCCCTCCCGATAGATGCTCCGCGCCCTGCCGCGCTATGAGCGACGAAGGGCGATCAGCGCTTCCGCCACCGGCAGGTCGGGCGGTTCCGTAATCTTTATATTTTCGCGGCTGCCTTCTACAAGAATTATATCATATCCGGCTGCCTGCACGACCGATGCGTCGTCGGTAAAGGCGCCCGGGCAATCGGCTGTGTGGGCGTAAGCGTGCACTAACCAGTCGGCGCGGAAGACTTGCGGCGTTTGTACCGCATACAGATTTTCGCGCGGCAAATCGTAGCTGGCGTCGCCTGTTTTTTTACGCAACGAATCGGTAATAGCCGTCGCCGGTACGGCGCTGCCGTGGTGCGACGCCGTATCGAAACAGCGTGCAATGACTTCGACCGGCGCCAGCGGACGCACCCCGTCGTGGACAGCAATAAAATCCGTGTCGGGCAATACGGCTAAGGCGTTGCGCACCGATGCGGAACGGGTAGCGCCGCCGGCAACGACCTTGTGAGGCACGCCAAACCGGTAGGTTGAGCAGAGCTGCTGCCAATGCTCGATATGGGCGACAGGCAATGCCACCACAATAAAAAGCGACGCATCGTACCGGGCAAACAGCGCAATCGTGTGCATCAACAACGGCTGGCCGGCCAGCAGCAGGAATTGCTTCGGAACGCCGGCGCCCATACGCGACCCGCTGCCACCGGCTACGATAATAACGCAGCGGGGAACATGGAGCGGCATACGACTAACAGGTAGCGGATTTTCCACGATAAAAATAAAGGGTATAGTATAGGGTCTGCATCGGCAGGGTAGTATAGTTGAACCGCCACTGGTTCGTCCGTTTTAATACGGCGCCGGCTCGTCGGGTTCGGGAAAAGCGTCGAATGGAGTCGGCATATCGTTAAACGAAGTATTCGTATTGATACCGCCGCCGGTATCATCCATTCTCCGCTTCTTCGTTTCTTTCTCTTTTTTGCTTTTCTTGCTGCTATCGTTCATCGAGGAAGAGTACGTTCGTCCGGTGGTACTTACGTTGGGTCGCATGTCGGCGTCCTCAAACGGCCAGTCGGAGAATTTCGCATGGCGGTGTTCAAATTTCAGCCGCACGTCGCCGGTAGCCCCGTTACGGTGCTTGGCGACAATAATGACGGCGAGCCCCTCGGTATTTTCCCCGTATTCCTCGTCGGTCAGCCCGTAATATTCCGGTCGGTGAATGAACAGCACCAAGTCGGCGTCCTGCTCTATTGCGCCCGATTCGCGAAGGTCGTTCAACTGCGGACGTTTCTTACTGCGCTCGCGTGCCTCGACCGACCGGTTCAACTGCGACAGCGCGACAATCGGCACATTCAAATCCTTCGCTATCGCCTTTAGCGAACGTGAAATAGCCGATACTTCCTGCTCCCGGATACCCTTTTGAAGCTCGGGAGGGCCGGTCATCAATTGAAGATAATCGATAAATATCATTTGCACCTTATGCGCAGCCACCAATTTACGCGCCTTGGAGCGAAATTCGTAAATCGACAGCGCGGGCGTATCGTCGATATACAAAGGGGCCTTCCGCAGCTTTTGCAGGCCGGCTTCCAATTGTTGCCATTCGTAGGCCTCCATCTTGGTGCCTCCGCGTATTTTCTCCGACGCAATATCCGCTTCGCTCGTCATTAAGCGTTTTACTAACTGCTCCGACGACATCTCCAGCGAAAAAAAGGCCACCGGCAGATTATGATCGACGGTGATATTGCGGGCCATCGAAAGCACGAACGCCGTCTTACCCATCGACGGGCGCGCGGCCACGATGATTAAGTCGGACGGCTGCCACCCCTGCGTAATCCGGTCGAGCTTCGTAAAGCCCGAAGGAATACCGATAAAACCATCATCTTTAGACTGCGCCTCCTCCAGCGCTTTTATCGCCCGTTCGATAATTTCGTTCACGTGCGCGGTCTCCCGGTGGATATTGCCCTCGGCAATCTCAAAAATCTTCTGTTGCGCGTCGTCGAGCAACGCCGTTACATTCGCATCTTCTTCAAAGGCGTCGCGCTGAATCTCGGACGAGGCGGTGATTAACTGCCGTTGAATATATTTTTCCGACAGCAATTTAGCATGATATTCCACATGCGCGGCCGAACCGACCGTCATCGTCAGTTGGGAAAGATAATGCGGGCCGCCGACCACGTCGAGGTCGTCCTGCTTCTTCAGTTCCTGCGCCACGGTCAGCATATCGATCGGCTCATGTCGTTGGAACAGCGACTGGATAGCCCCGAATATTTTTTCATGAAGCTCGTTGTGGAACGTTTTAGGCGTAAGCAGATCCTGCACCTCGTCGATAGCGTCGCGCTCCAGCATCAACGCGCCGAGAACGGCTTTTTCCAAATCCGGCGCATGAGGAGGCATTTTACCTGATTCCAGCGCGATAGCTTCTATTGTGCGCTTCGTTAATGAAGGCTTCGTCGTTTTTGCCATAAATACACTAATGATTTAAAATTTTCTTGCAAAGATACATATTTAATCACAGCTCCCGAACGCGTGGGCGTCATTTTTTAAGCGACTGTCTGCAACCCTGTTGAGCGCTCAACAACTGCCCGAAAAGCTGGTGAACGGCCTCTGGGACGGCTATCAAAGAAGATTTTATACTATCTTTGCAGAAAAAACACATGACAACAGCCCCCCTTATTCTCATTACCGGCGGAGCCGGATATATTGGCTCGCATACGGTAGTCGCCCTCCAGCAGGCCGGTTTTGACACAATCATTGTAGACGACTTGTCCAATTCGGAGCCCGGCGTGATAGACGGTATTACCCGAATTACCGGCGTCCGGCCGCATTTTGAACAGGTAGACTGCTGCGACAAACCCGCGCTGGCGGCCGTATTCGACAACCACCCGGCGATTACGGCCGCCATTCACTTTGCCGCCTCCAAATCGGTCGGCGAAAGCGTACGGCAACCCCTGAAATATTATCGCAACAACCTCCTCTCGCTGATCAACCTGCTCGACGAAATGATCCGGCACCACGTCGACCAGTTGGTATTCTCTTCCTCCTGCACCGTCTACGGACAGCCCGACCACCTGCCCGTAGCCGAAGACGAGCCGGTCAAACCCGCCATGTCGCCCTACGGAAATACCAAACAAATCGGCGAAGAAATCATCCGCGACGCCGCCGCCGCCAACGACCGCCTGCAGGCCGTCCTGCTGCGCTATTTTAACCCGATAGGAGCGCATCCCTCGGCCGAAATAGGAGAACGGCCGGCAGGCGTGCCGCAAAATCTCGTGCCTTTTATCACCCAGACCGCCGCCGGACTCCGCAACGAACTAAGCATCTTCGGCGACGACTACAATACGCCCGACGGCAGTTGTATTCGCGACTACATTAACGTCGTCGATTTGGCGAAAGCCCATGTAACCGCCCTGCACTACCTCCTTGAACGGAAAAACGCCCAACCCGTCGAAGCCTTTAACATTGGCACGGGGCGCGGACTGTCGGTGCTCGAACTCATCGCCCTCTTCCGAAAAGCCACCGGCGTCGACCTCCCCGCTAAAATAGTCGGGCGGCGTCCCGGCGACATCGAGCAGGTATGGGCTAACCCCCAAAAAGCAAACGACGTATTAGGATGGCGGGCGCTCGAAACCATCGACGACACCCTCCGCTCCGCATGGAACTGGGAAAAACGGATACGGAAAATAACCTGAACACCGACTCCATCACACCCCTCAAAACGCCCCAAAAAAACGCACCAACTATCGTTGATGCGTTCTCCTGTGCCGCGCCGCGCCGCTTAGAAAAGCCAGCCGACGCTCAGTTGAATCACGCGATGCGAGCAGCCGCTTATCGACTGCCCGGCGTCTTTCCCTTCGTCGGTTACTCCCCTGGAGGGCGTAAACCCGAAATTATAGCGGACGCCAACGGTCAAATGCTCAATAAACGTATATTGCACGCCCACTACGGCGGCCACGTCGACAGCATTGAGTTTGGTGCGACCCTCCGACAGCAGGTCGTCAAGCTCGCTGCCGGAATAGCTTTCGTCGCCGTTCGACAAGCTCTTGTATACGTTAAAACCGATTTGAGGGCCGACGAACACGCTCAGATTCGGGATCGGCTTAATGTCCAAAAGAACGGGAACATTAATAAAGCCCAACGACCATGTCGCCGTCTCGTCATTCTCCGATTCCTTGCCGCCCTGCAACGAGAAAACCAGTTCCGGCTGTAGTCCCACATAGGGGCCGAGATTAAAATTCGCGAACCCGCCAACATGGAACCCAAGAAGCATTTCGGTAGCGTCGATATCGCCCGAATGGTCGCCATACTCATAAGTGCCGCTGCCAAGCTGCGACACATTCAGCCCGGCCTTTACGCCGAACTTCACATCCACTTGAGCTGTTACGCTCAACGTTATCAGCATCGCTGATAGAAGTACAATGATTTTTTTCATACTGAAAATTGATTAAATTAAAAATGGTGTATAGTTTATTATAGTAACGCTCTGTTAGTTTCACCCGACCCTACGGGATGATCGCGCTGACGTACCCTTCGCTCCAGGGGCCGGGCTGGTTGCGGGAATTCACCCAGCGGAAGCGATAGTACACCGTTTTCCCGACGTCGGTCAGCGGGTAGTCGATCACGAGGGGCGAGCGGCTCGAAAAATTCACATACGTC
>JAIRMW010000149.1 GCA_031258415.1 Prevotellaceae bacterium
GGCGCCACCAGCTTTACATGGTATAGGAACAGCTCGCAGGTGCAATCCGGCACGAACAGCGCTTATACGGTAACGGAATCAGGCAGCTATACGGTACAGGGGAAAAATGCCAATTGCACCGGCACTACCTCCGCGTCCAAAAGAGTAACCATAAATCGTTGCGGTAACGTGCCCGGTTGTACGGGTTTACAACTTTACCAGACTACTTCGGCCTATGACGGAAACGGTAACTGGAGCGCTGCTAACTCGTATTGCACAAGCCGAGACGCCAGACTCCCGACCCGAGAAGAATTGGCATGTATGTGTGCAAACCGCGAACACCTGCCTGGCGGTTACGTGAGTGGCAACTACTGTTGGAGCAGTACTTCTAGTGGCGGCAACTATTTCATCGTGGGCTTCTACAGTAGCGATTGCAGCACGAGCTACAACACTGCGTTCGGTAGCATGTACTTCCGTTGCGTACTGTAGCCGTGGGTTTGCAGGAGAACTAAGAGTTAAGAGCTGGCTTTCGCAGTAAAAGCACCGCCGCCTTGGAAACAGGGCGGCGGCGCTTTTTTTCAATGAATAATGAACAATGAACAATGGGCCTGCGGGGGTAACGTTGCGTGTCGAAACATCGCGTGTCGCCCCGGCCATCAATACCGGTAATGCTCCGGCTTGTACGGCCCCGCTACCGGCACGCCGATATATTCGGCCTGCCGGTCGGTGAGTTTGGTCAGTTTGACCCCTAATTGGTCGAGATGCAGCCGCGCCACTTCCTCGTCCAACTGCTTCGGCAGGCGGTACACGTCGATAGCGTACCTGTTGTTCCACAACTCTATTTGCGCCAGCGTTTGATTGCTGAACGAATTGCTCATCACAAACGAAGGATGCCCTGTGGCGCAGCCGAGATTGACCAACCGGCCTTCGGCCAATAAAAAGATCGCATGCCCGTCGGGAAATATATACTTATCGACCTGCGGCTTGATCGTTACCTTGCGGACGCCGGCGTAGGCCTCTAAGGCCGCCACCTGTATTTCGTCGTCGAAATGACCGATATTGCACACAATCGCCTGATCTCTCATCTTCGCCATGTGTCCGACGGTAATAACATCACGGTTGCCGGTAGTGGTAACAAACAAATTGCCTTCCGGCAGCGCGTCCTCCACCGTCGTAACTTCAAAGCCCTCCATAGCCGCCTGCAGTGCGCAAATCGGGTCGATCTCGGTAACGATCACACGCGCTCCGTAGGCGCGCATGCTTCGCGCACATCCTTTCCCCACATCCCCGTAGCCGCAGACTACCGCCACCTTGCCGGCAATCATCACATCGGTCGCCCGCTTGATGCCGTCGGCCAGCGACTCGCGGCAGCCGTAGAGGTTGTCGAACTTCGATTTGGTTACCGAATCATTGACATTAATGGCCGGAAAAAGCAGTTCGCCGCGTTCTTTCATCTGGTACAGGCGGTGTACGCCCGTTGTCGTCTCTTCGCTTACCCCGCGGATTTCGCTTGCCATACGCGTCCATTTCCCCCGATCGCTCGCCAGCGATTTCTTTAAAACGCATAGAATAATTCCCTCTTCCCTGTTGGCCGGCGTACGCTCGACAAACGCCGGGTCTTTTTCCGCGCGAACGCCCCAATGGACTAACAAGGTGGCGTCGCCGCCGTCGTCGACAATGAGCGTAGGGCCTTTGCCGCCGTCGAAAGTCAAGGCCTCGCCGGTACACCACCAGTAGTCTTCCAGCGTCTCGCCCTTCCATGCGAACACCGGAACGCCGGCTGCCGCAATAGCCGCCGCCGCATGATCCTGCGTCGAAAAAATATTACACGACGCCCAACGCACCTCGGCGCCCAACGCCTTTAATGTCTCGATCAGCACGGCCGTCTGCACCGTCATGTGCAACGACCCCATGACTCGGGCGCCTTTCAAGGGTTGTTGAAGGGCATATTTTTGCCGGATAGCCATCAAACCGGGCATTTCCTTTTCGGCAATTTCAATTTCTCTCCGTCCAAAATCGGCTAACTTAATGTCTGCTACTTTATAATTCATAGTATATCTTAATTAATGAAAGCGCGAAATTACAAAAAAATGCGGAAGGGTGAAAATGTATGCTCCGGTTACACCGCCACGGGCATTCTCCACAGGCATGGTAAACTAAAAAATCGTTAAAACTGGCGCCTGTCGTTTTCCTTTTTCTTGATAATTCCACCGGAAAAATTTATCTTTGTGCCTAAAATATTTTTTACGATGGCCTTACAAGAACAATTTGAATCTCACGGAAACTGGCTTTTCAGATACCGTGGCGTTTTGCCAATGATTATTTTGGCGGCAGGCATTGCGGTGCTCATTTATTCTAAAACAGACTCGTCCAATTTCTTCTACAACAAAACGGCGCAGGAAATCGCGTGGTACAACGCAGCATGTATCCTTATCTGCCTGATTGGGCTGGCTATCCGGGTATACACGGTGGGGCATACGCCGGCCAATACGTCGGGACGCAATACGACGAAACAAGTGGCCGATAATGTAAACCAGACAGGCATTTACTCTATTGTCCGCCACCCGCTGTATGTAGGGAATTTTGTGATGTGGTTGGGCATTGCGCTGGCGGTATATAATTTCTGGTTCGTACTGACCTTTGCACTGGTCTACTGGATCTATTACGAGCGAATTATGTTTGCCGAAGAGCAATTTTTACGGCGCAAATTCGGCGAAGCCTACACCGGTTGGGCTGCAAAGACGCCGGCTTTTATACCAAACGTTAAACTGTTTACAAAGTCGCAGGTGTCGTTTAGCTGGAAAAAAGCGTTGAAGCAGGAAAAAAACGGACTTGTGGCCTTGTTCTTCGTCTTTTCGCTGTTCGACGTCATCGGGCAGGTAGTACGGGGAAGCCACGATTATAATTATATTTTGTACGGCATTTGTATGGGTACCATTATTATGTATGGCATCCTGCGATACCTGAAAAAGAAAACACAGCTGCTAAATGAGACGGGACGATAGCCTGACGGAACCTAATCCCGTGGTACAAAAAGATTGCAGCCCTATTTTTACCCTATTTTTATCATTAAACTATTGTGTAATTTTTTAGTCATATCAACCAAAAAAATCAACATCTATATGGAAAAAGCAAACATCAAAGAACTAAACGAAAGAATTCAACAGGAAAGCGCCTTTGTGGACATCATCAATATGGAGATGCACAAGGTGATTGTTGGCCAAAAAAACCTTATCGATAACCTACTGATAGGCCTGCTCGCCAATGGGCATATCCTGCTGGAAGGCGTGCCGGGACTGGCAAAGACACTTGCCATAAATACGCTGGCCAGTATTGTCGATGCACAATTCAGCCGTATCCAATTCACGCCCGACCTGCT
>JAIRMW010000038.1 GCA_031258415.1 Prevotellaceae bacterium
CCTGAAATGAACTGCTTTAATTTTCATGGCAATTTATTTTTGAATTAATAATAAAGAACAGTATGTGTTTTTTAGCATACGCATATAATAGGCCGTTGGCTTCCCGGAGACTCCGGAGACTCCGGAGACTGAACTACACAATGCAGTTCCCTTCCCGAAGCCTCCGGCCGGCCGGCAGCACACGCCGGCATAGCCGCACAGCCCCTGCCGGAAGATACGGCAAGGCGACTGAGCAATCGGTTAAACGGGAAGCGAAGCATGGGCTGTTTATACGGGTAATTTCATTGATTAAGGGCGCCTGCCAACCTACAGCTACAATACGCACCGGAAGCGGATAATAGAGCTCGCGATGTCGGCGCCCGTGGTGCAGACACCGCTACCGACGAAGCCCACGTGGTAATAGACGCTACCAGAAGGAGTACTGCTCCAATAGAAGACACCGAAAGTGTAACCGCCGGACAGGCTAGCTCGATTGTCACACATACACTCGAGTTCAGTGCGCGTAGGCAAGCGTGCGCCTCTATCGCGGCAGTAAGTATCAGCAGTGCTCCATGCTCCGGATCCGTCAATGGGCGATGTAGTCTGGTAAACTCTCAAACCCGGACAACCGGGCACTTCGCGGCAATCATTAATTGTTACCTCTCTTGACGGGGAAGTAGTTCCGGTGCAATGGGCATTTTTCCCCTGTACGGTATAGCTGCCGGAAGACGTTACTGTGTACGTGCTGCGGGTACCGGTTTGTACTTGCGAGTCCTCCTTATACCATGTAAAACTGGTGGCGCCGGTCGCGGAGGCGGTAAGGGATACCGTAGCGGCTGGGCAGGTATTGCTGGCGTCGCCGGTTATCGTTGCTGCGCTAACCGCCGTGTGCACCGTAACCGTCCCGTAGGCCGCCGCGCTGACGCAGCCGGTCGAGTTGGTAACGGTAACGCTGTAGGTCGTGGGGCCGACCGACAAGTCGTCGGTGGTGTAAGTGTTGGCGGGCGTCGTAACCGCTGCCGCGCCGCCTACTATCCAGCTATAGGTCGTCGACGAGGTGGCGTTGGCGGGCGTGGCCGTCAAGGTTACTGTCCCGTCGCCACAGCGTGCAGGGCCGGTGGTGGTAACCGCCGGGGCCTCTTCGACGGTCAGCGTCCAGCTTCCCGTCGAAGCCAGCGGCGTAAGGCCGCACGTCCGGTCGTTCACCTTGCGGGTGTAAGTATATGTGCCGGCGGTCGCGGCGTCGGCGGGCGGCGGGGTATTGTCGGCGCCGGTAGCGTCGGCGATTAGGACGCCGTCTTTATACCACGAGTAGGCCAGCTGGCCGTCGCCGCCGCTAAATGGCATGAGGCCGACGATGGTTGTCGGCGTACCGCCTGCGCAGACCGTCTCGCCGGTGGTCGGGATGGCGCCCGGTACGATAGGCTGATTGACCACGAAGCCCGGACAGCCGGTCGAGTCGGTAATGCTCGTGATACATACGCCTGCGTCGTCGAACATATACGAGGGTTCGCGTGTCGTGCCGTTAATAACGAAGGGCGGCGTGCCGCGTAGCGCATAGCCGCCGCCGGACTGCTGCGTAGCGTTGGGCGGATAGTCGGAGGCGTAGGCGCAGACGTTGAATGGGGTGTTGGCGGGCGCGGCCAGCGTAACGGTCATCGCGGCGTCGAACGCGCCCGAAGGATTGCCGGCTAAATAGAAGCCGCGATAAGGCAGGGCTATGGGAAACGAGAGGGTGCCGGCGGTGGTCGTGGCGCCGGTGATGGTAGCCGCCGTCCAGTGGCCGGTCGAGCCGTCGGGGTTCACCGTGCGGACGTCGGCAAAAATCCATACCGTATCGCGGTGGTCGGGCGGCGTGGGGGCGGTCGTCCAGCCGACGTGGAACGTCAGCGTCGGCACGGCGCCTTCGGTATGGCTCAGTTGCGTAATGCCCACCACGCTTTGTCCCCAGACAGCCGACAGGGACAGGACTGAAACAGTCGCTAAGAATAATCTCTTCATTGTTTTTGTTATTTTATTTAATTTTGTAGTTGTATCTGTTTATTTTATGGCTTGCAGTAGCGGCTTTTTTTTGATTAACTTATTAAGTTAAGAATTTACAAACAGCAACGACTGAAAACCAAAGAAGAAGGTCTCTATTTTTGCGTCGGGGAATGAAAAAGGGGAAGAATAAAAAAGCAGATAGTCGTTTTGGAGCATTCCAATAGTTATGAGAACAAGAACTTAGAACGAAATAACGCGGGACGAAAAAGGGGAAGAAAAATGTTTCTTTACAAAAAACAAAAAAATAAACGCAAGGTTATAAGGTTTTTATAATGCAACGATAAAAGAAAATCGACGGCGGAGAAGAAAGCGCGGACGAGCGCCGGAAGAGATTGGAGATGAAGTGTGAAGAACGTGAAAAAAGCATTTTGATTAACTTAATAAGTTAATCAAAAAAGAAGGTGTTGCAAAGGTAGTATATTTTTTTCATACACAACCCTGTTTTTTTATACACCCAATAAAAAAAGGCATGGTTTTTTGTGAATATCCGGCAGGGGTTGGGTTCTCCACCAAGCAATGGGGGCGGTGCGAATAAACTGTTGCGGCTGCGTAAGGCAAACGGCGATACACAGGCGGGTGGCCGGCGCGGCGGTCTTCAGGACGTCCGATAGCAGGGCGATATTGCGGTACGGGGTTTCGATGAACAGTTGCGTTTGGCCGTTGCGGATAGCCGCCTGTTCCAATTGTTTGATCCGTTGCTGTCGTGGGCGAGCCTGTACCGGCAGGTAGCCGGCGAATGCAAACGACTGCCCGTTGAGTCCCGAAGCCATCAGGGCGAGCAGCAACGACGAAGGCCCCACCAGCGGGATTACGTCGATATGATGCTCATGCGCGATCTGCACCAGCGCCGCGCCCGGATCGGCTACCGCCGGCGCCCCCGCTTCGCTCAACAGCCCCATGTCGTGGCCGTCCAGCAGCGGCTGCAAAAACCGAGGCACCTGTTCGGGCGCCGTATGTTCGTTCAGTTCAAAAAAGGTCAGCGCGTCGATCGGCGTCTCGATCCCGGCCCTGCTCAGGCAGCGTCGCGCCGTGCGCAATTCCTCCACCACGAAAAACCGCAACCGCCGCACGACGGCCAGGGTTCCCTGCGGAACGACCTCTTCGAGGGGGTTGTCGCCGATGGGCGTCGGAATCAAATATAATTTTCCGGGAGGCATGGTCGAGAGATACTATAAAGGAAGGGTTCAGGCGGAGGTTTTCGTTTTCGTGTTCCGTTCGAGCGCAAACCGGAGCACGTCGGTAATGGTTTTTACGTAATGGAATCGAAGCCCCGCAATATAGATTTCCTTGATTTCCTTAATATCCTTTTCGTTTTCGGCCGATAGCACGACGTCCTCAATGCCTGCGCGTTTGGCGGCCAGTATTTTTTCTTTGATACCGCCTACCGGCAACACTTTTCCGCGCAGCGTAATTTCGCCGGTCATCGCAATCCCTTTGCGAACCTTCCAGCCGGTGAAGGCCGAGGCAAGCGACGTAACCATCGTAATGCCGGCCGAAGGGCCGTCTTTCGGAATGGCGCCTTCGGGCACATGAATGTGCACATTCCATTCGTCGAATGTGCCGGCGGGCAAAGCCAGCAGGTCGGCATGCGCCTTAATGTACTGGAGCGCCAGCGTAGCCGATTCTTTCATCACCTCGCCCAGATTTCCGGTGATGGTCAGGACGCCTTTCCCCTTGCTCAGGCTCGACTCTACAAATAATATTTCGCCGCCGTTAACCGTCCATGCCAGACCGGTAACGACGCCCGTAAATTCGTTGCCCTGATACATTTCTTTCAAGTATTTCGGCGCCCCGAGAATGTCGACGACCGCCTTTTCGCTCAGTTCGGCTCTTGTTTTTTCGCCGAGGGCGATCTTTTTCGCATAATGCCGGGCGATCTTGGCTAATTGTTTATCCAGCGCCCGCACGCCTGCCTCGTGCGTATACCGGTCGATCACGATCGATAGCAGTTTCTCCGATATTTTAATGGCTTTGGGCTTGAGTCCGTGCAATTCTAACTGTTTCGGGAGCAGATGCCGTTTGGCGATTTCCACTTTTTCCTCGACGAGGTAGCCGCTCATATTAATCATTTCCATACGGTCGCGCAACGCGGGATGGATGTTGGCAATATCGTTGGCCGTCGTAATAAACATCACCTTCGACAAATCGTAATCCAGTTCCAGATAATTGTCGTGGAACGAGCAGTTCTGCTCCGGGTCGAGCACCTCGAGCAGGGCCGAAGAGGGGTCGCCGCGAAAATCGCTCCCCACCTTGTCGATCTCATCCAGAATAATCACCGGGTTTCCCGATTTGCATTTTTTTATGGTTTGAATAATGCGCCCCGGCATGGCGCCGATGTATGTTTTGCGATGTCCGCGTATTTCCGCTTCGTCGTGCAGGCCGCCAAGCGAAATGCGCCCGAACGAACGCTCCAGCGCCCGCGCCACCGACTTCCCGAGCGAGGTTTTTCCTACGCCCGGCGGGCCATACAGGCAAAGAATCGGCGACTTCAAATCGCCTTTCAGCTTGATGACCGCCAAATGCTCGATGATCCGGTCTTTGACCTGCTCTAATCCGAAATGGTCTTCGTCCAGAATTTTCTGTGCATTTTGCAGGTTCAAGTTGTCGACGGTATATTCGCCCCATGGCAGTTCCAGCAAGGTTTGCAGGAAATTGTACTGGATACTGTAATCGCTGGCGTAGGTGTTCATGCGCTCTAATTTTTGCACTTCCTTTTCAAAGGTCTCCGCCGCTTCCTGCGGCCATTTTTTGGTCGCGGCTTTTTCGCGTAGCTCTTTTATTTCGTCGTCCATATTGCCTATTCCCAGCTCGTCCTTAATGGTTTTAAGCTGGTTGTGCAAATAGTATTCGCGTTGCTGCTGGCTGATTTCCGTATGCACCTTTTGTTGAATATCGTTGCGGATTTTCAACACGTCGATTTGCTTGTTAAGCAGTTCCAGCAGTTTGGTCGCCCGCTTTATCATATCGTCTTCTTCAAGCAATGCCTGCTTGTCTAACGGGTTTTCCACGTCGAGGCTGGCCGCGATATAATGAATTAAAAAGCTGCGGCTGTCTACATTTTTAATGGCGTATTCTACTTCCTGCGGCAAATGCGGCGAGAGTTTGACAATATGCAGCGCCACCGCCCGAATAGAGCCTATCAGCGCATCGTAATGTTTGTTGGGCATCGAGGGAACCGTATCGTTGCGGGCTGCGATAGCCGCTACAAAATAGGGGTCGTCGGAAAGCATTCGCTTGATTTCAAAGCGGCGCACGCCTTGCAGGATAGCGGTAATAGCGCCTTCCGGGATTTCTACTATTTTCAGGATTTTTGCCAGCGAGCCTACTTTTTGCAAATCGGACGCCTGCGGATTATCGATTTTCGCGTCATTTTGCGTGATGGCGCCCAGCAGTTGCGAGCCGGAATGCACATCGCGCAGCAGGCGTATGGATTTTTCGCGGCTGACGGTAATGGGCATAATCATGCCCGGAAACAATACGGCATTGCGCAGGGGCAATAACGGAAGGTGTTTAGGGACGTCCGGGGCGTCATTGTTGAGTTCTTCGTCCGGAAATATAGGGATATAATCTATTTCTTCACTTCCCCAATTGCTTGCATGTATCATTGTGTGTATCTTTTTAATTAGTATTATTTTGTTTCTTTGCAAAGCGGCTTGCGTCCGTCCTCTGCCATTCTGTCATCTAAAATGCTCCCCGCTTAGTAGACAAGCATCGTGCCAAAATTAGAAAAACGGGGTGATAAGCGTAATATAAAAGCCTCCTTCCCGTTTCCGGTTGATGGAGTAGTCTACTCGGAGAACTATATCATAGTAGGTTACTAAATCGAAACCGCCGCCGCCACTATACAGAAAAAGATTTTGCAGGTCGTTGTGTCGGGTGGCATGACGGTTATACGAATAGCCGCAATCGACAAACAGGTTGGCATAGATGGTAAAATGAATTTTATTGAATTTATCGAGTGTCGACAGCCATTTTATTTCATACGTTTGCGTAGGCATGACCAAAAAGCGCAAGGTGTTTTTGAATAATACAAAATACTCGCCGTCCATCACATAATCTTCGTAGCCGCGCAAGTAATAATTATCGTATCCCAACGCCCGCTTGGCGATATAGGCCTCGCAGTTGCTGATTGACAACTTGGCGCCTAATGAGCCGGCGTAGAACCAGCGGCGCGACAGCGGCCAATAGGTCGCAATTTCAGGATACAGATCGCCGCTCAGCAAATGGCCATCCAGCGCGGCGACGGCCGACGCGGTTATTTTCCACAGTGTGCCGCTAAGCGGGTATGCGTACGAATCGCGATAATCGCTGGCGTACGAATACCGGGCATTCAGCGTATGACGTTGTGTCTGGGTGCTGCCCCAATAATCGGGATTCAGATGAAGCAGCGTATCGTCGATGGTAACATGCTCGTAGCTCAGCCGGGCCGTCTGTCGCTCGCGTATCTGTGGGCGGAACGAATAGTGGATACCGGCCGAATAGCGCTCCCGGATAGCCCGTCCTTCGGTGGTTACGTAGACGGGCTGATTATTCTCGGTCATGTAGGCCAGATTGTGCAGCCGGTTGTAGCCGCCCGAAAGCCCCAACAGATGCCGGCGGTTTTTATCGAGCGAGATGTCGGAATATGAAAAAGACAGCCCGCGTTGATAACCGATACGCGCGTTGATATTCATATTTTCATTCAGCCCGCGCATATTTTCGATATTCACGCCGGCGCCCAAGGAAAACCGGGACCAGTCGGGATGCCGAATCCAAGTGCTGATATTCCGGTCTTCAAAGACCAGATCAACCACCGGCCAGATATACCAGCGCTCTTCGACTTTGATATACACGTCGACAGCGCCGTGGTCACGTACCGTATCGGATACGTACACATAGTTAAAAAGCAGGGTATTGAAAATATTTTGTCGGGAGATTTCCAATTGGCGGCGAAAATCGGCCGATGGCAACGTATCGCCCGTAGCGAACGTCAGTTCCCTATAGATAATCGACGCCCGCGACTGCTTGTTTCCCGACAGGGAAATGCTGTTGACCGTTACATTTTGCGTATACAGTGGATAGCTTATCAGGTATAAAACCAATATGATGTAATAATATATAGCCTTCATAAAAGGCATCAAAGGTACAAAAAAAATCAGTACCGGCAGCACGCGACGAAAGTCCGGTGAAAGTAAATAGTCGCTCCTTAAGATTCAAATACAGGTTTGATTGTTAATAAAAATAATGATAAAAAAGGGAGTATATATTTGCAAGTTTTTGTACCTTTACGGCATACTATTTTGTAAAAAAAAAACAACTATGACAGGCAAGTTATCCGACAAAAATCAGAGAGAGTTATTCCGCCCGCTGCTGGGGGAGTTGATAGACAAACGCCACGAGTTGGCGCTGTTAGCCGACACGATAGACCGGCAATATTTCGAGGATTCGTTTAGTCCGCTGTTTGCACAGAAAGGCGCCCCGAGTGTGCCGATACGGCTGATGGTTGGCTGTCTGCTCTTGAAGCATGTAAAGAATTTGGGCGACGACTCGCTACCCAAAGCATGGATAGAGAATCCCTACATGCAGTATTTTTGCGGGATGCGTTGTTTACAGCCTGCACAAGCCCTTTACCCGTTGCGTCGCCAAAGGGAAGCCACACCAGCCGTATGAATTTGGCAAACTTTTTATAACACTCTTCTAAATACTGTTGATATATGAAAAAATTATTCGGTTATTACTTGGCGGCCATGCTACTTGTAGCCGCCGGCGGTTGCGACTGGTTTAACACAACCTTTTTGGGAGTTCCCTCTACCGGGCAACCCTCTCCGGCGTCGTTAGCACAATCCCGACAGGACAGCCTTGCGCAGGCAGATACAATCGTGACCCGGACAGCGGACGATTCGACCCAAACGTCAACGGCGGACGCTTCGGAACAAATCCGTCCGGCCGCGACGGCGCCGCTGCCGGCTGTAACGGATTCCGTGCCTAATCAGCGTTATCATGTGATTGTCGGAAGTTTTAAAAAGCCGGAACATGCCGACCGTATGCGGCGGCTATTGCAGGATAAAGGATACGCGGCGCAGCAGATGGTTTTTAAAAACGGCTTTTTCTGTGTATCCGTTTCGTCGCATCCGGACGTACGCACAGCCCGAGAGCAATTGAAACTCGTGCTGTCTATGGAACTTTGTCCCGACGACGTATGGGTCTACGACTCGAATACGCTTTTGCACCACGACGTTTTATAGGGGCGCCCGGCTCGCCGGAAGGAGGGGCTGCACTACATTTTTAGTTGGGCGGCAAACCATTTCCACAGCGCCTCGTCGGGCAGGGGGGCGATGACGGTCAGGGGTTCTTTTTTGACCGGGTGTATCAATTCGATACGGCGTGCATGTAGCGAGATGCTGCCGTCGGGGTTGGAACGCGCCGCGCCGTATTTCAGATCGCCTTTTACGGGGCAGCCGATAGCCGCCAGCTGGCAGCGGATTTGATGATGGCGCCCGGTCAACAGCTGCACCTCCAGTAGATGATAATGATCGCTGCCGGCCAGTAGCCGGTATTGCAGCCGCGCTTCTTTCGCGTTGGGCGAAGGCGTGTTGCCGGCATACGATTTGTTCTGTTTTTCGTTGCGCGTCAGATAATGCGTCAAGACGTCGGCGTCTTTGGCGGGGCGGTTTTTGACTATTGCCCAATAGACTTTGCGCACGTCGCCGGTACGGAACAGTTCGTTGAGGCGCTCCAGCGCCTTGCCGGTTTTGGCAAACAGCGTAACGCCGCTTACCGGCCTGTCGAGACGGTGGGGAACGCCTATAAAGACGTTGCCCGGTTTATGGTCGCGCTGCCGGATGAAATCCTTCAACTGTTCGCACAGAGGGCAGTCGCCGGTGCGGTCGCCCTGCACGATGTCGCCCGCGCGTTTATTGACCATGATAAGGTGATTGTCTTCGTAGAGAATGGTCAGCACGGTCAATACTGCTCTTTTTCGTCCGGAAAACAGCCCGCCTTGACGTCCTTAACATAGTGCCGGAAGGCTTCCTGCATGGCGTCGTACAGGTTGGCGTAACGGCGGAGGAAACGTGGCGAAAACTGCCGGTTCAGCCCCAGCATGTCATGCGCCACCAGCACCTGCCCGTCGACAAACCGTCCGGCGCCAATACCAATCATCGGGATTTTCAATTCTTCGGTTACCCGTTTACCCAGTGCGGCCGGGATTTTTTCCAGCACGACGGCAAAACAGCCGGCCTCTTCCAGCAGGTGAGCGTCTTCGAGCAGCCGCGCCGCTTCGGCTTCGTCTTTCGCACGTACGGAGTAGGTGCCGAATTTCAGGATCGACTGCGGCGTCAGTCCCAGGTGTCCCATAACGGGAATGCCAGCCGAGAGGATGCGTTGCACCGATTCCAGCACATCCCGTCCGCCTTCGAGTTTCACCGCGTCGGCTTCGCTTTCCTTCATCAGCCGGATGGCGGAATGCACGGCTTCTTTCGAATTGCCCTGATAGGTGCCGAAAGGCATATCGACTACCACCATCGGGTTTTTCACGGCCCGCACCACGCTTTGCGCATGGTAAATCATTTGCTCCAGCGTAATAGGCAGCGTCGTTTCGTGCCCGGCCATGATGTTGGCCGCCGAATCGCCCACCAGCATGATATCTACGCCGGCGGTGTCCATAATGCTGGCCATCGTATAGTCGTAGACCGTGAGCATGGCGATTTTCTCGCCGCGCTGCTTCATTTCGCGCAATCGCCGGGTGGTTACCACCCGTTTCTTTCCTTCTATTGACATCGTATGCTATTTTATCTTTGGTTGCCGCAAAGGTACATGAAAATTTTAAATGTACACGCCAACGGATAAAAAAGGAGGCCACGCACCGTTGGCGACGTCGACCCGGCGGAACCGAAGAAAACGACACGCCCCCGTCCCGTTGCCCGCCCGCCATTCATCCCCTGTCGGAAAATGCGCCCCGCCGCAGGCCATTCATATCAATAGAAAACGACACGCCCCCGTCCCGTTGCCCGCCATTCATCCCCCCATTACCGGACAGTAATGGCGCATTACTGTCCGGTAATGGCGCAAAGCTGGACAGTAATGCGTCATTACTGTTCAGTAATGGCGCAAAGCCGGACAGTAATGACGCATTACTGTCCGGTAATGGCGCAAAGCCGGACAGTAATGCGCCATTACTGTCCGGTAATGGCGCAAAACCGGACAGTAATGCGCCATTACTGTCCGGTAATGGGGAAAAAAACGCCCCCTTACGAATCCAATAGAACAAATATAATATATTTATTATCAACTAAAAAGAGTGGCGTCCCGTCAGCTTTTTTCAGGACATGACACCGGAAAGTCGAGGATCGAGCATCGAGCGTCGAGCGTCGAGCGTCGAATATCGCACGTCGCACGTCGAGCATCGAGCATCGCATATCGCACTATTTTATTCCGACATTCATTTTTTTTTGTACCTTTGCCCATCATGGATTTACAAACAATCAAACAACGCTTTAATATTGTCGGAAATTCCTTGGAATTGAACCGCGCAATCGACGTAGCCCGGCAAGTAGCGCCTACCGATTTGTCGGTGCTGATTACCGGTGAGAGCGGGGTGGGTAAAGAAGTATTTTCCCAAATCATCCACCAGTACAGCAACCGGAAGCACGGGCTGTATATGGCCGTCAATTGCGGAGCTATTCCCGAAGGGACGATCGATTCCGAACTGTTTGGGCATGAAAAAGGCTCGTTTACCGGGGCGCAGGAAATGCGCAAGGGGTATTTCGAGGCCGCCCACAACGGGACGGTCTTCCTCGACGAGGTGGCCGACCTGCCACTCGCTACGCAAGTCCGGCTGTTGCGGGTGCTGGAGTCGGGCGAATTTTTGAAAGTGGGGTCATCGCAGACGCAAAAGACGAATGTGCGCGTGGTGGCGGCGACGAATGTCAACCTGCTGCAATCTATTCAAACCGGGCAGTTCCGCGAGGATTTATATTACCGCCTCAATACGGTACCGATTCATATCCCCCCCCTGCGGGAAAGGCGCGACGATATTTATCTGCTTTTTCGGAAATTTGCCGTCGATTTTGCCGACCGGTTTCGGATGCCGTCGGTGCTGCTCTCCGAGTCTGCGCAGCGCCTGCTCGAAGATTATTACTGGCCGGGCAACATTCGTCAATTAAAAAATGTAGCGGAGCAATTGTCGGTGCTCGAAAAAAGCCGTCGTATCTCGGCCGAGACGCTGGCGCATTACCTGCCGGAACAGGCCGTCGTCAATTTGCCGACGCTTTACCGCCCTAAATCGTCGGACGCGGGTTTTGCTTCGGAACGCGATCTTATGTATAAAATTTTATTCGACCTTCGGCAGGATATGAACGACTTGAAACAGGTGGTACACGGGCTGGTGCACGGCGCGATCGTTCCGCCGACGAACGTAACGGTGGTGCCGTCCGTCGATCCCAAGTCGGCGTCCTACAGCCCGCATTTCCCGGCCGCGGCGACCGAAGACATTACCGACACGGCTACCGACGAAACGCTTTCCATCCACGCAAAAGCGGCGGAGCTTATCCATAAGGCGCTGGAACGTCATCACGGGAAACGTAAGCTGGCGGCCAAAGAACTGGGCATCTCCGAGCGTACGCTGTACCGGAGAATTAAAGAATACGGACTGGACGAATCGGAATGGAAAGAGCAGTAACAACCCCCCGGAGCACGGCCTTCCATCGGCGTATCACGGAACCCGGCCTGCGCAGGCGTCGTCCCCTGCAAATCGCCTTGGCGGTGCTGGTGCTGGCGCTGGCCGCGACGGGCTGCCGCGGCGGCTATTCCTTTACCGGCGCTTCGCTCTCGCCCGATACGAAAAGTATTACGATCGACTATTTCCAGAACATGGCGCCGGTAGTCATGCCCACGTTGAGCAATACGTTTACCGAAACGCTGATAAGCAAATTCCGCCAACGAACGCGATTAACCTTTACGGACTTTGGCGGCGACCTGACGTTCGAGGGCGAAATTACCAATTACGACGTCCAGTCGATCGCGATACAGGCCAACGAACAGGCCGCCCAAAGCCGCTTGACAATAACCGTCAAAGTACGCTATACAAATGCGCAGGACGATAAGCAGAACTTCGACCGGTCGTTCTCCGAATACGAAGATTTTAGCGCCTCGCTGTCGCTGGACGCGGTGCAGGACGACCTTATCCCGCGTATTGTGGACAAACTGACCGAAAGTATTTTTAACGCATCCGTAGCAAACTGGTAATGGACCCGAGCTCCTTTTATACGCTTTTAGCCTCCCCGAGGCCGACCGGCCACGATACGGTGGCGGAATTGCAGGCGCTGACCAGCCGTTATCCGTGGTTTTCACTGGCGCACCAGTTACTGTATGAAACCCTGCTTCGCAATAACAGACAAAACGCCGGCCATTATGCCGCTCTAGCCGGCGTGCATACCGTCGACCGGCCTCATTTCTACCTGCGACTCCAGCAACCCGCAGTCGCTCTTCCGTCGCCCGCCGAACCCGACGCAGACGACGCAGACGACGACATTATCGACTTCATAGACGATACGCCAATCGCGCCGCCGGTCGAGGAGGCCCAATCGTCGCCCGCAGCGCCGGACGAAACGGACAAAACGGATGAGGCAGGCGAAACAGGCGAAGCTCCGGCGCTCGCCGTAACGCCGGAAACAGAGGAAGCCGAGGAAACAGACGCGACGCAGACCGTCCCGGAAACAACCCCCACGCGCCCCCCCGAACAGGAAACAGCCGAACAGGAAGCAGTCGAACAATCGCCGGAACCGACGGCCGGAGCCGCCTCTCCGTCGCTCCCCTCGAAGCCCGCCAGACCTTCCTTTTTCGTCGCCGGCGGCGAATACTTCGATGCGGCCGATTTCTCCGACATCGATTTAACCGACGACGACCCGCTGTCGCAGTTTATTAAAGAGCAGCCGCGAATAAACCCGAATACGTCGCCCCTCTACTCGATCGACTGGGAAGACGCCCCCGAGAAACGCCGTCAGCCGATCGATTTCGTTACCGAAACGCTGGCTCAAATATATACCGAACAGCAACTGTACACCCTGGCGATTGAGACCTTTGAAAAATTAATTTTGCAAATCCCGGAAAAAAACGCTTACTTTGCAGCCCAAATTAAAGAATTAAAGAAACACAATAAATAATACGATATGTATACGATTATAGCCATATTATTAATTTTAGCAAGTATTTTGCTCACGCTGGTAGTATTAGTACAAAATTCAAAAGGCGGCGGACTGGCAGCCAATTTTGCGGCCGGCAACACGGCCTTCGGCGTGCGTCAAACAGCCGATTTCTTGGAAAAAGCGACGTGGTCGTTGGCGGTGGCCGTACTGGTTCTTTCGTTGATGGCCACGATGTTTGTCCCTACGGGTACCGACGGTCGGCGGTCGGCCGTACAACGGGAACTGGAACAAGTGCAACCCGGCCAGCCCGACTTTTCCAACCTTCCGGCGCCCGTGCAGCCGCAACCGGAAACGCCGCAAATACCGGAGTCCTCTACACCGTAACCAATCTGTACTTGATATAGACATTCGCAATGAAAGGGAGTTGACGTTGACCAGCTCCCTTTTTTGCTTTTAGCATACCGTCCGTAGCCGTTGTTTCATGATCCTGTGGACGTATTTTCAGGCGTCCGCCTCATCCTTCTTCCAGCCCTGCGCACGCAGTTCTACCGCCTGATTGTCGGGAGTAATCAGGAAGGCTCCCTCCGAGGCGTCGCACAGATGGCCGATAATGTCTACGTTTTGCAAGTCCTTTCGGAGCGTGTCGTAGGAGGAAAGCGGCACGGTAAAAAGCAACTCGTAGTCGTCGCCTCCATGGAGCGCCGCCGTAACCGCATCGATCTGTATTTCGTCGGCCATACGGAAGGTCTCCGCCGCAATCGGCAACCGTTCCAGATAGATGCGTGCCCCACATTGCGACTGCCTGCACAGGTGCAGCACCTCCGACGCCAGTCCGTCGCTCACGTCGATCATAGCCGTCGGCCTTAGATTGATGGCGGCCATTGCATCGATAATATCTTTTCGCGCTTCGGGCTTCAGGTAGCGCTCAAGGATGTATTCAAATCCTTGGAACTGCGGTTGCTTGCGACTATGGCCCTCAAATACCCGTTTTTCGCGCTCCAGCAACTGCAATCCCATGTAGGCTGCGCCAAGATTACCTGTCAGGCACAGCAAATCTGTTTTTTTCCCGCCCGATCGATAGACTATTTTGTCGTGCGGCGCTTCGCCAATAACGGTAATGCCAATCGTCATGCCGGTCATCGACGGGGCGGTGTCGCCGCCTACGAGATCAAGCCCATATCGCGCACAGGCCGCTTTGACGCCGGCATAGATCGCCTCTAAATCCTCCACAAAAAAACGCTTCGATACCCCGATCGACAGCAGGATTTGACGCGGGGTAGCGTTCATGGCATAAATATCGCTGATCCCCGCCACCACCGTTTTATATCCTAAATGCTTCAGCGGGGTATACGTCAGATCGAAATGGACGCCTTCGAGCCATAATTCGGTCGACACAAGCGTCTCCGCCTGCTCGTAGCGAACGACCGCCGCATCGTCGCCAATGCCTTTGACGGTCGATGGTTGAGCGCATTCAACGAGCGTTGCCAGACGTTCAATCAGATTAAATTCGCCCAACGAGGCTATATCGGTTTTTTGCATGGCCGCATTTTTATGCACAAGACTGTTTTTTTATTTTCTTTCCGGTTCGTTATTCATCAACAGGCTCACCGCTTTTTCCAGCGTACTGTCAATTTCCGCAATCATCATGTAGTAGGCCTGATTTTCCATCGGGGTGTTCCGTCCGATGTAGGCACGCAGGTGCACGTCGATGATATGGCGGCATTCTTCCCATTCGGTATCGGTGGCAACCAAGCCCATATCTGCGGCGTACCGGCGGAACAGCGCATCGAAACGATAGTTGGAAAAATAGATAGTCAGTTTATTGAGGCTCTGTATGGCGTTGAGTTCTTTGCGGTGCTGATCGACAAATTGCAACGCAAACAGATATATCAGGTTTCTACGGTTGATGGTGAGAAACCATGCATTCACGCCGGTTGTATCAATGGGCACAAATACGTCGGGCATAATGCCGCCCCCGCCATACACCACCTTTCCTTGCGGGGTATAGAAGCGCTCGCCGCTCATTTTGGCGCTGTCCGACGTACTCATTTCGCCGTTTTTATAGCGGTCAATCAATTCATGTTCGTAGGCCTGCCGGTTGTCTTTCGTGTAGGGTTTCTGGATCAAGCGTCCGGTGGGCGTGTAGTAGCGGGCTACCGATATTCGCAGGCCGGAGTTGTCGCTGAAGAACACCGGCTCCTGCACCAGCCCTTTCCCGAATGACCGTCGTCCGACAATCACTCCCCGGTCGTTGTCCTGAATGGCGCCGGCCATTATTTCGCTGGCCGATGCGCTGTTTTCGTCAATCAGTACGGCGATGCGGACGTCGCGGCACTGGCCGTCGCCGGTGGCTCTGTAGTCGTTGCGCCGGCGTACGCGGCCTTCGGTATACACAATCAGGTTGTCCTGTTCGAGGAACTCGTTGGCTATTTCAAACGATTGTTCGAGCAGGCCGCCGCTGTTGCCTCGCAGGTCGAACACGAGGCTTCGCATGCCTTCTTTTCGCAGGAGCGTTACGGCCTCCAGAAATTCCTTGTGCGTCGTTTTTGAGAATTTCGACAGTTTGATATAGCCGACTTCCTCGTTGATCATATAGGCCGCCTCTACGCTTTTGACCGGGACTTTGTCGCGTATCACCGTAATCGGCACCAAACGTTCTTCGCCGTGGCGGGCAATGCCTAACCGGGCTTTCGTTCCCCGCCGTCCCCGCAGTATTTTGACAACGACGTTCTGGCTCAGTTGCTGGCCGGCGATCAGCGAATCATTGACCGTAACGATGCGGTCGCCGGGCTGAATACCGGCGCGTTCGGACGGGCCTCCGGCGATGACGCTCATCACCACCACCGTGTCGTTTGGCATGTTAAACGTAACGCCGATGCCGTCAAAATTTCCTTCGATCGACTCGTTGGCCTGCGCCATGTCTTCGGCGGAAATATAGTCGGAATGAGGGTCTAACTTTTCCATGATAAGCGGAAGCGTGCTCTCAATTAATTCCGGCACATTGACGGTATCCACATAGTGGCTCTGAATTTGTTGGATAACTAATTCCAGCTTACTCAGTTCTTTCGACGTGTCGATGGGCAGCGTATGGGGTCTGATGGCCGTACGCTGGCCGATATAGACGCCGACCAGTAAAAACAGGAGCATTAGAATCCATTGTAAGAACGGTTTTCGTGGCGTGGGTTGAACGGTATTCATAACATTATATTTCATCGAATTTAATATATAACACAGAGACGCCGGCTCGCCGGAGCAGTTCCAGCCCGTCGTCGTGATGGTATTCGCTGCAATAGACCACCCGCCGGATGCCTGCCTGAATAATCAGTTTGGCGCATTCCATGCAGGGGGCGGCGGTAACGTACAGGGTGGCGCCTTCGCTGCTGTTGTTGGATCTGGCGACTTTCGTAATGGCGTTGGCTTCTGCGTGCAGCACATAGGGTTTGGTATGCCCGGTTTCATCCTCACAGCGGTTTTCAAAGCCGGCGGGCGTGCCGTTGTAGCCGTCGGAAATAATCATGCGTTCCTTGACGATGAGCGCGCCTACCTGCCGACGCCGGCAATAGGAGTTTTCAGCCCATACGCTCGCCATTTTCAGGTAGCGTTTGTCGAACTGCAGTTGTTTGGCTTCGTTGGAGACGGCGTCCGGCAGGGGCGCTACAGGGATGGAACCTTCGGTATTCATTTTCTTTAACAACACAATGGGGGATTATTTTGGCAACTGGTACAAAAAGCGTTTGATGCTCTTTTTCGGCGTTTTCTCAAATTCCTCCGGACGGATTTTGACGGACGCCAGTTGCGAATAGGCCGGCAATTCTTCGTTGACCTTCACCCGTATGTCTTCCATCAGCTGGTGCAGTTCCTGATCGCGGATGCCGTCGGTTTCGGCGGCGGCGTGGTCGGGGAAAATCAACGCTACCAGCTTGCCGTCCTGCTCCAGTACCAGCGATTCGACGACATAGGGTTTGTTGTTGATGTAGTCTTCGATTTCTTCCGGGTAGATATTCTGTCCGGAAGGACCCAATATCATGCTTTTACAGCGTCCGCGAATGTAGAGGTAGCCGTCCCTGTCCATGACGCCGACGTCGCCGGTACGCAGCCAGCCGTCGTCGGTCAGGGCTTCGCGCGTGGCGGCCTCGTTGTGGTAGTAGCCGATAAACACGTTGTCGCCCCGTACCAGTATTTCGCCGGCGATGGTAGCCGGATCGGGCGAATCGACTTTCACTTCCATGCGCGGCGTAGCTTTGCCGCACGAGTACAGCGGCGTTTTGCTGTAGTCTTCATACGTGATAATCGGCCCGCATTCCGTCATGCCATAGCCGACGGTGTAGCGGAAGCCGATTTGTTTGAAAAACATTTCGGCTTCGCGGTTAAACGCCGCGCCGCCGATAATCACTTCGACAAACTGGTTTCCGAACACGTTGTTAAGCGCCGTCAGGAATTTCTTTTTCACCGACTGCTCAATGATCGGCAACTTCAGCAGCATCTTTACCGACATTTTTTCCAGCAGCGGCTGCAACTGTTTCTTATAAATCTTCTCAATAATCAGCGGCACGGATATAATGAGCGTCGGTTTGATTTGCTCAAACGCCTCCATGATGACTTTCGGCGTCGGCATCCGGGTTAGGAAATGCACGTGCATCCCTATGGACGTTTCGTAAAGAAACTCGAACATCAGGCCATACATGTGCGCCATCGGCAACATCGACACCACCGTCGCCTGATTGTTCAGTTGAGGCAGCGCTTCCTGTGCAAACAGCAGGTTGGACAACAGACTGCGATAGGGCAGCATGACGCCCTTCGACATCCCCGTTGTCCCCGACGTGTAGTTAATCACGGCCAGCTCGTCAGGTTTGTCGTGATGATAGGCAATATGCTCCGGTCGGAAGTTTTTCGGGTATTTTTTCCCGAACCGTTCGTTCAACCGCTCCCGCGCAATGCGTAGCGATTCGTCCTTGCAAAACAGGATCGAGAAATCCAGCAGCGAAATAATGGCGTCCAGATTGGGCATCGCCCGCTCGTTCAGGTTTTCCCATACCAGATCGCCCACAAACAGCAGCCGTGCGTCCGAATGATTGACGATGTGGTGCACATTGTCCGGTTTGAACTCGTGCAAAATCGGCACCACCACCGCCCCATAGGTTATCGTGGCCATAAACGCCACTCCCCAATTCGCTTGGTTGCGCCCGCACAGCGCGATCTTGTCGCCCTTGCGCAGGTTGCACTCCTCGAAAATAATGTGCATCTTCGCAATGCGCCGCGCCACATCTTTATAATGCAGCGTGGTGCCCTTGTAGTCCGACAGCGCCGGACGATCCCAGTTATCTTTGAAACTCTGCTCAAAACAAGTAATAAAACTGTCCATAACGTAGTTAATATGATTAATTGTGTTTACTATTCTTTACTAACATTGACGCCTTCTCTCCGGCTTTATTTTCTTTTCTTTCTTTATCCTTCCTCATTACTCAAACGTCTGCATTTCGCACAGGCGCTTATACACCCCCTGCTGCGCGATTAATTCCGCATGGGCGCCCTGTTCTACTATTTCCCCTTTTTGCAATACCACAATCAGGTCGGCATGTTGGATCGTCGACAGGCGGTGAGCGATCACAATCGACGTTCGGTTTTGCATCAGCCTTGCGAGGGCGTCCTGCACCAGCCGTTCGCTTTCCGTATCGAGCGCCGAGGTGGCTTCGTCGAGGATTAAAATCGGCGGGTTCTTCAGTACCGCGCGGGCGATGGAAATACGCTGGCGCTGGCCGCCGGAAAGCTTGCAGCCACGGTCGCCTATATTCGAGCGGTAACCGTCGGGCATTTGCATAATAAATTCGTGGGCGTTTGCAATTTTGGCCGCATTGATCACGGCTTCCTCCCGCATATTTTCGCTACCAAAGGCAATATTGTTAAATACCGTATCGTTAAAAAGAATGGCCTCCTGCGTTACCACGCCCATCAACCCGATCAGGTCGTGCGGGTCGTAGTTTTTGATGTTGACGCCGTCGAGCCGGATTTCGCCGTCCGTAACGTCGTAAAAGCGGGGCAGCAAATCGACCATCGTGGTTTTCCCCGCGCCCGACTGCCCTACAAGGGCTACCATCTGGCCTTTCTTTACGGTCAGGTTGATGTGATGCAGCACCGGCTCGCTTTGGTAGGCAAAACATACATCACGGTATTCGATACGGTCGTTAAATGCGCTTACGGCCATCGGGTTTTCGCTTTTCCGAATGGTTACAGGCATGTCGAGAATGCCGAACACCCGTTCGCCGGAAACCAGCCCACGCTGAATAAGGGCGTAGGCGTGCGCCACCGACCGCGCCGGTTCCAACAGTTGATAGTAGAACAGCCAATAGCCCATAAAAGCGCCGATAGTCATATCAAGGCGACCGTTTTCAACCATCCAGCCTCCGTAGAAAAAGATGGCCATCCCGACGAAGATGCCGAGAAATTCCGACAGGGGCGAGGCTAATTCCAGACGGTTGAACGTTTTTTTTGAGATCGCGCGGTGGGCGCTGTTGGTTTCTTCCATCCGGCGGCGCACATACCGTTGGGCATTGAAGGCTTTCACGATGCGGATGCCGGAAATCGTTTCTTCAAACTGCGAGACAATACGCGCGATTAGCGCCTGCGCTTCGCCGGAACTCCGGCGAAGTTTCCGGCCGACTTTACTGATAAAATAGAACGACACGGGGAGGGCTAACAGCGTTATCAGGGTTAATTCGGTAGACATGTAAAACAGGACGCATAAATTCCCCACCACTAATAACGGTTCGCGAAGGATAATGTGAAACGAGCTGGCGACTCCGTTTTGCACTTCGGTTACGTCGTTGGATATGCTGGACAGGATTTCGCCTTTCCGCTGATTGTTGAAAAAACCGACGTCCAACCGCGTGATTTTTTCATACAACGCGCTGCGTATGCGCTGCATGACCGATGTGCGCATCCCGACTAATATTCGTTGGGAATAGTATTTGCAAAAATTAGCCAGCAGCGAGGCGACAATCAGGGATACGCATACAAAACCCAACGCTCCTACCACGCCATAGTGGGTTACAAAGGAATAGAGATAGTACGAAAACAGCGCTTTGAAATAGTCGATACTAATGGAAAAGGTCGGCCATTCGACTGCGGCGCTTACCGTTTCTTTGCTGAAGATAACATCGATCAACGGGATGATAAGGACAAAATTCAGGATGCCGAAAATCAGACCAAGGAGGCTTGTGATTATATATTTGGGCCAGTAGCGGCTATAGGGTTTGGCAAAGGCCAGTATGCGGAGAAATGTCTTTATCATAATGTACGATTGGTGGGTTAGGCATCGCGTTAATCGTTTTGTTTTATTTCTTCGTAATCTACGTATTCGCCTATGGTCTCGTCTACTTTTTTTCGTATCCGGGGCGGTTGCGAGGGGCGGTTGGCTGCGTGGTCGTTGCCGGACAGGTAGTCTTCCATCCGCTTGCGGGCGCGGCGCATCATCCAGCCGAAGACGAGCCGAGGAAGACCCGGCATCAGCCACAGCGCTATCATGATTAGGAGTACAACTAACAGTTCCATATTATTCTTCTTTTACGGCTCCGGTGTTCATATCTATCGTAACGGTTCGGCCGGCGGTGGTGGTGAGCGTCAGCGCCGGCGGTTGTTGCCGGACGACGACCGGCGTATTCGGTCGGACGACGACCGGCTGTTTCGGCGTCAGGCGGATATTCCCCCGTCGGTCGAGGAAGCAGGTTGCCTTTTCGTCGCATACCATAATGTAATCGCGGCTGCCTGCCCGGAAGAAGGCCGGCGCACGGGTGAGCGCCGCCGGCGCCGTATACGTTTGCCAGCCTTCTACGGCCAGCCCCTTTTTGTCGTACGCCCGGACGGCTCTATTGGCAAAGCCGATAAATACCCGATACTCGCGGTCTTTATTATAATCGAATACCGCCAGATAGCGTGCCGGCGAGGGCAGCGCCAGCGGGTACAGGGCTACCGGATTGCCGTTGCGGTCTATCAGGTAGATTTTGCCGGCGGTAATAAACAGCATCTGTAGTTTCCCGTTTTTATAAAAGTCTATTTGGTATACCGAGTCCTGAATAGCGCCGTCGATTTTTTGCGACCATAGCGTTTTACCCTTCTCGTCGGACAGGGCGATGACCTGATCGCCGTCTTGCGTCAGGTACTCGGTCGCTTTTGTAGTATGATTGACGACCGGGAATTTCCGAAGGGCGGCGGCGGGGGAGGCTGTCGCCGGTGCGGGCGTAGCGGAGGGCGACGGCGTAGCGACGGGCGGCGGCGGTTTGGGTTTGCTTTTCGTATCGTAGACGGAAAAGAAAGTGGCATACAGTTTATCGCCCGACGGGCGCATTTGCAGCCCGGCGACCTTGAAGCGGTCGTTTTGCAGGGCTTGCGCCCACCGGTTTTGCAGCGACGGATGGAGGAACGCGAGAATCTCGGCGTTGTAGGTCGCATTGGGATGCACGAACAGCGACAGCAGCCCGCTGCTGCAATACGGCGACGCCGGAGAGTCCTGCAAATACTTCTTGAGCGGCGTATATTTTTGATGGAACGAGGCCAGCAACTCCTTGTTGCCGCCGAAAATAACCCAGTTGTCTTTGACCGTAAAATAGCTGTCGTCCGTGTTAAACAGCTCGCCAAACAGTCCCGGCAGCAGTCCTTTGGCCGGATTATAATACAATCCGTCCGGGCTTTTCGGATCGACTTTCCATGGCATTCGCCGGTCGGCGGCAATGCCTTTCAGCTGTTCCAGCACAAACGTCGGGTTGGCGGTTTTAATCATACTCAACCAGCCGCCGTGTTCGTCGGGGATGCAGGCCAAGCCGATTTCCTTCACGAATAGCGACGAAAACAGGTCGTTGACGTTCTGGCTATACGCTTCGCCAAGCGTAATCAGGTTGTTCCGGTAGGGCGTCAGCATTTTATGCCGGTCTAAAAAATACTTGTAGCCGTTGAGAAAGCGGTCGACGTCGGCAAAACCGACATTCAGGGCGATCGCGGCGGTTTCGGGCAAAAGCGACCACAGCGTATTCTCGCCGCCATGCTGCGCCAGCAGCAGCGCCAGATAGGTATTGTCGGTAAACGAGGGGAAAACAAATCCGTTCAAATGAATGACCTGCGGCGTTATTTCGCCGTCGAGGGCGGTCCAGTCGGCCAGATAAGGAATGACGGGCATATAGTTGCGCCAGTAGGCGCTCCCGACGGACGTGAAAAAGGCGTTCATCGCCCGGTGATTGACAAAGAAACGGACGTCGGTGTAGGCGCCCGAGGTTTTTACAATGTCTTGAAATGACTCATTGTCGCGGAGCGAGGTATTACTGTGGACGTGGCGCACCGCGTTTTGCAGCAGCAACTGCGAATCGCTGAACAGCGCCAGCCGGTCGACCAGCGCCGCGTACAGCAGGGCGTCGCCCCGCCCGATGGTAGCGATAAAAGTCCCGTGGTACGACTGCTCCGACACCGGGCGCCCGCCTGTGTGCAGCAGCCGCTCCCATTTTTCATTCGCCCCGACCGGCGGCATCGCAAAGGCGTATAACGACGCCGTACTGTTTTTCCCTTTCGGGTGTACCGAACAAACCAGATCGGATTGCAGCGCTTCTCCGGCGGCGCTGTTGCCCTGAGCCTCCGCTTTAACATCCTGCAACCACTGCAAAAAAAGATGGTCGGTCGATACAAACCCCTGCCATCCTGAGGCGGGATTGGCAAAGGCGTCATGGAACAGGGAGGCCTGCTCGAAATAGCACAGGTAGAGCACGTCTAACGGTACCGCCCGAATAATATCTACCCGGGGCGTATGCTGACGCCACTGCGACCGTAACAGCCAGAAGGCTCCGAACAGTACGGCACAGCTCAATACAACACTTATAATCCAACGTTTCCTCCTCATCTATTTATTGAAAAAATCAAGTTGCTTTATTCCTTTTTTGAAAGGCGCAGGCAACAGGACTGCAAAGGTACTAAATTTTTATATTTTAAACAGGCGATGGCCGTCGGCGGCAATGACCCGTTGCCGGGAGGCTGCAAAGGGTCATTGTAGCCTGCTGCAAGGGGTCATTGCAGCCTGCTGCAAGGGGTCATTGTAGCCGGCTGCAAGGGGTCATTGCAGCCTGCTGCAAGGGGTCATTGCAGCCGGCTGCAAGGGGTCGTTGCAGGGGGGCTGCAAGGGGTCGTTGCAGGGGGGCTGCAAGGGGTCATTGCCGGGAGGCTGCAAGGGGTCGTTGCAGGGGGGCTGCAAGGGGCCGTTGCAGGGGGGCTGCAAGGGGCCGTTGCAGGGGGCGGTCGTTGTCGTCGCTTCGGGAGGAGGACGATGGCCGGCGTATCCTGAAAAAGCGTTATCTTTGTTGTAAATTAAATATGTATTACGAATGAAAAAGACATTGCTTATTTTTATTGGTGCTATCGGTATAGCTGCCTGCAATCAGCCCGCGTCGAGCGGATCGGCGGCGGGGACGGAGTCGCCGTTCGAGGGTTTTGTTTCCATCGCGCCGGGCGAGATCGGGGAGAACCCTTTTACGCGCATTGACGCCGCGTATCTGATTACCGCCGGCGACGGCGACGATTATAATACGATGACGGCCGGCTGGGGTAGCTGGGGTATTTTCTTTAGCGAGCCGACGGCTACGTGCCTGCTGCGCGCCAACCGCTATACGCTGGAGTATATCCGGCGGACGAGGAGCTATACGCTGGCTTTTTTTGACGACGTATGGCGCGAAGAGGTGCTTTATTTCGGGCAGTCTTCCGGGCGTACCGGCGATAAGATGAAGGCGCATCCGCTTACGGCGGTCGTTACGCCGGCGGGGAATGTGGCGTACCGGGAAGCGTCGCTGATTATGGAGTGCGAACTGGTGCAGCTATCGACCGTCCATCCCGACGATTTTTTTCGCGACAGCGACCGGGCTTTCATCGACGGGGGGTACGAGGAGGCGAAGGACTATCATAAATGGGTAGTCGGCAGGATTACGAATGTCTGGGTGAAGGCCGACTGACGGTCTGATCCGGGGGGGCGGCGCGGGAGGGCTTAGAACAGCAGTCGCATCACCGCGTCCGTATCCGAGAAGTCGGCGATGGTTTCCGGCGTGTAGGCGCGTACGGCGGCCTCCGGCAGTGTCGTGGTGAGGCCGATGACGCGCATGGCGGCGGCCTGCGCGGCGGCGAGGCCGGACGCCGAGTCTTCAAAGACGACGCACTGCGCCGGCGGTACGGACAGATCGGCGGCAGCCAGCAGGTAGCACATCGGGTGGGGCTTGCCTTCCGTAATGCGGTCGGCCGATACGACGACGTCGAACAGTTCGCGCAGGGGGAGCGTGCGGAAGACGATCGCCAGTTTGGCGTCGCCCGAGCTGGTTACTAATCCCATTTTGACGTTTCTTTGTTTCAATGCACGCAGGAATGGAAATGCGCCGGGAATGGGGATCATGTTCAATTGCAGATCGAAGCGGTGGCTGGCGGCTTCTATTTCCTTCCGGGTCGATATGGGCAGGTGGGAAAAATGGCGGGCGAGGATGCCGGCCAGCGTTACGCCTTTCACCAGCCGGTCGAGGCGGGGGGTGTCGGGGCAATAGCGCTCGCCTGTTTGCCGCCAGAAGACGTCGTACTGCGATTCGGTGTCGATGAGCACGCCGTCGAGGTCGAAGAGGACGGCGGCGGGGGCGGGATGTCGTTTCGTCGTATTATTCATCGTATTTATTTTCCGTAAGGTGTCTAAAATGATTGACGACGGCTTTGATTTCCGCGTAGCTGTAGTCGGGGCCTAAGGCTTCCTTGATAGACGAGGCGGCCAGCGGCTCGCCCCTGACGACCGATGCGACCAACGGGAGGATGACGTCGATCTTTTCCTGCGGCACAAGATCGGTAACGGCCAGCTCGCCGCTCGTTACGAATGAGGCCAGATGCCCTTCGATGGTCGATACGGCATAGTTTCGTTCGCGGGCGATTTCGGCCACGGTTTTGCCTTCGCGAAATAATTGCAGGCTTATGCGCCGGGTTTCGCCTTTTTCGAGTCGCGGTTTTTTTTCGTCTTTCGCGGCTGCCGCCGCCGCGTCGTCCGGGCGGTGCAGCGGCGGCAGCGCCACGCCGTCGGCCATCAGCGACGTGTCGTCGTAGCGTACCGTGGCGAGGCGCGAGGCAAACCGGATGATGGCGCTTTCCAGTTCGCACAGTTTCCGGACGTAGGCTTTGGCTTTTTTCATGCGGACGACCGTCGCGATATGTTGCTGCAAGGGTTGCAGGAGTTCCGTATGCAGGGCGTTATGGAAATAGACTACGGCTTTGGTGCAGCGTTCTTTCAGCGGCGCGAGGCCGTCGCCGTTTTCCGCACGGCCGATGAGTTGTTCGAGCTGCTGCTGAAATCGGGCGGCCACCGCCGACTGTTGCATGGCGGCCTCGTAGAGTTGCGCCGCCAGTTCATGGGCGCTTTGCAGGTCGTCGGAGATTTTAGCGGACGTCATTCGGCTATGTCCGGCTATTAAATAGACTAAAGGCTGCCAGTTGAAATGGGCGATCAGCTGTTCGCCCCGGAAGCGGCGCTTTGCGATGTCGAGCGTTTGCCGGAGGCGGTCGAGCGGCGGTTCGGTGCGCGAGAGCGCCAGCGCATGGCTGTCGGTGCGAATACATTCCGGGGTTATCGGCGACAGGAGGGTAATGCCGTCGAGCGAGGTCGATCGGCTAAGCGCGACGTAGGCCTGCCCGGCGGCAAATGCCTGCGCCGCGTCGATCACTACGCGGTCGAACGTCAGCCCCTGACTTTTGTGAATGGTAATCGCCCAGGCCAGCCGCAAGGGGTATTGCCGAAAAGCGCCCAATACTTCTTCTTCGACCTCATTGCGTTCGTTGTTGAGCGTATAGCGGACATTCTCCCACGTTTCGGGTTCGATGCTGAAAGGTTCTTCGGCGCCTTCGGGGCGCACATAGATGCGGTCGCCGGCAATATCGACGATGGTCGCGATTTTGCCGTTATAGTAGCGGCGTTTGTCGCCCGTATCGTTTTTGATGAACATCACCTGCGCGCCTTTTTTCAGGACGAGGTTTAATTCGGTAGGCAGGGCGGCCTCGGGAAATTCGCCCGTGATGCTTCCGGCGAACGTCTGCGCCGGGAGGGGGATGGCGGCCAGACGGTCGGCATTAATCCGGTCGGCCTGATAATTATGCGTACACAGGATGATCGCGCCGCTGTCGGCAGGCGGCACATAATGCGGGCGGTAGCGCCGGAGGAGTTGCGCCCGGTCGGTCTCCGAGAGCTCGTTGTTTCGTACCCGGTTGAGCAGTTCGACGAAAGCCTGCTCTCGCTGCCGGTATACGGTTTTCAGTTCGAGGTAGAGCGGCGGCGCCTTTTGCAGGGCTTTGGCGTGGAAGAAGAAGGGGCTTTCGTAACAGGTTTTCAGCAGCGCCCATTCGTCGTCTTTGACCACCGGCGGCAGCTGAAACATGTCGCCGATATAGAGCATTTGCAGTCCGCCGAAGGGTCGGGCGTTTCGCCGGACAAAGCGCAGGGTGGCGTCGATGGCGTCGAGCGTATCGGCGCGCAGCATACTCGCTTCGTCAATAATGAGCAGTTCGACCTGCTGCAAGAGTTCCTGTTTTTGTTTGCCGAACTTAAACAGGTCTTTCACGCGGCTGTTAGGGAGGTAGGGGTCGAAAGAGAGCTGGAAGAGGGAGTGCAGGGTAACGCCGCCGGCATTGATGGCGGCCACGCCCGTAGGCGCTGCGACGACGGCGCGTTTGGGCGTATTTTGCGCGATGTACTTCAGAAAAGTCGTCTTACCCGTACCGGCTTTCCCGGTTAAAAAGAGGTGTTGCGAAGTCTGGTTTACAAACTCCACCGCTAAGCGAAATACCGGATCCTGATTGTCGATCGTCATCATTGCATGCTTTAAATAAGGCTGCAAAGGTAGTAATTTGTTTATTGATGCAATGAAGAAATGGAGTTAGAGGAGGCGGAGGAGGCGGAGGAGGCGGAGGAGGCGGAGGAGTTAATGAACAATGAACCATTGGCCGGAGGCTATTCAGCCCTGACGGGAAATGCGCTCCGCAGCGGCCCTTCCTCTGTGCCCCTCTGTGCAACCTCCGTGTCCTCTGTGCAAGAAAAAGGGAACACAGAGCGCCCGGAGGAGCATAGAGGAACACAGAGCGTGTACCGCCGCAGGCCATTATTCATTGTTCATTATTCATTGTTCATTGGGTTCTGTTTTGAGCAGTTGCCATTCTTTCCATTGTTCGCCCAATCCGTAGCCTCCCTGTACAGAGGGCGTTTGCTCTTGCCGGTTAATGTCCCACGACGACGATTTGACTTCCCGCACGAGGTAGTCCGACAATTCCCCGAAGGTAACGTGTCCTCGCGTTTCTTTCAGTCGTTTCAGTAAGAAGTAGGTGAATATTCCATGTCCTTTTTCGCGGTATGGGTAGGCGGTTTGGGTACCTGTGGCGGCGCTGAATACGACTAAGTTTCCATGCAGCACGTCGGGGTTGTATTCAATGGCAATGCCCCGTCCGTTGTGCAGGGCAGTCAAGGGCCCGGAGGCCGTAACGCCGCTGAAGCAGGCGTCGAGGAAGACGGTCGCCGACAAGGGGTTCATCGCAATGAGGTCGGCATAGAGGTCGGTGGTTTTCAGAGCCGTTTTGTGGAGGATGTCGGAGCAGGCATCGACAGGCAGGAGGAAGGTTTGTCGATTGTCTTTGTCGGCCATGCCATGTCCCGCATAATAGAAGAGGCAGTGGACATTCCCGTTTTTGGCACGGCTCGATTTTCGGAGGAAATCGAGCGCTTTCATCATGCTTCCGACGGTTGCGTCGCGGAGCGGCCCTCGACCGTAGACGTTGTTTGGGGGGACGCCTAATGTTTTCGTTACGTATTCGTAGAATGCCGCGGCGTCGTTTGCGGCAAAGAGCGTTTGCGGTTCATATTTGTAGTGCTCATTTCCGATAATGACTACGTAGGTATTCGTGTTGTCGGGCTCCCTGACGGGAATGTCGACGTCGACGTCGGAGAGTCCGGACGCCGGGCTGGTCGAACTGTCCGTCGAAAGCTGCCGGGCAAAGGCCGGCGTCGAGTCGAAGACCGGCGTGAGCGCCGGCGAGCGTATCGGGGGCCATGCCGACGGCATCCGTACCGGGTCGAAGCGGCGGGGGTCGCCGCTATAATACGTGTAGCGTTCGCCGGCGGCGGTTATAAAGGTCAGTTTGCCAAGCCGGATGTTACGGTCGGTAAAATAGAAGTCGGGGTTCACTTTCCGTGCCAATTCAAAGTTCCGTTCAAACGCTTCGGCTTCCGTCCGCGGCACGTAGAGGGTAAAATCGCCGAAGGGCTCCGAACGGATCAGGAAAAGCTGGCTGTTGGCGTCGTAGTCGATAATCCGCAAGGGCGCCCATCGGACGTGCTGCCCGATCAGCTGTTTATAGGCGTCGATGGCCTCGCCGGTCAATTGGCGTATCTTTTCGTTGCGTTGCGCTTCGGTTACGCGCCGGCGGTATTCGTCGGCCGATTCGTAGCGTCCCTGCTGCTGCCATTGCTCAATCCTCGGGACGACGTAGCTGCGGACATAGTCGTCGATCCCCAGTATAAACCGGAAGGGCTTGCTGACGGCGCTCTGCGCCTGCGCCAGGGAGACCGCTGCTACAAGAAAAAGAAGGATGCCCGACGTTTTTTTCATATTGTTCACTCTACGTTTCATATCTATTATCTAAAAAAGGGTGTCTATCATTCCGTATGCAAAAGGAAGTCTGCGTTACATTCGCACGAGCCGGAAGCCCAGCCGCGTGTCGGCGCTCTCCGGCGTGTCGGCGTTTCGGATCGTGAGGCGACAGTATCGGCCGTCGTCGTACCACGATCCGCCCCGACTGGCGCGATCCGTCCCCGTGTCGGGGCCGGTCGGATTGACCCGGGCGGACGCAGAATACGGTTCGTGCCAGTCGCTGCACCATTCCCAGACATTGCCGCACATATCGTAAATGCCCAACTCGTTCGGCTGTTTAGCCCCGACGTTGTGAGTGGAGCCTCCGGCGTTGTGGCGGTACCAGCCCACCTCGTCGCAGCGATGGCCGCCGCTGTATTTATACTTTTTGCCATACACGCCGCCCCGAGCGGCATATTCCCATTCGGCTTCGGTGGGCAGACGGTATTTGTGGGCGGTCTGGCCGTTAAGCCTGACGATAAATTCCTGCACGTCGTGCCAACTTACGTTCTCGACCGGCCGGTCGTCGCCTTTGAAGAACGACGGGTTGGAACCCATTATATACGTCCATTGCGCTTGCGTTACCTCGTAGCGACCGATGTAAAAATCGCTGAGCGTTACTTCGTGCACCGGCCTCTCGCCGCTATAACAGTCGTCGCCCTGCTCGTCCGTGCAGCCCATCCGGAAAACGCCGCCGCGCACAAACACCATGCTCATCTCAACAACCACCTTAAAGATGAATGCGCCGGCCATGATATTTTCCGCTCCGCAGTCCCACACAATCTGTTTGTCGCCGCCGGTTTGGTCATGCAGGTCGCCGGATATATGGATACACGGCTTAAAGACCTCGCCGTCGACGTCGGCGTATAAAAGCGACAGGTCAACAGGTACTCCGGTTTCGAGATGACAGGCTACCACCACCTTGCCGTCGATTAACTGCGCTTCGACGTTGCGTATGGTCTGCGCATAAAGCGCTCCGGGCAACCACCAGAGGATGGTCGCCCAACTACAATAGCTCTTCCATGGTTTTTTCATAGTGATTTAATGGTCGATTTTGCTGATAAACCCCCATTTACCGTTATGCAGCACCCGCACCATGCCTTCCGAGAAAAAACCAACCTGATCGAATTGCGGCACGATGACCCATTCCCCCGTTTTGTCGATAAATCCATACATCCGTCCCTGTTTGGCGCTGGCCAATCCTTCCGAGAAAAATCCGACGTGCTCAAATAACGGCTCGATGACCCATTCGCCCGTTTTGTCGATAAATCCCCACTGTCCGTTGTGCATCACGCGGGCAATGCCATCCGCGAAATAGCCGACCCATTCAAATTGCGGCTCAATCACCCACTGTCCGGCGGTATCAATAAACCCGTAAAGTCCGTCTTTTTCCGCTTCCGCCAGTCCTTCGGAAAAGGAACTGACCGACGTAAACTGCGGCTCAATCACCCATTGGCCGGAGGCATCAATAAATCCCTCTTTGCCATCGTGCATAGCCCTTGCTAAACCTTCCGAGAAAAACCCGACCTGCTGGAATTGCGGTTCGATGACCCACTGTCCGGTGGTATCAATAAATCCTTCCTTTCCGTTATGGCGAGCCCATGCCAGCCCTTCGGAAAAGAAGCCTACCGACGTAAACTGGGGCTCGATGACCCATTGGCCGGCCGTATCGATAAACCCCTCTTTCCCTTCGTGTGGCACCCATGCCAGCCCCTCGGAAAACGCGCCTACCGACGCGAAATTCGGTTCGATCACCCATTGGCCGGTGGTATCAATAAAACCCTCTTTGCCCTCGTGCTTGACCCACGCAATACCGTCCGAAAAATTCCATGCTTTTTCAAACATCGGTTCAATCACCCATTGGCCGACGGCGTTGATAAACCCTTCTTTGCCATTGTGCCGCGCCCATGCGAAGCCTTCTGAGAAAAAACCAACATATTCAAATTGAGGGGCAATTACCCACTCCCATTGCGCGTCGTCGTCGTCCGTGTTTGGCGTTCTCGCGGCCAATGGGGTACCGGCATACCATAGGCAAACAAAAAAAATAAATGTTCCTGATTTTACAATTGAAAATAACTGTCTGTCTGTCGCTAACTGTTTCATATCCTTTCATCTTTAAATATTTACAACGTAAGTTATTTCTATCGTTTTCGATCATTCTTTCCTGTTGCGGACGGCCTCTTTACAGAGAAACAGGCATTAGTATATAAAAAACCGCTTCCCGCGATGGGGAAGAAAAGCGTTACCTATCTATTGTTAGGCGCTTCCTGTTGTTCAATGTCCGTCCTTCGATTTTCATCGTTTCTTTACGTTAATAAGCCCTGATAAAGCGCAAACCGGCGCGGCCGGTCTCAAGAAAGTCCGTTACCGCACGGCTATAATACGGGCGCTTTTATTCAGGTATTTCGGCATGCACTGGCCAATCCGGGCGCCGAAGTAGGTGGGGTCGCAAATAGTATATTTGTCGTCGTTGTAGGTAACATAGGAACCGGGCGTTTCATCGTTGAAGCACACGGCTACGGCCACATGGTCGTCGTACTCAAGCCCGACTACTTTCAGGCCGGTAAGTTTGCGCACAAGGTAGGCGAAGAGCACAGAATTGTCCTCGCAATCGCTGTACGGGTAGGTGAATAGCTCTTCGTAGAAAAAGAACTTCTCATGGCCGAACTGCTGTTCATCGGCTTTATACGGAAAACTTTCATGCATAAAACGCAACAGCAATGCCACTTTCTCCGAGTCGCTTTTTCCTTGCAGGAAGGGCATAAACGTTTCCCATAGCGACTCGTTTACATCGCTCGAACAGTCGGAATTGAAGTAAACCGACAAGTTCGTTGCAGGCACCCGGCTGTAAAAGGCAAGCGCATAGGGATTATATACGATTTCGAATGCGCTGTCGAACGTTTTGCTGTTAAATGCTTGTTTGCTCCCGCTGTAAGCGGCTTGCAACGCGGCGGTATTGGCTAGCCGGAGCCCCTGCTTTTTTGCCCGTCTTTCGTCGTCGGGGTATGTCGACATGGCGGCGACCGCAGGGCGTTCGACAAGGTAGTACCGGTCGCCCGACACAATAATGGACGCCAGTTCATATACTTCATCGTCAATAGCCAATAACAATACCAGTTCGTTTCTCGCCGTTTCGGTTGCAAGGCGTACTTTATAGTTGCTGCAATCGAGCACAAAGGCAATAAATATCCGTCTTTCGTCCGGCTGCGACGACGGATATATGTTTGCGGCGATTTCTTTAACCAGCAAATAATAGCCCCAGTCGCTCAGCGCATAAATCTTTTTAATAAGCAGGCACTGATAAACAAACTCGGGATAATTGGCTTCGGCGAGCGTAGCCCAGAAATGGCCTACTTCGTCTTCCGACACGCTGGGCAGCGTTACCAAAAAAGCCTTGTCGTACTTGATTGTTAAAGTATGACCCAATACGCTAACAGTGGTTTTCTCGTACTGCACGCCGGTTGATTGTTCGGGTTCTTCCGGCTCCAAAGGCGTTGCTTTCGGCGGCGTTATCACGTCGGGCAACGCCGGCAGTTCGGCGTCGGGAATGTCAATATCCGGATCTGCTACGGGCGGCTCTACCGGCTGTGGTTTTACCGGTTTTTTTCGCCCCATATACACCTCATATTCTGTCCACTTCTGCTTAAGATATTCGGCAAATTCGCGTTGTCGATCCTGTTTATACGTTTCAAATTGCTGCGCCCTTTCCTGTTTATACCTCTCGAAACTATCCGTTTGTGCATAACTCGCAACCGGTATGACGACCAATAGCGCCGCAACGGTTAATCTGTAATAATTCGTCTTCATAATACTCGTTGATTCTTACTAATCTTGTATTGCACAAAACCGGCTGTTTGCCGGTCGGGACTGATACGCGCCAGCCAATTCAACACCGAATGATAATCCATTTGTGTTTTCATATAAGGCACATCATCTTTTGTATACACCACAATCATCCGATTCGTTTCTTCGTCCGACAAGGGATTGTGTTTCGTCAGCCGGTAGGTAATCCTGTTGGTGGTTGGAAAATCGATCTGTCGTCCCGCCTCGCACAGCCGGTTTGGTTCATCGGGATTAGGATATAGCAAGGCGCCGGAAAGGTCATGTTCAAAAACAAATATTTTTAAATAGCCTTTTTTATTTGGCGTAACGCTAAACGAAAGGGACGCATCCTGTGCATATACCGCTTTTATACCCTTTATCTTAATCGCAAACGAAGGGTCGGCGCTTTTTTCGTAGATACGGACAGTAGCGTCAATCGTTACCTTCATCCGCACCATGTTTGTGCCGTCCATGGTAATAATCTCCGGCTTTTGTTCCACTATTGCAAAGTCGATAATCGTTCCCCGCGTTTCATTGGTCGATATTTCCGCGTAGGCTTGGCCGCTGTTGTCGGAAAACAACGTAGCCATAGACGATACGTTTTCTTCCACCCCGGACTTCCTCAACGCATTGATTTTAGCTTCAACCAAGGCTTTTTCGGTCGCTTCCTCGGGGGTAATATTACTTACCGTCCACTCGCCCTGCGCTCCCTTAACCGGAATATCCCGGTATTGTGCCGCAAGCCATGTAGCGTTAGCCAGTAGCATTACTGTCAGAAGGTTCCGTCTCATTTGTCGAATTGTTAAGAGCTAAAACACCAACGGTTTCGATGCTTACGCGATAGGACGTGTAACTCCCTCGGCTATTCCACAGACTTACACGCCTTATACTAACGATATGTTATTTACGCGCGTTGAACAATTCCATCGCTTTGTCAAACTCCTTGTTAAACTGGTATTCATCAAAATCCAGTCGGTCTTTGGCTTCCTGCGATATCCTGCTGCCTAAGGATTTACCAATGTCTTCGTGAGCCATTTCCAATGCGACGAAACAAGTATATTGATTGGTCGATTTCGATTTATAAAGCTTTTTGCCTTTGTTTACGACGTTCGACAATACCTGTTGTACGGCAATCACACTTTCGGCCTGGAATTTAGTACCGGCATCCGACACTTCGTCAATCCCGTGATTTCGCAAATACTGCTTTGTCGCTTCCTGCACAACCGATTGTATATCGCCGGCAATAGCTGTTTTCGCATTCTGAATCGCAATCTTTTCAGCAATGGTTCGATCGGTACTGACACCTTGCGCCACTGCCCGGAAAAACTTCTTGTCCGTTTGATACTCTGATCCTACAAACGGGTCAATTTGTTCTACCATGTCGGAGTCCTTGTCCATCGTAGCAACCTTTTTAGATCCGCCACAACTTGTTGCAAGCAACGTAAGCCCTGCAACGCAAATCGTAATAAATAAATAACGTGTTTTCATGTGATTTGTTACATTTTTAGTGTTTATAAAAAATTAAATTGTTTGTTTGTCCTGTTTTTTACTTTAAAGTATAATGACACTTTTTTTTCGTTTGTGACAGTAGAAAAAAATATTTTTAAAAATTTATTCCGTATCAACCGAGTCGGAAGAAGCATAATGCGGCCTGGGCACAGCCATAATAGGCGTTAATACATCCGTCCGGCTGTTATCGTTGCTTTTGGTTTCGAGCGTATCGCGGCTTGGTTTGTTTTTGGTTCCGGGTGATTTCTTTTTTACCGGCGTATTGTCGGCGCTTGCCGGGACTGTCGGCTTAACAGGCAACACGGGAGTAGGCGTTTTTATCCGGTCGGCAGTATCGATCGGCGTGTCGGCTGTCATGTTTGGCGGAGGTACGCTGTCGGGCAGATTATGTTTAAGGAATAATAATGCGCCGGAGCAAAGCAGCAACAATACGGCTGCCGCTGCCAGGATCGTTTTCCAGACCACACTATGCGCGGTCTGCGTCTGCTCCTCGGATTGTAGCGTTTGCGCCAGTTTCCGGACAGCATCGACCTGCGCACGGCAATCTTTACACGATAAAAGGTGTTCTTGAAAGATTTTTTCCTGCTCGTCGCCTAATTGATTTAAAAGGTAGCATTGAATCAATTTCCCTCTCGAATGAATGCACTTGCTCATGATTCCTGAAGAATTGTTTTTAAGTGTTTTAATACATTTTTTTTCGTTCTTGTACATTCCTGCCGCAGTTTTTCGTTCAAGCGTTTCCGCTCGCTATCCGAAAGAATTGCGCCATTATAGCGTTCATTAATAATTTCGTCGTACGAAAGCCCGTTTACCGACACGTCTATCAACAAATTTACTTTGTCCTGCCGTTTATCCACCAGCCGCTTGTGCAGCGGATGACGCGTATCGAGCAAGATGACGGCGGCCAATTGGGCCATCGCATATTCATTTTCAACATCGTAATCAATAGGCAACGAAGCAGAAGCTTCACTGCTCTTATCAACTAAATGGAAAACGGAGGCATCCAATTCACCCGTAATTTCGTCTTGCTTATTTTTCCGACAATATTCATGTATTTTATTGATACATACCTTATATGCATAGTTTCGAAAATGAACGGCATCGTTAAACACTACTTTCTGCATCTGCACTTTCTTACTCAGTTCCACATAACTTTCGGTAACAACTTCGTCTTTTGCGATGTCTCTATACGTAGATGACCAAATTTTCGATTTTGTGACACTGATTGCGATTTTATTTAGCAACTCGTACACGCAATGCCAAAAATCGTTATCGTTACGACGCAATTGTACAATAAACTGGTCGAAACGAAGCGGATACATTTTCAAAATTTCATTCCAAAAATAGCGCTTGAGTTCGTCCGGGGTGGAAAACTTCCTGTCGGAATAATAAAATAGTTGAAAAATGTCGTTAAAAATCAATGTCGTAAGGAAAAACGACAAACTCCGCCGAACTTTTATCGCAGTATCCAGTTCAGAGGGTACCGACTTTTCTCGAAGGCAATCGAGTTGTTGCTGTAAGTGAATGCGAAGTGTTCGTGCAAAAGGATTTTTCGTCTCTTTTTGCTTCTGCTGTTCCACAAAATGGGCATACCCAATTCGAGCATACAAAAGCGGCACTAATTCTTTACGAAGCACATGAATATTGATCGCAACACTGTGTGTCTGCGGTATTAGGTCGGCTATCAGCGTTTGCCGAAACGATTGGGGAAAACCGAGATACGACAATTCTTGTTTTTCCCACTCCTTCACTATTATTTCAGCGATTGCCTGAGCAATTAGTGTATTATTAGTCTCCATAATCAAATATGATAGTAATGCAAATATACATGAAAATTTTGAATTTACACGCCGACGGATAAAATTTCTCCCCGAAAAATTATAAGGGAAGGTTGCAAAAATTCTTGAGACCCTATGCGTTGAATAACTGTGTGCTTGAGCATACGGGGGTGAGTTGCCGAACGCCCATTATTCATTGTTCATTATTCATTGAAATAAGGGTATAAGGTTCGGAGGTGGGGGGACTTTCCGTGCTACTACCGTTGTTTTGTTTTTTAAATAAGGGGGAAATAAGGTTTTTCTGCGATTTGCTTCGCGTTACGAACAGCCTGTTGAAAGCGCCGCCCTTTTTTTTCCCTTCTTACGCCCTCGTTTTTTGCACTTTCGGAATTTTCTCGTACCTTTGTTTTACTTCTGATAATATACATTATCGGAAGTAGTCCGAACACTCTTTCCAAAATATTTTTTCAAAATTATAAAGTCAAGCGTATTATAAATGTGTTTTAAGGGGGATTTTTGTCTGTCCCCCGTCTTTTTTTGAGTTCCGTCTTTCCTCTGTGTCGTCATATCAAGCCTCTGTTTTTGTTATTATTACAAGCTCACTTCCGATAATGTATATTATCAGAAGTAACGATAGACGCCCATTTCCGTTATAACGCCCCCCAAGACAACAAATAAACACAGTAAAAATCAATAAACACACATAATATTCATAAAACGATGAGAAAAATATTTCTGTATCCCTTGTTATTCCTCTGTTTAACGCCTGTTTTCGGACAGTCGATCGAGGTCGAAATTCAACATCTTGGCGCCAATTATTCCGCGACGCCTCCTACCGTTACGTTCGAGGTTTTCTGGGACGCCGCGCCTACATCTCCTCGCCACCGCGATACGGTCTGGCTGTTTGTCGACGTCCAGCCGATTAATCCCGATAACTCGGTGGGCGCGTGGCGTCCCGCTACCATTACCGCCGTGGCGCCGCCGCTCGGCGCGGGCACGGTCATTCCTTCTTCGCTCAACGGACGCGGCTTTTACCTCGACGGGCATACGGGCGCCGTCCCGTTCAGTTCGACGCTCACCGTGTCGCTAAGCCCCGACCTCAACGGCGCGAAGTTCAACTGGTGCGCCTACGCCTCCGACTACCCGCCCAACGCCACCGAAGGCGCCGGGCATTACGTGCTGCACGGTACGCCGCCCTTCGTGGTCAATGGCGATACGCTGGCGCCGGGCGTCCGCGCCTTCACCGGTTGCATCGACGTCCTGACCGACGCCACCGGCTGTCCGGGGCTCGTGCCGGCGAGACCGGTCGTTACGGCCTTCGTCGCCACGCCCGATACCATTTGCGCAGGCGATACGGCGGCGCTCACGGCTACGGCCACCGGCGCGTCGGAATACAGCTTCGACGGCGGCCAGACGTGGCAGGCGGCGCCGACCGCAAGGGTCGCCCCGACGAGTGATACCACTTATAATATATATGTGCGCAACGGCGCCGGCTGCACGGTAACTGCGACAACGGCGATAAAAGTCTACCCGATGCCTGTGCCGGCGTTCGTTTCCGCGCCCGACACGGTATGTTCGGGCAGCGTTGTGACGGTTGTCGCCGGCGGCGGCGCCTCGTACTGCTTTACCCATACCTGCGAGGGTTGCGCCCACAATCCCTACCACACCGGCAACGATACGCTCCCCGAATTTGAGTGCCGGTTTAGCGGCGCAAGCTGCTCCTACAGTTCCTCCGGCACGTATCGTTTCACGATCCCCGACGGCGGCAGCACCGTATGGGTGCGGGTAATGAGCGAGCACGGCTGCCTCGACAGCATCTCGACGTTTATAGCCGTGGGCGGCAAGCCGACCCCGCCCGCGCTCTCCGGCGGCGTCTATTGCGGCAGCGGCGCCCTGTCCCTGTGGGGGCTGAGCGGCTACAGCTACCAGTTAGTTAATCCGGTGAACAGCCAAAGCGAAGGCGCGGAGGAATTGGGCGCCGGCGCTCCCATCTACTTCCCCTTCACCCTGCCCGGCACTTACAGCTACGCGGTCAGGATCACCGAGCTTTCGTCGGGATGCACAAACACGAGCAGCCCGCAGACGCTGCACATTCACCCCGAGTTCTTTCCCGGCTCGATCGACGCCGGCAGCGATACGGTTTGTTACGGCGCGTCGGTC
>JAIRMW010000082.1 GCA_031258415.1 Prevotellaceae bacterium
ATTCTGGTGGAGACGATCAGGGCCGCCATGTGCAAAAGCGCCTTAATACTTTTGTCTGCCCGTTGCGAGACCCTGCACCGGGAACGCACCGACGAGCCCGAATCATACTTGAACGGCGCAACCCCGGCATGACAACAGAACTTGCGGGCATTGTCAAAATCGCGGAATCCATTCGTCTCCACAATCATTTTCACGGCCGTCCGCTCGCCCACGCCATGAGCACAACAGTTCACGTTGACGCGTAAGATCGGCATCGCCCTCTATCAGTGCCCGAATTTTCTCGTCAATGCCGGTGATTGCCGTATCCAGCCCATCAATTAAACGCTTCATGCGGCCGGATTTCTGCGCATAGTCTTTCTCGTCCATAAAGCGCTTCTGATCGGTAAGCTGGCCCTGATATTTGCTCCTGTCGCATATATACATGTCGCGTTCACTGATAAGTTGCCTCAACGTGGATATATTTTTCCTCCTTTTAGCTGTCAACCTATGTCAGGACATGACGGGTACGACCGTCGGGGTTCACTTCAACACAAATTGCTTGCCGGGCAGGGAGCGTATCAGGCCTTTCGTTTCCAGCAAAAGTAAGACGGACGACAGGCTCGCCATCGGGATACGGGTTTCGTAGTAAAGCGCATCAATGGTTTTAGTTCCTTGATCTTTCAGCGCGTCGACGAGGCGCTGTTCGTCGTCCGTGAGCACGGTAAAAAGCGTTGGGTGGCGTTCTTTGACCGATGGTCGGCATTCCCAGCCTAACACGTATTCAAGGTCGGAAAGGCTTTCGACCAGCGCCGCCCGATTGCTTCGGATAAGCTGGTTGCAGCCGCGCGAACGGTCGTCGGTTACGCGGCCGGGCAACGCCAGCACATCGCGGTTGTACGAGAGGGCTAGTTGGGCGGTTATCAAAGCGCCGCCTTTGGCGCCCGATTCGACGACTAATGTGGCGTCGGATAAGCCGGCAATAATCCGGTTCCGGCGCAGAAAGTTGGTGCGTTCCGGCTCCGTTTTCAGAAAGAAATCCGTGACCCATGCCCCGCCTTCTTCTATTATTTTCATGGCCGTCGCACGATGCGACGAGGGGTATATTTTATCTAATCCGGTGGCCATAACGGCTACGGTCGGCAGTCGATGGCGCAGGGCGGCGCGGTGGGCGCAGACGTCGACGCCGTAGGCCAGTCCGCTTACGATGACCGGCGAATATCCGCTGCCGGCCATTTGTGCCAGCAGTTCTTCGCACCATTTTATTCCGTAGGCGGTCGCATAGCGCGTCCCGACGATGCTCAATACTTTCGGGCGGTTGAAATCGACCGTCCCGTTGACAAACAGCGCCACAGGCCCGTCGTCGCACTGTCGCAGGCGCTCAGGATATGCGTCGTCGGTATAGCAAAGCACGCGGTAGCCGGATGTTTGCAATCGCGCATATTCCTGTTCGGCCTTTTGCACGACCTGCTGCTCGACGATTTCCTGCGCAAGGAGGACGCCGATACCGTGAATTTTCTGTAACACGGATTTTTTCTCGCGAAATACCGCTTCGGCGCTCCCGCAGTGGGCAATGAGGCGTTTTGCCAGCGTGCTGCCGACGCCGGGGATGCGCTCGAGGGCCATGTAGTATACGACGTCCGGCCCGGCGTGCTCCGTAGCCTGAGCGCCGGGCGGCATAGCGGTTATCTCTTTATCGGTGGCCATTTTTCAATCGAACGGGCGAGGGGGGAGTCGGGGGCATGGGGGCTACAGGATCAGCATGGCGTCGCCGTAGGTGCCAAAGCGGTATTTGTCTTTGACGGCCACTTCGTAGGCCTGTTTTATTTGCTCGTAGCCGCCGAAGGCCGCCGTCATCATCAACAGGGTGGAGTACGGAAAATGAAAATTGGTTATCAGCGCCGTCGGCACGGAAAATTCGTAGGGCGGGAAAATAAATTTATTCGTCCAGCCGTCGAAGGTTTTTAACCGTCCGCTCGTGGTTACGGCGGCTTCCATCGCCCGCAGCACCGTAACACCTACCGCGCAAACCTGCCGGTTATGCGCCTTGGCGTGGTTGACGATGTCGATCGCTTTTTCGTTGACGATGACCTGCTCGGAATCCATGCGGTGTTTCGACAGGTCTTCGACGTCGATCATGCGAAAGCTGCCCAAGCTCATGTGCAGGGTTACCTCGGCGGTTTTAATCCCTTTAATCTCCATTCGTTTTAACAGTTCCCGACTGAAATGCAGGCCGGCTGCCGGCACGGCCACCGCGCCTTCTTCCTTCGCCACGATCGTTTGATAGCGTTCCTCGTCAAGCGGTTCGTTTTGCTTGCGCACCCAGCGCGGAACCGGCATTTCGCCCAGGGCAAACAGGGCGTCCTTAAACTCCTCGTGGGTGCCGTTGAACAGGAACCGCGCCGTACGTCCGCGCGACGTAGTATTATCAATCACCTCGGCCACCAGCGAGTCGTCGTCGCCAAAATACAGTTTGTTGCCGATACGGATTTTACGCGCCGGGTCGACCAGTACATCCCACAGCCGCTGCTCGCGGTTGAGTTCGCGCAGAAGGAACACTTCGATCTCCGCGCCTGTTTTTTCCTTGTTCCCATAAAGCCGCGCCGGAAACACTTTCGTATTATTGAATACGACCAGATCGTCTTCCTCAAAATAGCGGACAATGTCCTTAAATACCTTGTGCTCTATTCGACCGCTGTCGCGATGTACGAGCATCAGTCGCGACTCGTCGCGGAACTTGGCCGGGTATTTTGCAATGAGGTCGGTCGAGAACTTAAAGTTAAACTGTGATAATTTCATGTATGTATCCTTGATTAATAACAACAAAAAAAGCCGGTATATTGATTTCCGCATGGAAACAACACTTCCCCTTAAATTAGGTGCAAATTTCCGAAAAAAGTTTTAGATTCCGGTAAAAAAAGTTAAAAATTTTTCTATCGTTATGGACTCCTTATCATTAAACGGCCCGCTGCGGGTACGGCGGAGCGCCGTCAGGAAGGCGCCGCTCTGCAACGCCAGCCCGAAATCGCGGGCCAACGCGCGAATATACGTCCCCTTGCTGCACACGATACGCACCGTTACGACGGGCAGCCGGAACGCCAGCAACTCCGCGTCATAAACAGTAACCGTAGCGAGGCGCATCGCGACGTCCCGCCCCGCCCGCGCCCATTCGTACGCCCGTCGACCCTCGACCATCTTGGCAGAGAACGCCGGCGGGAGCTGCTCCTGCCGGCCGACAAACCCCCGCAGCGCCGCTTCGGCCATCGCCCGGGTAATATGCGCACAGGGATACCGCGCGTCGATCGCCGTTTCCAAGTCGAACGAAGGCGTCGTCGCGCCAAGCCTCATCTCGGCGACATACTCCTTCTCGTCGGCCTGCAACCCCTCGGCCAGCCGCGTCGCGCGGCCCGTACACACCAGCAAAACCCCCGTCGCCAGCGGGTCTAACGTCCCGGCGTGCCCGACCTTCAGCTTCCGCGTGCCGGTATACCGCTGCAAAACAAACTTCACTTTACGTACCACATCGGCCGACGTCCACCCAAGCGGCTTGTCGATCGGAATAACCACGCCTTCGGCAAACGCGCCAAGCGGCGGCGAACGATCCGGCGAAAAAACCGATACGGAAGAAAGGACAGTCGCGTTCATAAGCCGCAAAGGTACGTCAATTTATTGAAACCCGCCCCATCGCCCCCCCGACGGCGGCCCGACGTCCGGCAGCGACCGACCGTTCCCGTGTCAATATCCGGCGCCTTACAGGAGCATTGTCTGCTATTATCCATTCGCGCAACGATTCATTGCAATACACAATCCATATCTTTTTGCAAAGAGCCATTCTTTTTTTGAAATAAAATTTGGTTTATACCGTAAACTTATTTACCTTTGCACCATAAATTATTTTATCAGACCCATTCATGGAAACAAAATTTACCGAACAACAGAGTTTGCAACTCATTACAGAGATGA
>JAIRMW010000109.1 GCA_031258415.1 Prevotellaceae bacterium
GACCGGCGCCAAGCGGAAATACAGCACCCCGCGCTACTTCTAATCCACCGTTTTTAGATTGCCATTATACTATACGACGGAAGAGCCTGCTTATCGAAGCAGGCTCTTTTGTTTTTGGAGGACGCCGAGTGCAAGCAACTGTGTTTTAGTCGATGTCTAGCATGCAGAGGGCAATGTATAGCATGCAGAGGGCAATGTCTAGCATGCAGAGGGCAATGTCTACCTTGCAGAGGGCAATGTCTAGCATGCGGAGGGCAATGTCTAGCATGCGGAGGGCGATGTCTACCTTGCAGAGGGCAATGTCTACCTTGCGGAGGGCGATGTCTAGCATGCGGAGGGCAATGTCTACCTTGCAGAGGGCAATGTCTAGCATGCGGAGGGCAATGTCTAGCATGCGGAGGGCAATGTCTACCTTACAGAGGGCAATGTCTACCTTGCAGAGGGCAATGTCTACCTTGCAGAGGGCAATGTCTACCTTGCAGAGGGCGATGTCTAGCATGCGGAGGGCAATGTATAGCATGCGGAGGGCGATGTCTACCTTGCGGAACCCGAGTGCAAGGATGTTTTGGTTGGGAGCAATAAAAGGGAGGCTGTATTAAAACGAGTCTCTCAGGTCGGCGGGAGAACATGTCGTTTTCCGGCAGGGGGAGCAGGTCGTTTCCCGACAGGGGGAGCGGGCGGCACGCTGCGGACGTTCTATGAACAGCCGTTTAACGAATGGGCGGATTTTATATTTGCCTTTGCGTCGCCGCAATTCAAGGAAATGTTTCCTTATTTCCAAAAAATATGTTACCTTTGCGCCCCTGAATAATTACTATATAAAAGACGTCATACTTAAACTATAAATTACACATTATGCAGAATAAAGGCCTTATCTTTTGGATAGCTATCGTAATAGCTCTTTCGTGCATTTATCAACTGTCGTTTACGGTCGTTACGCGCATCGAAGAAGGGTATGCGCGGGACTATGCCCGGGCGGCGGTTCAAAACTATGAACAGTCGGATGAATACGCGGCTGTCGACGAGTTTAATAAGAAGTTCAAATCGGACTCGGTCTATACCGAACGGGAAAAGTTTTTCTTAGACTCGATGTCCTCCGAGAACGTATTTTTTGCATTCACTTATAAGGAATGTAAGGAAAAAGAATTGAACCTCGGTCTCGACCTCCGCGGGGGGATGAACGTGATGCTCGAAGTATCGGTGGTCGATATCGTCAAGGCGCTCGCCAACCAGCAGACTTCGCCGCCGTTCGACGCCGCGCTGGCGGCCGCCGTACAGCGGTATAACACCTCCGGAGGCGAGTTTGTATCGCTGCTTGGCGAGGCGTGGAATGAGCTTGCTCCGGGGCGTTCGCTGGCCGACGAGTTCAGTTACGAGTTGCAATATGTCCGCAAGACCGCCGGCTCGCTGAGCAACGCCGAGGTGCTGTCGATCCTTCGCGAAGATTCCGAAAGCGCCATCGCCAATTCGTTTAACGTTCTGCGCAACCGTATCGACCGCTTTGGCGTTACGCAGCCGAACATCCAGCGGTTAGCCAACTCGGGGCGTATTTTAGTCGAACTGCCCGGTATCAAGGAACCGGAGCGCGTCCGCAAACTCCTGCAGGGAACGGCGTCGCTGGAGTTCTGGACGACCTATGAGAATGGCGAACTCTACAAAGCCCTGACCGAAGCCAACAATCTTATTAAGGAAATGCAGCTGGCCGAAACGCCTGCCGAAGACGATACGTCGGCGGCGGCGTCGGACGACCTGTTTTCGCAGTTAGCGCAGACCGATACCTCGACGGCGGCCTCGCAAAGCGGACAGCGGGACTATCCGCTGTTTATGGCGTTAAATCCGGCGGTCTTGCAAAATAATTCGCTGGCGCCGGGAGCCTGTATCGGCCGCGCTCATTATCGCGATACGGCAAAGATCGGCGCATGGCTGCGCATGCCGCAAATACAAGCCCTCTTCCCCCGCGATTTTATCCCGATGTGGAGCGTCAAACCGATGAAGGAGGATAAATCGGGCACGATCTACGAATTGATTGCTATCAAAAATACCGCCGACGGCAAAGCGCCGCTCGACGGGGGCGTGGTGTCCGACGCCCGGAAAGCGTTTTCCAATAGCGGCTCTCCCGAGATTGATATGACGATGAACTCGGAGGGCGCCCGTATCTGGGCGCGTCTGACCGGCGAAAATATCGACCGCTGTGTGGCGATTGTCCTCGACGGAGCCGTGTATTCCTACCCGCGCGTCAATCAGGAAATCACCGGCGGACGTTCGCAAATCACGGGCAACTTCACTATCCCCGAGGCCGACGATTTGGCCAATGTATTAAAATCGGGTAAGCTCCCGGCCCCCGCCCGCATCGTGCAGGAAGCCGTCGTAGGGCCGTCGCTCGGGCAGGAGTCGATCAATGCCGGGCTACTGTCGTTCTTCATTGCGTTCCTCCTCGTGCTGGTCTACATGCTGTTCTTCTACAACGGCGCAGGCGTAGCGGCCAATGTAGCGCTTATCACCAATGTGCTGTTCCTGTTCGGCACGCTGGCCTCGTTTGGCGCCGTACTCACGTTGCCCGGGATTGCCGGTATTGTGCTTACGCTGGGGATGGCGGTCGACGCCAACGTCATCATCTACGAACGCATCAAAGAAGAACTCCGGGCAGGCAAGAGCCTGCGGTTAGCCATTTCCGACGGCTACCGGAATGCCTATTCGGCTATTATCGACGGGAACCTGACGACCATTATTACCGGTATCGTGCTGTTTTCGTTCGGATCGGGTCCCATCCAAGGGTTTGCAACCACGCTGGTCATCGGGATCATCACCTCCATGTTTACGTCGATATTCGTTACGCGCCTGCTCTTCGAAAGCCAGTTGAACAGAGGTAAAATGATCTCCTTCTACAACAGGCTGACGCGAGATTTCCTCGCCTATACAAAGGTTGATTTTATGACGCTGCGCAAAACCTCGTATGTCATCTCTATTGCGATTGCCGTCATCAGCCTGTCGTTCGTATTTACCAAAGGGTTTACCTATGGCGTCGATTTCACCGGCGGACGGACGTATACGGTCCGCTTTGACCGCGACGCCTCGACCAACGACGTGCGCGAGGCGGTGCTGGCTGAATTGGAAAGCGGCGCTACCGAAGTGAAACAGTATGGCGGCGGCAGTCAGGTAAAAATCACCACGACCTATATGATCGAAAATGCTTCGGATTCGGTAGACAACCTCGTCGTGGGAAAACTGTACCGGGCGCTGAAACCCTTCTTTGCATCGGATATTACCCATACCGAATTTATTTCGACGCTGGAAAACCCCAACGGGATTATCAGCTCCGACTTCGTCGGGCCAACCATTGCCAACGATATTAAACGCGACGCCGTGATTGCCGTGATCATTGCGCTGCTCGCCATCTTCCTGTATATTGCCGGGCGGTTCCGCAATTTCTACTGGGGCGCCGGCGGCGTAATCGGACTGGTCTTCTGTACGGTGTTTACGATTGGGTTCTTCTCCATTTTCTCCGGCGTTTTGCCCTTCAGCCTCGACGTGGATCAAACCTTTATTGCCGCCGTCCTGACCATCATCGGATATGCGATTAACGACGCGGTGGTTATTTTCGACCGCATCCGCGAATACCGGACGCTGTACCCGAAACGGGAACTGTTCATCAATGTGAACGAAGCCTTGAACAGCACCCTGGGGCGCACGTTCAACACCGGCGGCACCACCCTGGTCGTGCTGATTGCCATCGCCATCTTCGGCGGCGAAGTCATCCGCGGATTCGCCGTCGCATTAGTCGTCGGCATCCTCGCCAGTATCTACGCGACGCTGTTCGTCAGTACGCCGATTGTATATGACCTGTATTCCCGCAAAAGCAAACAAAACGACAAGAGTAAATAAATTGCGGCGACGACGGGCGGCCGTGTGCGTGGCCGCCCGTCGCCAACGCCAATGCGTGATTTTATGGCCATGACACAAGCGGCGACGCCAGCCTCGCCCCCCGAACGCCCGTTGCATTTTCTGGAAGAAATTATTGAATCCGATCTGGCTTCGGGCAAACATCAACGTATCCTGACGCGCTTCCCGCCGGAGCCAAACGGCTATTTACACGTGGGACATGCAAAAAGCATCTGCCTGAATTTCGGACTGGCTAAAAAATACGGCGGCAAAACCAACCTGCGTTTCGACGATACCAACCCCGTCAAGGAAGACGTGGAATATGTCGATTCCATTAAGGAAGACGTCCGCTGGCTGGGATTTGAATGGGCCGGCGAATACTATGCGTCGGACTATTTCGACCAACTGTTCGAATGGGCATGCCTGCTCATCGGTAAAAAATTAGCCTACGTAGACGACCAAACACAGGATGAAATTCGAGCCATGCGCGGAACGGTTACGCAAGCCGGACAAAACAGTCCCTTCCGCAATCGTTCGGTCGAAGAAAACCTCGACCTGTTTATTCGGATGAAAAACGGCGAGTTTGGCGACGGCGAAAAGGTGCTGCGGGCCAAAATTGATATGGCGCACCCAAACATGCTGATGCGCGACCCGATCCTCTATCGCATCATCCATGCCGACCACCACCGGACGGGCAACAAGTGGTGCATATACCCCATGTATGACTATGCGCACGGGCAAAGCGACTCCATTGAACAAATAACGCACTCCATCTGTACGCTGGAGTTCGATGTGCACCGCCCGCTGTACGACTGGTTTATTGAGCAACTGGCGATCTTCCCCTCGCGACAGTACGAGTTTGCACGGCTCAACCTCACCTATACCATTATGAGTAAGCGGAACCTGCTGGAATTAGTGAAGCAAAATCATGTCTCCGGCTGGGACGACCCGCGCATGCCTACCATTTGCGGCATGCGTCGCCGGGGATATACGCCTGAAAGCATCCGCCTGTTTGCCGATAAAATCGGCGTGGCCAAACACGATAACGTCATCGAACTGTCGCTGCTCGAATGGTGCGTCCGCGACGTCCTCAACAAACAGGCGATGCGCCGGATGGCCGTGCTGAATCCGCTCAAAATCGTCATCACCAACTACCCCGAAGACCTGACGGAAAACGTCGACGCCGTAAATAACCCGGAAGACGAAAGCGCCGGCAAACGAAAAACCCCATTCAGCCGCGAATTGTATATCGAACGCGACGACTTTATGGAAAATCCGCCGAAAAAATATTTCCGGCTCACGCCGGGCGGGGAAGTGCGTTTGCGCTACGCCTATATAATAAAATGCGAAAAGGTCGTCAAAAACGCGGCCGGCGACGTCGTCGAACTGCATTGCACCTACGATCCCGAAACCCGCAGCGGCACAGGCAATACCCGACAAGTGAAGGGAACCATCCATTGGGTTTCCGTTCCCCATGCCCAACGGGCCGAAGTACGTCTGTTCGACCGCCTGTTCTCCGAAGCACGCATGGACGCCATCCCCGAAGGCAAGAACTACAAAGACTTTCTAAACCCCCTCTCGCTGCGCACGGTCGCCGCCTTCATCGAACCCGCCCTAAAAGGATTACAGCCCCTGACTCACCTACAGTTTGAGCGGCTGGGCTACTTTACCGTAGACCCCGATTCCACGCCCGACAATCCGGTATTCAATCGTACCGTAACGCTGAAAGATACTTGGGCAAAGGTAAACGCGAAAGCGTTACAATGAACAATGATTAATGAACAATGATTGCCGGCGGTTAAAACCGCCGGTAAGAAGTGGAGGGCGCTCCCTATTCGCGGGGCTTTAGCCCCCGCATCGACGGCCCGGCGAAAGCCCCCAATAGATTTGGTTCTCCTTTTTTGTCCGTCGGCTGAAGCCGACGGCAATTATTCATTGTTCATTGGCGCCCGCAGGCCTACTTTAACTCCTCTAACTCCATTAACTCCTTCAAAAAAAATTTGCACAATTCAAAAAATAGGTTTACCTTTGCCCCCGTGAGAAAACAAATGCTCGCGC
>JAIRMW010000150.1 GCA_031258415.1 Prevotellaceae bacterium
GATGATGCGCCAGTACGACCCGTTTCTGCAAAGGCAAAATACCGCCCAGTGTATGGCCGACGCCAAAACCTACCTCTCGCTGGCGCTGCACTATTTTACCCCCAAGGAAGCAAAAAACAACGGCCAGTACTATCAGTCTACCGTCGGCGAACGATCATACGAAAATATCAAACAGGATATACAGACTCGGCTGAACGACGTGCTGGAGTATAAAAAATACGTGGAGCAGAATTGGCAATACCTCGCCCAATGCACCGATAAATATAATGCGTGCATTGAAACATTCGGCAAGATCAACCGGCAAAACAGCCGGCTGAACGACCTGTATTTTTTAGCCGACAATACCCTGAAACAAAACGTAGCCACCCTGCAATCCGATTTCGAGTCGACGCTGGAAGGGGTTGAAAAACTGAAAACCTCGCTGGAAGAGTACCCCCTGGCCGATTATACGGTACGGTATTCGCTCGCGCCGGTGTCGGTATACCGGCTGCACGGACTGACGTCGGCCAATTTTATAGCCCGCGACGTCGTGCTTTGGGATTTTACCGCCTGGGTCGATGCCTTCAACAGCGTGCTGAATAACGAGGTGGCGGTGCTCTACAAACAGGTCGAAGAGCTTCATAAAACCAACACGGGACAAATCGCCAAATTAAAACGCGCCGACAAATCGGGCGTAACCGCCCACTATACCGTCAATCCGGTGGTCATTAATAAAATTTACCAGTACGATTTTAACGCCCTGACAGCGCCGCTGCTGAAATATCAGGAAAGTAAAATACGCTTCCTGTATCACCATGCGGACAACAAGGTAGACAAAAGCCTTTATACCGTCAATAACGTAGCTAAAACCAACAGCTATTATTTTGATTTAATCCGAAAGAAACAGGAGCTCGACTCAGCCCTGACCCTGACGGAAACGCGCACGGCGCCGGAAGCCGTGGCCAAATACAATGCCTTCTTTGCCTCGAACTACAAAGGACTGGCCGGATTTAAAACCTATCTGGAAAGCGAAGCGAAGAACAACAACAGCCTCCTGCGGACAGCCCTCGACGCCTATAAGAACAACGTGTGGAACGCCTTCCTGACCGACGAATCAATGAAGCCCATCCAGTATAAAGACGAGCCGCTTTTTACCGCCGTCGTGCTCCCCAACAGGGTGGGGCAAAGAGGCTACTTTATTCATGCAAAAACCGTATTGGACAATAAAAAAGTGTTCGTAACCGGCTCGTATGCCAAATCGCCGGAAGAAACGCTCGCCTTTGCCGCCCTGCTGAACAGCGAAGCATCGGCCGTCGAATGGCTGACCACCTTCGATAAGCACGAGGGGCGAAATCACGGCCTCCTCTCCGCCGGCGTCGACAACGGACTGGCTGTCGTGGTAACGGCCATCACCAAAAACGAAGCGGGCAAAGACGCATTCAGCAACTATATCTACCTGCTCGACGGCAGCGGGAGCGTGAAAAAGAACGTCCGGCTGACCCCCACGGCCGTGCCCCGCAAATTGCTGTACGACGATATCGGCGAAACCTTTTTGCTGGCCTTCAAAGGGACTGCCCTGACCCCCTACGCCCTCAGCAACGACGCCTTGCTCCTCGTCAGGCTGAAAACCGATTTGACGCCGAGCTGGTCGACCGAACTGTCGTTTATCGGCTATGTATCGAATATCATCAAAACCAACGACCAGTTTTATGTGTATGGCGCCTATAATACGCTGACTGACGCCGCAGGCCGGCGGGTATCGGCCGGCGACAATAAAATCGGCGCCTTTGCCAGCACCCTCAGCCCCGACGGGAAATGGCTTGCGCTAAAACAGTTTGACGCCGCATTTTCGTACTATCCCCTGAGGGTATCCAAAATCAACAACGAATATGTCGATATGATTGCGGTGCGTGCCTCGAACGATGGCTTCCTCGAAGAATCGAACCGGTCGTTCTACCAGATTATTTCGGCCGCCAACGAAGTAGTTTACCAGTACTAAGCGCTGCAACCGGTGACGGTGGCAACCCTCCATCGGCAAGCCGTGCGGCAACTACAGCCGGCCTATTCGGACGACGAAGCGCGGGCGCTGTCGTATGCCCTGCTGTCGCACTTTGCCGGCCTGTCGCGCGCCCATTTGTACGCCTCGCCCGATACGAACCTCCCCCCCGCGACGGCCGACCGGATACAGGTCGCCGTCGCCGCGTTGCTCCGCTACAAACCCCTGCAATACATCACCGGCGAAGCCCTGTTTTGCGGTTTTCCGATAACCGTTACCGACGACGTGCTGATCCCCCGTCCCGAAACGGAGGAACTGACGCTGTGGGCTGCCGACAGCGCGAAGCAGCGCCTAAGCCGGAGCACAGGGCGCAGGAAGGGCGGAGCGCCTTTCACCATCGTTGATTTATGTACCGGCAGCGGCTGTATAGCCGTCGCTTTGGCCGCCATGTTGCCGGCGGCCGACGTCTATGCCTGCGACCGTTCGCCGGCGGCGCTGGAAATCGCGCAACGCAATGCGATACGCAATGGCGTGGCGGTGCATTGCTTCCGGTGCGATCTGCTCGCCGCGCCGGCATTCGACCGGAAAATCGACTGCCTGATAGCCAACCCGCCCTACGTGCGCCAAAGCGAAAAAGCGCAGATGCACCCCAACGTGCTACGCTACGAGCCACCCGAAGCCCTGTTTGTAGACGACGACGATCCGCTGATTTTCTACCGCGCCATAGCCCGCTTCGCTAAATGCCATTTACGCGCCGGCGGAACGGGATTTGTGGAAATCAACGAGGCATTGGGCGGCGACGTAAAAGCGTTGTTTACCTCCTGCCGTTTTACGAACGTCGAAGTGCGCAGGGACATGAACGGAAAAGAGAGGATGGTGGCCTTTTCATACCCGGCACCGCCTGCCGCAACCTCTCCGGCTAACAGGGGCGCTTTATGAAAAAAATATACGACCTTTCCCCTATAGGAGATGAATGGCGGGCGGCCAACGGGTCGTTATTCGTACGGGCGCATGGCCTACGCCCCTCCATTAACTCCATTAACTACTCTAACTACTCTAACTCCTTTAACTCCCTTCCCCGTTCTCGTTTTTTTCAAATTCTTTCACAATTTCTTTTACTAAGGCGTGGCGGATAATATCGCGGCGGTCGAAGGTAACGAGCCCGATGCCCTTCACCGGCTGCAACCAGCTGATGACGCGCGAGAGGCCGGAGTCGGCTCGACGGGGGAGGTCGATTTGCGTAACGTCGCCGGTAACGATAAATTTGGCGTTGTGTCCCATCCGGGTGAGGAACATTTTGAGCTGCCCGACGGTGGTGTTCTGCGCTTCGTCGAGGATGGCGCAGGCGTTGTCGAGCGTGCGGCCGCGCATGTAGGCGAGGGGGGCAATCTGTACGGTGCCGTCGTCGATGAACTTCTCTAATCTTTTGGAGGGGATCATATCGTGGAGCGCGTCGTAGAGGGGCTGGAGGTAGGGGTCGAGTTTTTCCTTCATGTCGCCCGGAAGGAAGCCCAGGCGTTCGCCCGCTTCGACGGCGGGGCGGGTGAGGACAATCCGTTTCACCCGCCGGTCTTTCAAAGCCCGCACGGCCAATGCGATCGCCGTATAGGTTTTTCCCGATCCGGCCGGGCCGACGGCAAACAGCAAGTCGTTTTCTTCGCAGGCGGTTACTAATTTTCGTTGATTGGCGGTGCGGGCTCGGATGATGCGCCCGTCGGTGCCGTACACCAGCACGTCGGGCGGCAGGTCGCCGGGCTGTTCGGGCAGGCCGCCGGCCAGCAGATGGTCGACGTCGTCGACCGTCAGGCGTCCGCTGCGGAGGCGGTAGTCGATGAGCTGCGCCAGTTTGTTTTCAAAGTCTTCGATTTCGCCGGGCTCGCCGAATACTTTGATACGGTCGCCGCGGGCTACGATTTTTAATTTTGAAAAATGCGCGGCCAGCCGGGCGTACAGGTGGTTATTGACGCCGTACAATTCGACGGGGTCAATGCGGTCTATTAGAATTAATTTTTCGTTCATTACCGATAGGGTAGGGGTTATAGGCATTCCGTAAAGCCGGTCGACTCCCGGTTGTAGAGTTCCCGCATACGGGCGGCAAATCCGGCGACCGCCCGGGACTCGGCAGGGGTGAACGTGTCGGGCGCCGGTTCAACGTCGGCGATGGGCAGTATCGTATAGCGTTTCCGCCCGTCGACCGACGGTTTGTATGTCCATACGAAACGGTAGCAGCACTCGTCGATACGGACGCCGCTGTGATCCTTCACCAGACGGATATGCGCCATGGCGCCGCCGTCGGTATTGCCGGCCGACATGTTTGAAATATAATTTCCCAGCGAATAGATAACCACGTGCTGCGTCGATCCGTCGGGCGCCGGTCGGCGCTCCATGCGTTGCAGCACGTGCGGGTGCGACCCGACGATCAGCGATACGCCCTGCCGCATCAGGAACGTCGCGAGGTCTTGCTGTGCGGCGTTCGGATGCAGCCGGTACTCGTCGCCCCAGTGGATGCAGGCGACGATCAGGTCGGGGCGCCGGCGGCGGGCGGCGGCCACGTCGGCGCCTATCAGCGCCGTATCGATCCGGTTGACGACGGTCGGCGGCGGCGTAGGCAATCCGTTTGTCCCATACGTATAGTTGAGGATGGCCAGCCGGAATCCTTTAACGTCGATGATCATCGGATAGAGGCTGTCGCGCTGCGCCTGCGAAACGAAGGTGCCGGTATGCCGGATTTGCAGGGAGTCCAGCACGCCGATAGTGCGCGTAACGCCTGTTTTGCCCTTGTCGCACGTATGATTATTGGCGGTCAGCAGGAGGTCGAAGCCGGCGTCTTTCAGCGCCGCGGCCAGTTCGTCGGGGGCCGAGAACTGCGGATACCCCGTATAAGGCTCGCCGGCCAGAGTCGTTTCAAGGTTGGCGATAGCGAGGTCGGCCGGCTCGATATATTTTCGTACATGCGTAAAACATGCGCTGTAGTCGTAGCGGTTGCCCTGCTTCGCCGCGTCGATTTGCGGCCGGTGCTGCATGACGTCGCCGGCCAACACGAGCGTCAGCGTATCCTGCGCGTGCCCGGCGAAGGGTAAAAGCGCAAACGTAAGCCTCAGCGCAAGCGTCAGTACGGGGACTAATTTCATTCGGAATAACGAATTACAACGACGTTGCCGCTGTTGAGCCGCACCTTCAACCAGTCTTCCATTCGTTTAAGCTCCTGCGTCTCGACGGGCTCCGACCATTCGGTCATCACCACGATACAGTCGGCGGCGTCCATGTCCGCCACGTTCATTTGCCGTCCTTTCGAGAGGGTGATCTTCAGCAGCAAGGGATGATTAATCGCCAGTTCCTTCGCCACCTGCGAATAGGGCGTATCGTCGGCCCGGAGCGTGGCCAGTTCTTTTTCTAATTGGGCAATGCGCTCGTCCTTGCTTTTCAGCGATGCTTCGGAGCGGTTGTAGATATTTTCGAGGATAGCGGCTGTCGCTTCATCATGGCCGGCGCTATCGCCGTATGTCAGCCGGTGCGAGAGGGTCAGTCTGGTCTTCCGAAGCCCGAATTCTTTCAATTTGTCGTGCAGTTGCCTGACCTGAAAATCGGTTAGCGGCTGGCCGATCGTGTAGACCACGATTTCCGACGAGTCGAGAATATGATACGTCCGTTCTACTTTTGTAATTTGGGTATTTTCATACGCATTGCTCTGTTCCTGCTCAAATTTGCCGACGGCGTATTCAAAGCGGTTTTCGCGCACCACGATCCACGCCACGACAATGCTTGGCAAAATAATGAGCGTCGAGAAAATGGCAATCGTGCGATGGACGCGCCGCTGCTTGAGCGCATCGGCAAACTTGACCGACGGGAATTTCATGTAGCGCACCATCAGAAAAGTGGCCAGGGCGATAAATACCGAATTAATCAGAAATAAATAAAACGCGCCGACGAAATACGCCCATTCGCCGTTGGCCAGCCCGTAGCCTGCCGTACACAGGGGCGGCATGAGGGCCGTAGCGATAGCCACGCCGGCAATGACGGTTCCTTTTTCCTTCCGCGCGCTTTCGACGATGCCGGCCAGTCCGCCGAACAGCGCAATGAACACGTCGAAAATCGTCGGGCGCGTGCGGGCCAGCAGTTCCGTCGGCTCGCCCAAATGCAGCGGACTGATGAAGAAATAGGCAAACGACGCCGTTATACTGATGGCAACCATAATCACTAAGTTCTTCAGCGATCGTTGCAAGAGGCTTGAATCGTTAATCCCGACAGCCAGCCCCACGCCCATAATAGGACCCATGAGCGGCGATATCAGCATCGCGCCGATAATGACCGGAATGGAGTTAACATTCAACCCGACAGACGCTACTATAATAGCAAAAGCCAGAATCCATACATTCGGCCCTTTAAAGTCGATCCCCTTTTTAATGGATTCAATGGTGGATGAAATGTCGATATGTTCCGACAGGTTTGTTATACGCCTGACAGTTACTAAAAATCTTCGCATAATTTCCGTTTTTTGCAGTAAAGGTAGTATTTTTTTGCGTATCCCGGCGCGGTGAAAGCTAACAAGCTGTTTTACCGACACCCCTGATTCAAAATTCCAAGCTCCGGCGAACAGACGGAATGACGGAAAATGCGCTAAATGGAATTAGCGTAGTTCATGGAGGGGCGTACGCCATGCGTCCCAATAGCAAACGACCATCCCCCGCCCTCCCATTGTCTGCAGGCCATGAATCCCCTGACGGGGAATGCGCTCCGCGGCGGGACCGCCCGCTCGTTCTATTGATATGAATGGCCTCCGAACAACATCGCACGTCGCATAGCCGCCAACAATATTTCCACCTTATTTAACTAAGAAAACAACCCCGGTAGCCGTTGCTCAACACACCCCTCAAACCTTATACCTTTATTAAGTAAGGAATAAGATAATACGGGCATAAGGTTATGGAGCGGAACTATCATTTCGGCTACTACCGTTGTGTTGTTTTTAAAATAAGGTGAAAATACCGTTTTCTACTGCTGATTTACATAACTCATAACTTATAACACCGATCAAAAAAGGTTCCGTACCGGTAACAGAACTTTCCGCACCGGTGCGGAAACAATTTGCACCGGTGCGGAAACAATTTGCACCGGTGCGGAAACTTTTTCGACCGGTTAAAAAAGTTTTTCGACCGGTTAAAAAAGTTTTTCGACCGGTTAAAAAAGTTTTTCGACCGGTTAAAAAAGTTTT
>JAIRMW010000161.1 GCA_031258415.1 Prevotellaceae bacterium
CGCCGGTCGTTTTTCAATCACGATATTTACCATTGGAAATGAACGGCGACCATCGTAGCGCGACGCACCTCGAATCCTTCCGCCGACCGTCGCATTTTGCGACAGCGGCGAACGACTTCGCCGCCGCGTCGTACGACGAAGGAAAAACAGCGACCCAAACCGGGAAAAACGGGAGAAAATACGCAAAATCATTGCACGATTTTGCGTATTTTCTCCTGTTTTCCCCGGTTTCCTCCCATTTTTCCGCTACGCGGAACGCGACGCGCCATTTGCCGCCGCCGTTCATCGCCATTCAAACGCCATAAAACATCGCCATTTAAACGCATAAGTCCATGAAAAAAAGCGCCCTTCTTGTATTCGCTCTCTGTAGCCTCGCGAGCCTCGCGCTCGCCCAACCCCCACTCTACCTCGACCCCGCCGCGCCGGTCGACGCCCGCATTGAAGACATCCTGCAACGCATGACCACGGAAGAAAAAGTGGCGATGCTCCACGCCCAGTCGAAATTCAGTTCGCCCGGAGTGCCCCGCTTGGGCGTCCCCGAATACTGGATGACCGACGGGCCGCACGGCGTCCGCCCGGAAGTCCTCTGGGACGAATGGGAACAGGCCGGCTGGACCAGCGACTCCTGTATCGCCTTTCCCGCCCTCACCTGCTTGGCCGCGACGTGGAACCGCGAGCTTGCCCTGCGCTACGGGAAAGCCATCGGCGAAGAGGCGCGCTACCGGAAGAAAGACGTGCTCCTGGGGCCGGGCGTGAATATCTACCGCACGCCGCTCAACGGACGCAATTTTGAATACATGGGCGAAGACCCCTTTCTGGCAGGCGCGATGGCGGCGCCCTACGTCGCCGGCGTACAGCAGAACGGCGTCGCGGCCTGCGTCAAACATTTTGCCCTGAACAATCAGGAAACCGACCGCCACCGCGTCAACGTCGACGTCGACGACCGCGCCCTCCACGAAATCTACCTCCCCGCCTTCAAAGCCGCCGTGCAGCAGGGGGGCGCATGGGCAATCATGGGCTCCTACAACCGCTACAAAGGGCAGCACGGATGCCACAACCGGTACCTGCTTAACGACATTCTGAAACGCGACTGGGGCTTCGACGGCGCGGTCGTTTCCGACTGGGGCGGCGTCCATCAAACGGAGGAAGCCATCTTCAACGGCCTCGATCTGGAGTTCGGCACCTGGACCGACGGCCTCTCGGAAGGCCAAAGCAGCGCCTACAACCGCTATTTTCTGGCCGACCCCTACCTCGAACTCATCCGATCGGGGAAGGTCGGCACAAAGGAACTCGACGAAAAAGTCCGCCGGCTCCTCCGGCTGGCCTTTCGCACGACGATGAACCCCGCCCGGCCCCTGGGATCGCTCGGCTCGCCCGAACACAGCGCCACCGCGCGACAGGTGGCCGCAGAAGGCGTCGTCCTGCTGCAAAACCATCGCGGTCTCCTGCCTATCGACCTCGCTAACGCAAATAAAATAGCCGTCGTCGGCGAAAATGCCATTAAAATGATGACCGTCGGAGGAGGCAGCTCGTCGCTCAAAGCCAAATATGAAATCCTGCCCCTCGACGGCCTGCGCAAACGGGCGGGCGGGCAGGTCGAAATCGTCTACGCACGGGGCTACGTCGGCGACGCCGGCGACAGCTACAACGGCGTAACGACCGGCCAGCGCCTCGCCGACGACCGGAGCGCCGCAGAACTCGTCGCCGAAGCCTGCGATGCGGCACGCGGCGCCGATTATGTGATCTATATCGGCGGCCTCAATAAAAGCGAACATCAGGACTGCGAAGGCGCCGACCGCCTCTCGTTCGACCTGCCCTACGAACAAAACCGCCTGATAGCCGAATTGGCACGCCACAACCCCAACCTCATTGTCGTACTCGTCTCCGGCAATGCGGTAGCCATGCCCTGGGCCGACGACGTGCCGGCGATCCTTCAGGGCTGGTATCTGGGGTCGGAAGCCGGCCATGCCCTCGCCGCCGTACTGTTTGGCGACGTCAATCCGTCGGGCAAGTTGCCGTTCACATTTCCCGTACGGTTGGAAGACAACGCCGCCCACGCCCTCGGCGACTTCCCCGGACAGGACGAACAGGCGACCTACCGCGAAAGCATCCTCGTCGGCTATCGCTGGCACGACACGCGACGGATAGCGCCGCGTTTCCCCTTCGGACATGGATTGAGTTATACCGAATTTACCTACGGAAATGCCATCGCCGACAAAAAATCCATGACCGCCGACGAAACGATCACGTTTTCCGTGGCCGTCAAAAACACCGGCCTCCGCGACGGCGCCGAAACCGTACAACTCTACATCCGCGACCGGCAGTCGTCGCTGCCGCGTCCGGACAAGGAACTGAAAGGATTTGAAAAAGTGTTTCTGAAAGCCGGCGAAGAGCGAACGCTCTCGTTTACCGTCGACCGTACCGCCCTGCAATATTATGACGACACGCAGGGAACATGGGTCGCCGAGCCGGGCACGTTTGACGCATGGATCGGCGCCTCGTCGACCGACCGGAAGGCGCAGGTGCCGTTTGAACTGAAGTGATACTCGACGCGCGATGCTCGACGCTCGACGCTCGACGGTTCGATGCCCGACGTCGCGATGCTCGGTGCTCACGCAACCCGAAGGGTTGAATGTGAATAACCCCCAGTGAAGCGAAGCGACTGGGGGTAGCGAACACGGCGACACTCACGCAACCCGAAGGGTTGAATTATCCTCCAGTCGCTTTACATTCAACCCTCCGGGTTGAGGGTTAGCGCTATTCTTCATTGCTACCCCCAATCGCTTCGCTTCATTGGGGGTTATGCATATTCAACCCTTCGGGCTGTGGGTTAGCGCTATTCTTCATAACCCCTAATCGCTTTGCTTCATTGGGGGTTATTTATATTCAACCCTTCGGGTGATGCGCCGCATGTGAAAAAAATATAGTAAATTTACCGGCTGTTTTTTTTGAACGACTTATTCAATCAAAAAAAATAGCCCGTTAAAACAGATAAAATAAAACTACAATAGCTCTATCATGAAAAGGTTGTTTTTACCCGTTATATGTATCCTGACCCTGTCGTCCGCATGGGGACAAAGCGTGGTGCGCATTACGCAACTGAGCGTCGTCGACGGCGCCGCGCCCGCGCTCGTCTTCCATGCCGGCTGGACGACCGCCTCCACACAGCCCAATAACCGCGATACGGTGTGGCTCTTTGCCGACGTCCGTACAGTAAACCCCGACGGCACGTCCGGTAGCTGGACGCCCGCCCGCATTACCGGCGCCACGATTACCGCCGGCAACGGCTCGATCATCTCCGGGACGCTGCCCGGACGCGGGTTCTTCCTCGACGGACACGGCTTCGATCCCCTCGACGCGACCATTACCGTTACGCTGGCCGCGCCCCTCAATACCCCATTCAACGCCTGCGTCTATGCGTCCGACTATCCGCCCAACGCCACCGAAGGCGCCGGACATTACGTCTTGCACGGGACGCCGCCCTTCGTCGTCAACGGTACGGATACCGTCTCGAATACGCAGTACGCCGGCTGCATCGACGCCCTCACCGACGCCACCGGCTGCCCGGGGCTTATTCCGGCAAAGCCGGTTGTCGCGGCCTTCACCGCGTCGCCCGACGCCGTCTGCATTGGCGATACGGTTACGCTCGCCGCTACGGTCGACGGCGCTACGGAATACCGCTTCGACGGCGGCGCATGGACGACCGCCCCGTCGATCGCCGTAACGCCCCCGGCCAACAGCACCTATACCCTACAGGTACGCAACGCCGCCGGCTGCACCGTAACGGCGACGCCCGTTGCGGTAACCGTCGTCCCCCTGCCCACCGCCGCGTTCAGCGCCGCGCCAACCACGGCCTGCGCCGGCGAAACCGTTACGTTCACCGCTACCGGCGGCAGCTTGTACTGCTTTACCCACAGCTGCTCCGCCTGCCGGCAGAACCCCTATGCCGCCGGCAACGACGACCCGGTCGACGCCGCCTGCCTGCTCGAAAGCGACTCCTGCGAGTATACGTCGTCGAATAGCTACCCTGTCGTCATGCCCGACAGCGGAAGCGTTACCGTGTGGGTAAGGGTGAGAAACGCCGCCGGCTGCACCGACAGCGTAAGCACGACGGTTACGCTACTCA
>JAIRMW010000087.1 GCA_031258415.1 Prevotellaceae bacterium
CATCCTTATCCATCATGTACGCTTTTTGACGCAACAGGCGTCTTTTGGTTACAAAAATACACATTGTAACCTTTTTTCCGCTTTCGCGTCAAAACGGCAAATCAATTAAAATAAAAAAAATATGGAAGAAATTATTATTGTACCAACTCTTTTCATCGTTATCTATCTGGTGATTGAGTTGATTGTTCACCGCAAGGAACGGTTGATGATTATTGAAAAATCATCCGCCAACCAGTCGCTTGATTTCAGCGCACGGCCCAAAAAAACAACGTCCCCGTCAGTCGGGGGCTTGAAGGTCGGATGCCTGCTTAGCGGACTGGGTTTGGGTTTCCTGACGTCAGCGCTGCTGAACATTTGTTTCCGCGTTACGCTGTATGACTACCAAACATGGTGGCATCAGGGCGCGCTGGACATTGCCTGCATCCTGCTGTTCGGCGGGCTTGGGCTTATTGTCGCGCACCTTATCGAGCGTCGGGCGCAACGCAAAGAGCCGAAGTAAATGCTCCCCCAAAAAGCATTCCGTACAGCCACCCCTGTACGGAATGCTTTTTTTATCCGTCGCTTGTACCCTCCCCGGTCTGTTTCCTGTTGGCCGTGGTCGTCATGCTGTCAGCTCCTGTCGGCCAATACTACCCACCGCTCGCTTTTGAGGTCGATCAAGGCGTTGATTTCCCCGAAGCGCTTCGACAGTTCAAGCAGTTCGCCGTGCGTCGGCAAACCGCTGCTTAACGCCGTTTCGATGGCGGCTTTTTCGGTTTCGAGGTCGGCGATTTCCTGCTCAAGGTCGGCGATTTCGCGCCGTTCTTTAAAGGTTAATTTCTTTTCCGTCCGTCCGGCGTTTGCCGCTTCCATCGCCGACCATGGTTTCCGCTGTTTCGGTTCTTTTTTTGAGGGGAGGTCGCGCCGTTGGTTTTCGGCCTGTTCTTTCCACGCCCGATAATCGGAATAGTTTCCGGGAAAATCCTTAATATCGGCGTCGCCCCCGAATACGAACAGGTGATCGACTATTTTATCCATAAAATACCGGTCGTGAGAAACGACAATGACGCATCCGCGAAAAGCGATCAGGTAGTCTTCCAGAATATTGAGGGTTACAATATCGAGGTCGTTCGTCGGTTCGTCGAGCACTAAGAAGTTCGGGTTCTTGAGGAGCACCGTGCAGAGGTAGAGCCTCCGCCGTTCGCCGCCGCTGAGTTTGGCGACCGTCCCGTATTGCGCGTCGGGCGTAAATAAGAAATGCTGTAGGAACTGTGTCGCGGAGAGTTTTCGCCCGTCGCCCAACGCGATTTCCTCGGCTATCGCCCGTACGACGTCAATGACCTTATCCTGCTCGTTAAACGCCAACCCCTCCTGTCTGTAATAGCCGAATTTTACTGTTTCGCCGACGTCGAACACGCCGCTATCGGGCGGCAATTCGCCTACCAGCATTCGGACAAACGTCGTTTTGCCGGTGCCGTTATCCCCGATGACGCCTGCTTTTTCGTAGCGCGAAAAGACATAGGTAAAATCGTCGAGTATTTTCTGTTCGCCGAAGCGTTTGCAGACCTGCTTTGCTTCAAAAATTTTAGACCCGATATACGCCGCCTTAACCTGTAGTTTGACGCGCGTGTCGGTCGGTCTCTTTATTTTTGCTTTCAGATCGTAGAAGGCGTCTATGCGTGCTTTGGCTTTGGTGGCGCGTGCTTGCGGCGTTTGTCGCATCCATTCCAGTTCTTTCCTGAACAGGTTGTTCGCGCGTACCCATTCGGCATTATTGGCGTCTATTCGCTCCTGTCGTTTTTCGAGGTAGTATGAATAATTGCCTTTGTAGTGAAAGAGCGATTTTCGGTCGATTTCCAAAATGTCGGAGCAGACGCGGTCGAGAAAATAGCGGTCGTGCGTAACCATCAGCAGGCTCCGTTTCGTTCGGAGCAGGTAGCCTTCCAGCCATTCGGTTAGTTCCAGATCGAGGTGGTTGGTGGGTTCGTCGAGCAGGAGCAGGTCGGGTTCGGCAATCAGCACGTTGGCCAGAGCGAGCCGTTTCAGCTGGCCGCCGGAAAGCTCGGACAGGGGGCGGTTGAAATCGCCGATTTTAAGTTGCGTCAGCACCTGTTTGACGTGCTGCTCATAGCTCCATGCTTTCAAACGCTCCATGTGAGGCAGGATTTTTTCAAGCGACGGGAGGTCGTCGGCGGCGACCGCTTTTTCGTATTGGGCAATCACCTGCGCCCGCTCGTCCGGCGCGTAGAAGCAGGCTTGCAATACCGTCAGTTCCGGCGGGTATACGGGGTTTTGCGGCAGGTAAGCCAATTTGATCCCGTTGCGCAACGCGACGTGGCCGGCGTCGTAGTCTTCGCGACCGGCGATGATGTTAAGCAGCGTGGTTTTGCCGGCGCCGTTGCGGGCTATCAGCCCCACCCGCTGCCCTTCATTGACCGTCAATCCTATATTTTCAAATAAGGTATGCGCGCCAAAGCGTTTGGTCAGGTTCTCTATCTGAAGATTGCAAAACATGGTACAAAAGTACCGATTTTATTTAGTCTCTCCTAAAAATGCGGCCATGGGAGAATACAAATCTGCCGGTTTAATCGAAATTTATTTTTTCAGACACGATATATTCCGGACGTCTTTTTACCTCGTCGAACAGATTGCCGATATACGTTGTTTCAAGAATGAGCAAGGTCGCATCCCGACTACCGTCATTTACAAAAATCAACTCGTATCCATGTGGTAATTTTTTCATCACCTCCGTGAGTTGCCGATGGGTTTCGGCGATCACGGCTTCTTCGTTGTAGCAGGGGATAATGACAGAAAGTTGCATAAGTTGTTTATATTCTTTGTTTAATTCTTTATTTATTTGTATCAACAGCCCTATACATGGAGGTGTTTATTTAAATCTATTTTCAAATGACTCTTTGCCCCCCCGTACAAAACATTGGACGAAGCCAATAAAAATACAGATAAACGAATAATGGCAATGCCTTATTTTGAGAAGTGCGGTTATCTCCCAAAAAATCCTTATATTTGTCCTTTCTCCAAAAGTTAAATGATATGAGAGCGCGCAGATTTTTCAACACCACCGGGCCTTGTAATCCCGACGACCACTACATGTTGCCGCCCGCCGACCGTTTGGTAGGCGCGCAGTTGCACCGTTACATAAAGGATAAACTCTTCTGGGTACTTCATGCGCCGCGGCAGACGGGCAAAACCACCTTTTTGCTAAGCTGGATGCGCGAAATCAACGCCGGCGATGAGGCCATTTCCTGCTACGTAAGCGTAGAGCGCTGCCAGGGGGTTCCTGAGCCGGAACGCGCGATGCCGGCCATTTGCAATGCTATTCGAGACTATACACGTATGTTGGGTCTTGCTATTCCGAAAATAAAGTCCGACGATGCCGGCAGCATGTTGAGCGACATGCTTATTCAGTGGTCGGAGCTTGTAGCGCCCAAGCCGCTGATTGTGCTGTTCGACGAGGTGGATACTTTGGAGGGCGAAACCCTGATTAGCTTTCTGCGACAGTTGCGCGGGGGCTTTGCCTCACGCGGCGCGGGGACGTTCCCCATATCCATGGCCCTGGTGGGTATGCGCGACCTGAAAGATTACATCACGGCGGCCAAAGACGGAAAAGCGCTCAACCCGGGCTCGCCATTCAACGTTAAAGCGGACTCCGCGTCGCTGGCTAACTTCACCAAAGAAGACGTGATTAAACTTTTTGCACAGCGCACGCAGGAAACCGGGCAGCAAATCACGCCGGAGGCGTTGGACTACGTATACGAACAGTCCAAGGGTCAGCCCTGGATAGTGAACTCGCTATTCGCGCGGGCAACCCTGCGGATATTAGACGAGGCGAGCACGGAAACCGTAACGAAAAACCTCATTAAGCAAGCCCGGCTGCAAATGATAGAGGCGCGCGAAACCCACCTCGACGCACTGGGCGAGCGTCTCCGCGACCCGCGGATAGAGCATGTGGTGCAGACTATCATTACCGGCGGCACCGACCCTTCGATAGGGCGTACAAACCGGGACGTGGAACTGGCTATGGACCTGGGTCTGATTAGCTGGGATGCGGAAACAGGCTTTACCATTGCCAATCCCATTTACGAAGAAATCCTGACGCGCTTCCTCAACTCCGGCTATCACGACAACTTGCCACCCCCTTCCACGTGGCCGTGGCAAAAGTCCGACGGCACGCTGGATATGGACAGGTTGCTTGTCGAATTTCAAAAATTCTGGCGTCGTCATTCGGAAATGTGGGAGCAGAAGTCCAACTACACGGAAGCCTTCCCGCACTTGCTGTTGATGGCCTTTTTGCAGCGCGTCACCAATGGTGGCGGATACATCGAGCGGGAGTACGCCGCCGGGCGCGGGCGGATGGACTTGGCGGTGGAGTTTGCCGGGAAGTGTTACATTATAGAAGTGAAGATTATTTCCTCGTATGATTCTCCCGCCACAGTGCGAGAGGAAGGGCTGGAGCAGATTTGCAGGTATCGCGACAAGATAAACGCTTCTGCGCCGACCTACTTAGTGATATTCGACCGCCGACCGCAGGCGAAAGAGCAGTCGTGGGACGAGCGCATCTCATGGGAAGTAGACGCCGCCACCAACGTAGCCATACTGGGCTGTTAAAGCAGTCAAATTCCAAGGACTTTATCAGGTTATTTTATCATTATATAGAATAGGAGAGGAAAATTTTATATCATCATGCCTTGCTATAACGACCGGGGGGCCTTATCCGTGCTTCCGGCGAATATGGATAAGGAAAATGAGAGACGCCGGTCCGATTTTTATATTGTTATGATAAATGATAGCTCATCACAAGATATACCGTGTAATAATTTCTTCTTTCCTTTCATTAAGTCTTTTCGTTTGCATATTGATTTGCTTTGGCGCTTTTCTCCGACTGTCGTCCGACGGGAAAGAGCGTTATAAAGGTAAGAAAAAAGAGTATCTGCGTTCCTGCCTCGTCATGGCGAGCGCAGCGGCGCCATCCGGACGGCGCCGATCCTGTGTATGGCGGATCGCTTCGCTGCGCTCGCAATAACGACGAGGCGGGGGGGGGGGGGGGGGCGCCGGCCGGGGGCCGCCACGGGTTACGCGTAAGGGGTCCTGGCCGCCGGCCCGGCGCCGGGGCCGGCCCCGGCCCCCCCGCCTCGTCGTTATTGCGAGCGCAGCGAAGCGATCCGCCATACACAGGATCGGCGCCGTCCGGATGGCG
>JAIRMW010000156.1 GCA_031258415.1 Prevotellaceae bacterium
TAATTAACCGGAATAAGAACGTTGGACAATCTATAATAATAATGAGTATGAATGTATGGCAATATTTGTTGTGTATAACGGGTCTTTCGATCGGCGTATGTGCGACGGCGCAATCGAAAAATGAAGTTTCGATGTACGTCGGCGGTGGCGTTTCCACCTTATTGTATAGCTCCTCGGCGCTTCGCTCGTCGTATGATCCGGGCGGGCATGTGGGAGTGGGCTATACATTCTTTTTTACGCCCCAGTGGGGGATAGGCACCGGCGCCGAATTGGCGTTACTAAGCGCCAAGGCCTCGTTCTCGTCGCTTTCAGACGCCTATAATGCCAACGATGGCAGCGACGATATTATATTTCATTATACGGTATACGACTATTCCGAAAAAATACAAATGTACTCCGTCAATATTCCGCTGATGCTTTATTTTCGGAGTCCCGTTAGTCCATCCATGACGTTTTATGCCGGATTGGGAGGGAAGGTGTCTATTCCTCTGCAAAGCGAAGTAGAAGGAACGATGCCTCGGGCTGCGACAGCCGGCTATTATCCGGCCTACCATGCCGATTTGCACATGCCGGCGTTTCGCGGATTCGGTACGTTTGAGCAGCTCAAACTGTCCGGCGCTCCTGCATTCGCGATGTCGTATCTCGCGTCGGTGGAAACAGGAGTTCAATGGCGGCTTTCGAGCGACTGGTCGGTTTACACCGGTATTTATGTCGATTACGGATTGACCAGCATGGTGGACGAAACACAGGACAAACCGTTTATTCCGTACAACGAAACGGCGTGGAACGTTAATCCGGTCAGCTACTACAACAGTGTATTAGTGGCGCAGTATGACAGGAATGCGCCGGCGGTCGACAGGTTTACGCCGGCCTATGCCGAAACCGCTACCGGCCGTCTGCAAGCCATTGCCGGCAACGTAACCGCCTTAGCAGCCGGACTGAAAGTAAAAGTCGTGTTCGGCAGTTCGGGCGAAAAGAAGCATTGCCTCCCCTGTCTCCGCTACGAATTAGACCTGCGAGGCACGAAGAAAAAATAATGACCGTAGAGCGGTTGGCCTGTTGCCCCGTGACGCCTCTAATGCCCCCTGCAATGAAAGCACTTTCCGTATCGATGTTGTCGGCAGATTTCGGCCGGCTGAATGAAGAAGTCGAATTAGTCAATGCCGGCGCCGCCGACCTGTTTCACTTAGATGTTATGGACGGCCGGTTTGTCCCGAATATTTCGTATGGCTTTCCGGTCATTAAGGCGATTGCAGCCAAAGCCCGGAAGCCCCTTGACGCCCACCTGATGATTGTAGAACCCGATAGATATATTGAATCCTTCCATGCTCTTGGCGTCGCGTACCTGTCGGTACACTACGAAGCCTGTATACATCTGAACCGGACGTTGCAGCATATCCGTTCGATGGGCATGAAGGCCGGCGTAGCCCTCAATCCGCATACGCCGGCGTCGCTACTGGCCGACAGTCTTCATGCAGCCGATTTTATCCTGATTATGTCCGTCAATCCGGGGTTTGGCGGGCAGGCCTTTATTGCGCGTTCGCTGCACAAAATCGCCGCACTGAAGACACTAATTGTCCGTGAAAATGCGGCTACGCTGATTGAAGTGGACGGGGGAGTGGCGACTCACAACGCCGGGCTACTCTACGACGCCGGCGCGGATATACTGGTAGCGGGCAATGCGATTTTCGGCGCCGACGATCCCCTCCGGGCGATGGCGGAACTAAAAGGCGCCGGCCACGACTAAAAACACCTCCCCGACCGATAACCGAACAGCGGCGTGAACGCGCCGGTCGCCATGATTTAAAATCCAATGTCAAAAACTCGAAATATCCTGCCCGCCCCTGTTTTTATCCCCCCGCTATGAAACGAATACTACAGAACGCATATATATTAGTTAAACTCTTAGGCGAGAGTTTTTCGTTTGCCTACGGCTCCGTGAGAGCAAATAAGTTGAGGACATTCCTGTCGCTGCTGGGGGTAACCATTGGCATTTTTTCCATTATTTCGGTCTTTACGATGGTCGATGCGCTGACGTATAACATCCGCCAAGGCATCGAGTCGCTTGGGAGCAATGTGATGTATATCGAGCGCTGGCCGTGGACCGACGAGGACGGCGAATATAAATGGTGGGAGTTCCGCCAGCGGCCGCGCGTGAAATATGAAGAATTCAGCTACCTGCAAAACCATTCCCGGTACGCGGAATCAATGGCTTTTACACACCGGTTCTCCCGGCAGTTGAAATATAAAACCAACACCACCTCGCATGTCGCCATACAGGGGGTTACCTACGACTGGGATAAAATGTCCGCGTTCGAGATCGAAGACGGACGCTACTTTTCGCCCATGGAAATCAACAGCGGCGCCAACGTCGCCATTATTGGCCGGCTGCTGGCCGACGACCTGTTTGGCGACGACTACCCGGTCGGGCGCGAGTTTAGCCTTGCCGGACGAAAGACCCGCGTTATCGGCGTCCTCAAAAAGCAGGGCAATATGTTTGCCGTCAACTACGATCATCAGGCGATGATACCGTTTCACTATGCGCGGATGTTTGCCGATCTGCGTTACGGCAACCCAAGCATTACGGCCAAAGCAAGGCCGGAGGCGAGCATGGACGACCTGCGCGGCGAACTCCGCATGATGATGCGCGCCTTGCGGAGGATCGGCCCGGCGCAGAAAGACAATTTCGCCCTGAACGAAATGAGCGTCATCACCCGGGAATTTAATCCGGTGTTAAGCATCCTCAATCTGGCCGGATGGATTATCGGCGGGTTTTCTATTCTTATCGGCGGGTTTGGCGTGGCCAATATCATGTTTGTATCGGTCAAGGAGCGCACGTCGATCATCGGGATTCAGAAGTCGCTGGGAGCGAAGAATTATTTTATCCTTACGCAATTCCTTTTCGAGTCGGTGCTGCTCACGCTGGCAGGAGGCCTGCTGGGGCTGGCGCTGGTGTTTACCGCCACCACGCTGCTCACCCATGCCTTCGACTTTGCCATTACTCTCACGCTGGTAAATGTGCTGCGCGGCGTCCTCATTTCGACGGTCATCGGCATTCTCTCGGGCATCATTCCCGCCTACATGGCGTCGCGGCTAAGCCCGGTGGTCGCGATTGCGGCAAAGTAATCGGGCAGGCCTGTTCTACTTCGGGCGACTTTTCGATACTCGATACTCGACACTCGACGCTCGACTTTCCGACTTTGCGCTTGCCGTCGAATCTCGAAAAGTCGCCCCCCCAAACAGCGCACTGTTTCATCTCCCGACATGGGCAGGGTTATTAAGTTCTGATTAAGATGACGGGGAATGGGCTGCGCGCCCGTGTCCTCTGTGCAAGAAAAAAAGAACACAGAGCGCACAGAGAGGCACAGAGAACCACAGAGAGCCGCCCCCGAATCGTTGGCCGTAGGCCATCCATAGCCATAGAAAACGCCCCCCATCCCCTCCCGTTGTCCGTAGGACATGAATCCCCTGACGGGGAATGGGCTGCGCGGGCGCCCGTGCTATTGCTATGGATGGCCTACGGCCAACGTTCCATTGCACATCATGGCAAGCGCGACCCCCGCGGGCCAATTAACCATTAACCATTAATCATTGAAAAGCGCCGCCCTTTTTTTTCCTTCTTACGCCCTCGTTTTTTGCACTTTCGGAATTTTCTCGTACCTTTGTTTTACTTCTGATAATATACATTATCGGAAGTGAGCTTATAACAATAACAAAAACAGAGGCTTGATATGACGACACAGAGGAAAGACGGAGTTCAAAAACAGACGGGGGACAGACAA
>JAIRMW010000014.1 GCA_031258415.1 Prevotellaceae bacterium
CGTCCCGTCAGCTTTTTTCAGGACATGACATAATCGCCAGCGACCCTTGCAGTCCTTCGAGCGAGGCGTAGCGGCAGAGGCGGTTGCTCAGTATAAAATGCCACATAAACCGCCGCACCTCCGGCGGCAACAGGCGCCGACGTCGCCATAGCGACCCGTAGAACCGGCGAGCAAACACCGACAGTCCGACGGTCGAATAATCGCTGAAACGGACGGCCAGCAGGTGGTCGAAGTACATGTCGAGTAGCACGCCGGCGTAGCGTCCGAAGGGCTCGCGGAGGGCTGCCCGCGCCTCGAGTACCACCGGATGCGTGTCGGTAAACCGGTCGATTGCGCGATGCCGCCAAATGCCTTCCTGCATGTCGGGCGGATACTGCGCTACCTGTTGCCCTTTCACAAAGTCGCCTATAAAATTGCCCACCTGCACCGCCGGCGACGACGAAAGGAAAATATGAGCCAGATAGTTCATCGTGCGTGTCGGGGCTGTTCGTCGGCGTCGTGCGGGGCGTGCGGGTCGGCGGGCGGCTTTTTCCATGCGCATACGGCCGTGCAGCCGCTACAGCCGTCGCCCGCCTGCGCGTCGTCGGGTTGTTTTCCGGCGCGCGCCGCCTCGTCCTGCACGACGCAGGTGATCCCGAGCCGGCGCATGTGTTTATTATCGCGGATATGCGTATCGGGAAATTTCCCGTTTTTATGTAGCCAGAGGTTGAAGGACAGCCCGGCTACGCAAAACGCGACGAGGAGTATGGCGACCAGAATCGTCCCGCCAATCCCCAACAGGGGCGCGACGCTGTACGCCGTCAGGATATGATATATGGGATACATGGCCGTCATGGTCAATCGGTTTGCCGGCGCGCGTCGTCGGGTTCGGAGAGGAAGCGGCGGATGGCGGCGGCCGCCCGGCGTCCCGCGCCCATGGCCAGAATGACGGTCGCCGCGCCGGTAACGGTATCGCCTCCGGCAAATACGCCTTTGCGCGACGTCGTTCCGTGCTCGTCGGCCACGATGCAGCCGCGCCGGTCGATGGCCAGCCCTTCCGTCGTACTTGCAATAAGCGGATTGGGCGAAGTGCCCAAGGCCATAATCACCGTGTCGGCCTCCAGTTCAAATTCGGAGCCTTCGACGACCGTCGGGCTGCGGCGCCCGCTTTCGTCGGGCTCGCCCAGTTCCATGCGGACGCACCGCAGGCCGCGCACCCAGCCCCGCCCGTCGTCCAGCACGGCCACCGGGTTGGCAAGCATACGGAACGCCACCCCCTCTTCTTTGGCGTGATGCACCTCTTCGACCCGCGCCGGCAGTTCCTTTTCCGTCCGACGGTACACGACGGTTACGTCCGCCCCCAGACGCAGGGCGGAGCGGGCGGCGTCCATCGCCACATTGCCGCCCCCGACCACAGCCACGCGACGGCCCGTGTAAACAGGCGTATCATACGCCGCGTCGTAGGCGCGCATCAGGTTGGTACGGGTCAGAAACTCGTTGGCCGACACGACGCCGTTCAGGTTTTCGCCCGGAATGTGCATAAATTTGGGCAACCCTGCGCCGGAAGCAATAAAGACGGCGTCGAACGCTTCGTCATTCAGGAGCGCGTCGACCGTCAGCGTCCGCCCGATGATGACGTTGGTTTCGATACGCACCCCCGCCTTTTTCAGGTTGTCGATCTCGCTTTTCACCACGGTTTCCTTTGGCAGGCGGAACTCGGGAATGCCATATTCCAGCACGCCGCCGGCTTTGTGCAGCGCCTCAAAGATCGTCGGCGCATAGCCGTTTTTAGCCAGATCGTGGGCGCACGACAATCCGGCCGGCCCGCTGCCGACAATCGCCACGCGCCGCCCGTTGGCCGGCGCCGTATGCAGAACGACCGGCTCATGCTCGCGGCTATAGTCGGCCACAAAACGCTCCAGCTTCCCGATATTCACCGCCTGCCCCCTGACGCCGAGAATACAGAGGCCTTCGCACTGCGTCTCCTGCGGACATACGCGACCGCAAACCGCCGGCAGGCAGCTGTCGAGCGCAATAATCTCGGCGGCTTCGGCAAAACGACCCTGCGCCGTGGCGGCAATAAACGCCGGAATCCGAATGTTCACCGGACAGGCCGATACACACTTCGGATTCCGGCATTGCAGGCAGCGCGTAGCTTCCAGCATGGCTTCATCGGCGGTGTAACCCAAACATACTTCTTGAAAATTCGTCCGGCGCGTTTGCGGATCCTGCTCGCGGGCTTCGATGCGGGGAATTTTACCGGCCATAATGTATTGACATAAATGTAATAGATAGTGTATTTACCGGGTAGCTTGGTAGCGTTCGGTTTCCATAGGCCGGTACATGGTTTGGCGCCTCATGGCTTCGTCGAAATCGACTAACGCCCCGTCAAACTCCGGGCCGTCGACGCAGGCGAACTGCGTTTTCCCGCCTACCGTTACGCGACAGGCGCCGCACATCCCCGTGCCATCGACCATCAGCGTATTCAGGCTCACCACCGACGGCAATTGATACGACTGCGCCAGTTGCGCCACAAACTTCATCATAATCATCGGCCCGATGGCTACCACCCTATCATAGCGTGCCCCTTCTTCTTCCACCAGCCGCCGGACGACGTCGGTTACCAAGCCTTTTTGCCCGGCGCTGCCATCGTCGGTAACGATATGCAGAGCGCTGCATACGGCCTGCATCTCTTTCCTGAACAGCAATAACGACGCGCTCTTTGCCCCGACAACGACGTCGACGGTGGCGCCGCGTGCATGCAGCCATTTCACCTGCGGGTATACCGGCGCAGCGCCCAATCCGCCGCCGACAAACAGCCAACGGACGGCCTTTAATTCGTCGGGCGTTTTATGCACAAACTCCGACGGGCGTCCCAACGGCCCGGCAATATCCGTCAGCCGTTCGCCCTTCGCCTTGCGGCAAATCAACCGGCTCGACACGCCCACCACCTGCGTTACCAGCGTAACCGTTCCGCACACGGCGTCGTAGTCCGATATGGTTAGCGGAACACGCTCGCCATACTCGCCCGCGCGGACAATGACAAACTGTCCCGGCAAGGCCGCCTTCGCAATACGCGGCGCGTAGATCGCCATCAAATAAATGTTTTCCGCCAACTTGCGCTTTTTGATAATAAGTCCTTCCACGCCCTCGCCGGCCGCTGCCCTGGCGCATACTATTTCCGGTTTTTCCTGTATCGACATAAAATTAATAAGATGAATGGCTGTTTTTGTTACAAATATAAATGAAATTTTTGAAACTACATACAGACGGATAAAAAGGGGTAGTACGCCAGACATCCCCATGACGCCCCTGCGCTATTTTCATATTTTGCATTTGTTCTGTCGATTCCCGCCCAACGATATAACGCGGCTTAATGGAACGAGCCTTTGGTGTTGCAAACAATTATTTCAACACTGTTATACACAATACAGGTGATTAATATTAAATAAGTTAATAGTGAATTGTGAATAACTTTCATGGAATAGATTAGCGCTTTAAACGTAAAAAAGTGTAAGTAAATGGAGATATATGGAAAAAAAGGTTTATATTTGCAGCATATTTTAGATTACAGAGTAAAATGGCTGCATTTATAGGAGAATACACCGGCAAACTTGACGACAGGGGTCGATTGATCTTCCCGTCGGAGTTGCGCGCGCAGGCCGTAGAAAAAGGCGGTTCGTACGTCGTGCGCAAGAATGTATTCAACGCCTCGCTCGAAATGTACACCATGGAAGAGTGGGATAAGCTGTCGGCACAGGTAAAATCGCGCATCAATCTTTTTTCGCGGGAAGGCAACAAGGTATGGGAAGGGTTCAATCGCGACCGCGCTATTGTAACGCCCGACGAGAAAATGTCGCGCATCATGATTCCAAAGCCGCTACTTGAAAAAATTCATGTACGGAAAGAAGTCGTATTTGTTGGCCAGGATTTTAAAATACAGGTATGGGCAAAAGAAAATTGGATTTCCAATGCCATACCCGAAGACGAGTTTGCCGAATTGTTTGAAAAACTGTTAGGCCAACCCACTGCTTGAGAGAATTAGAAACAACGTATAATGATTTAAAAAAACACCATTAATGGCGGCTTACCACATACCGGTTTTACTGCACGAGAGCGTTGATGCGCTTTGCGTGAGGTCTGGCGGTACGTATGTCGATGCGACATACGGCGGCGGGGGCCATGCACGCGAAATCCTGAATCGCTTGTCGAAAGGCCGCCTGCTGGCGTTCGACCGCGACGCCGATACCACCACCAAGCGTATTGACGATAAACGGCTGACGTTTATTCGGAATAACTTCCGCTACATCCGTAGCCTCTTGCGTTATGAAGGAGTCGAGCAGGTAGACGGCATTCTGGCTGATTTAGGCGTATCGTCGCACCAGTTTGATACGCCGGAGCGCGGTTTTTCGTTTCGCTTCGAGGCGGCGCTGGATATGCGTATGAACAGACAATCGGATTTGACGGCCGCGCAAGTATTGAATACCTATAGCGGAACCCATTTGCAAACGCTTTTCAAGACTTGTGGAGAAGTAGAGAATGCCTCGAAAGCCGCGCAGTGCGTGGTTGATTGCCGGCACAAACAACCCATTACAACCGTCGGCGCGCTGGTCGAAGCCCTCAGACCGTGTATGCCGCGCCAAGCGGAACACAAGTATTTGGCAAAGGTTTTTCAGGCGTTGAGAATGGAAGTCAATTCGGAGATGCAGGCATTGGAACAATTGCTAATCCAATCGTTGAAGCTATTGAACGAACGAAGCCGTCTGGTGATCATTACCTATCATTCGCTGGAGGATCGCATGGTGAAAAATTTTATGCGGGCGGGGAATATCGAAGGAAGAATAACCAAAGATTTCTTTGGGAAGGAACAGACGCCTTTTACCGTTATTACTAAAAAAGCCATCGTCCCGACGGAAGAAGAAATCCATAAAAATACGCGGGCGCGGAGCGCTAAATTGAGGGTGGCGGAAAAGGCGATGGAACCGAACAAAGAAAAATAAATGCGACGATGACGAAACAGCAAAAAAACGGAACAAAGAACGGAACAAAGAACGCAATCAGCCGGATATTTTCCGGACGGACGGTCAGTATTCTGCTTTGGAAGCATGGGGGCTATCTGTTCTTTTTGTTTGTGTTGGCCTTGTTCTACATCGAGTTTCATTACAATATGGCGCAGACCGTGCGTCGGGTACGACAGGTCGAACGAGAGGTAAAAAATCTACGCGCCGAATATAAAACGCTTGATTCAAAACTAATGCAAATGAATAAGCAATCGACTATAATCCGCTTGCTGAAGGAACAAAATATCACGACAATTGCCGCCCCGCAAACGCCGCCAAAACGAATAAAACAAGTAAAATAATGCCCCTTGAGTAAAGAGTAGAGTAGAACGAAATTAACAGCACTACGATGAGTACAACCAGAAATAAAAAGCATCCGCAAGCGCCTCCTCCGGACAGACAGGAGACTTCGTCGATTATACGGCGGGCCGGCATTGTGTATGGGCTGGTAGTGTTGTTGGGATTAGTGATTATTACACAAATCGTCATCCTGCAACTCGATAGCGAATTGAAGCAAGAGGGGCGGAAGCGAAGCCTGCGACAAGAAAATTTACCGGCGGTGCGTGGCAATATACTGGCCAACGACGGGCGCATATTGGCCATGTCGCTCCCGTATTACGAATTGCGCTTAGATTGTGTCGTCGCTCCCGATTCCGTATTTACGACAAATATTGACGGGTTGGCCGCGGCGCTGTCCCGGTTTTTTAAAGATAAGACCGTCGGGGATTATAAAGCGGATCTTATACAGGCGAGAAAAGTCGGCAAACGCTACAAATTAGTCAATCCGCGATGGGTCAGCTATACGGAACTGCAAACGGTGAAGCAGTTTCCCATCTTTGAACTGGGGCAATACAAAGGCGGCCTGATTGTCGAGCAGAAAAGCAAACGGACAACCCCTTACAACCGGCTGGCGTATCGTACGATTGGGTGGAAGAATGCAGATGGCGTAGGCGTCGGAATTGAAGATGCGTTTGATGTGTATTTGCGTGGCACGCCCGGCAAACGGATGGTGCAACGCCTTCCGGGCGGCGAATGGATGCCCATTAGTAGCGCTGTGGACGAAGAACCGCGCGACGGTATGCACATCGTTACTACGCTCGACGTGGATATTCAGGATGCAGCCGAAACAGCCCTGCGCGAAAAGATGATGGAAAATCCGGTGTTTGAAGCAGGCACAGCTATTGTTATGGAAGTCGCTACCGGCGAAATACGCGCCATCGCCAATATGAAACGTCGAGCCGACGGCAACTACGATGAAGCGTTCAATTATGCTATCGGCATGCCCACTAACCCGGGCTCCACGTTTAAGCTGCCCATGCTGATTGCGCTGCTGGAAGACAATCATGTAACGCTTGAATCCACGATCGACGTCGGTCATGGGGTGTGGAGCTATCACGGCATACAGTTCGTAGATGAACACAGGGGATTGGGCACAATTTCGGTGCTGCAAATGCTGGAGCATTCCTCCAATGTCGGGTTTGCCAAAACAGCGGTAAAGGCATACTGCAACGGCAATGAAAAACAATTTACCGACCGGCTGTACAGCATGAATTTGCATAAACCGCTGGGGTTGCAGATTAAAGGCGAAGCAAGCCCCACCGTCGGCTATCCGGGCGATAAGGTCTGGTCGGGGATTTCCATTCCGATGCAGTCCATAGGCTACGAAGTGCTGCTGACGCCCCTGCATACCTTAACCCTGTATAACGCGGTTGCCAACAATGGTAAAATGGTAAAGCCGAAATTCGTAAAATCCATACAAAACAAGAACGGCGGGGTCTATAAAAAATTCCCGACGGAAGTCATCAACAGCGCTATTTGTTCGCCGGCGGTATTGAAGGATGTGTACATGGCTTTGCGCGGCGTGGTGGAACAAGGTACGGCTCGAGGGATCAACGACAAGCGTTATACTATTTCGGGCAAGACGGGCACCTCGCAACTATTGTTTGATGGCGTCTATAAGGATGGCAAAATTCGGAAGCCGCAACCGTCGTTCGTTGGTTTTTTTCCGTCGGAAGCGCCTAAATACAGCGCTATTGTCGTGTTGTATGCAGAAAAAACGACCGAAGCGCTATACGGCTCGAAGTGGGCGGCGCCAGTGTTCAAGAGTATCGCCGACAAACTGTACATCGCCAATCGAGACTGGCCGGTAACCGCCGATACGGAACCTTATACCCGTGCGGAGATGCCGTTGGTCAAGGGCGGCAGGAAGGCCGAAGTAGAAAATGCGTTGAGCAAATTGGAAATCCCGTCCAAATTTTTGACAAAGGATACGCCATGGGTGGGCGTATACACCGAAAAAGAGTATGTCTGGGAAATCGCAAAGGAGGTTAACAGGGACGAACTGCCCTCCGTGCTCAATATGGGGTTGAAAGATGCGTTGTTTTTATTGGAGAATTTGGATTTAAACGTGCGGTTTACCGGGGTGGGACGGGTGTTGAAGCAATCCGTCGCACCGGGCACAAAAATTACGAAAGGCCAACATATTTATCTGGAATTGGGAACGTAGGATATAAGTAAAAAAAAGTAGAACGGTGTTACTGACAACCATATTAAACGATATACGTCCCTTGAAAATACAGGGGGCGGCCGAGGTAGAGATTAGCTCGTTAGGACTAAATTCGCAAATCGTAGAGCGGGGGCAATTGTTCTTTGCGCTGCACGGCGAGAAAACCGACGGCCATCGGTTTATCGGCGCGGCGGCGGCTAACGGCGCGGCGGCGATTGTCTGTGAACAATGGCCGGACGACCGGGCGCTCGACGCCAACGTATGCTACATCCTTGTGGAGAACAGCCATGTCGCCATGGGGTTAATCGCGTCGGCGTTTTACGGGTACCCGTCGCAGCGGCTGAAGTTGGTGGGCATTACGGGCACCAATGGCAAAACCACTACCGCCACCTTGCTCTACCGGCTGTTCCGCGCGTTGGGGTACAAGGTCGGGCTGCTATCGACGGTTGCCAATTATGTGGATACACGCGAAATACCCGCTACGCACACCACGCCCGATGCGATTACCCTGAACCGCTTGTTGGCCGATATGGTGCGGGACGGCTGCTCCTATTGCTTCATGGAGGTCAGTTCACATGCGATCGTACAGGAGCGGATTGCCGGACTGGATTTTGCCGGCGCGCTGTTCAGCAACATTACCCACGACCATTTAGATTATCATAAAACCTTCAGCGATTATATCCGTGCCAAGAAGACGTTTTTCGACCGTTTGTCCGACAAGGCGTTTGCGCTACTCAATATCGATGACAGCCACGGACGCCTGATGGGGCAAAACACCAAAGCGCTGGTCAAAACCTCGGCGCTCCATACATGGGCGGATTTTAAAGCCCGGATTGTCGAAAGCACCTTCGACGGCATGCAACTGAATATCGATGGTATGGACGTCTGGACGCCGCTCATTGGGGGGTTCAACGCCTATAATATACTGGCTGCGTATGCCGCCGCGCGACTGTTAGGCGCCGAGAAAAACGAGACCCTGCGCCTCTTGAGCGCCATTCCGCCCGTAGCCGGACGTTTCGAAGCATTCCGTATGGCGGGGATAACCGTCATCGTCGATTATGCGCATACGCCGGATGCGCTGCAAAACGTCCTGCACACGATCCGCGACGTGCGGCGCGACGAGCCGTTGATTACCGTGGTGGGGTGCGGCGGGAACCGCGATACGGCGAAGCGCCCGGTCATGGCGAGGATAGCGGCCGACAATAGCGACAAGGTGATTTTTACCTCCGACAATCCGCGATTTGAAGACCCCGAAACGATTTTAAACGACATGAGGGCTGGGTTAGACGCCGTACAGGACGCCCAATCGTTGGTTATCGCCGATCGTCGTGAAGCCATTCGCACCGCGTTGATGCTGGCGCCATCCGACGCCATTGTGTTAATCGTCGGCAAAGGGCATGAAAAATTTCAGGACATAAAGGGCGTGAAAACCCCGTTTGACGACAGGGAAGTAGCGGCGGAGATGCTACGGAACAGGCAACGACACGACACAATAGCGTTCGATATACACGAATAATACGATTATGTTATACCACTTATTCCGATATTTACATCTTCAGTGGGATTTCCCGGGCGGAGGGCTGTTTCAGTACCTTTCGTTCCGCTCGGCGTTAGCCATCATCATCGCGCTGGTGATTGCCATGCTGTTTGGGAAACGGATCATCCGCCTGTTACAGCGGCGGCAAATTGGCGAGGTCGTTCGTAATCTCGATCTGGAGGGGCAGAAGCAAAAGCAGGGTACGCCGACGATGGGGGGGATCATCATTCTGCTGGCTATCCTTGTGCCTGTCCTGCTGGTTGGCGACCTTGCCAACGTGTATATCTGGCTGATGATTATCACGGCGGTCTGGTTGGGAGCCATAGGTTTTCTGGATGATTATATCAAAGTGATCCGGAAAAATAAAAAAGGGCTGCATGGATGGTTCAAGGTGTTTGGGCAAATCGGCTTGGGAGTGATTGTAGCGGCGACGATGTTCTTCTGCGAAGACATTAAGATTTGCGAACCGGCCACCAAAACCACGCCCAATGCGCGGGAAGTAGTAGTCGAACGCAACAAGGAAAAGGAAATCCGCTATCTCTGCGACGTCAAAACCACGCAAACCACGATTCCGTTTGTCAAGGAAAATGAATTTGACTACGAGTGGTTGTCGCCGTGGGGGGGCGCGGCGGGCAAGGTCGTGGGCTGGCTGTTGTATAGCATAATTGTGATTTTTATCATTATCGCGGTATCCAACAGCGCAAATCTCACCGACGGCATGGACGGTATGGCGTCCGGCATTTCTATTATCATCGGGACGACGTTGGGTATTCTGGCCTACCTTTCGGGGAATAGCATTTATGCCGATTATTTAAATATTATGTATATCCCCTACAGCGGGGAGCTGGTGGTTTTTATGGCCGCGTTCATCGGAGCCCTTGTCGGCTTTCTGTGGTACAATTCCTATCCGGCACAGGTCTTCATGGGCGACACCGGGAGCCTCGCCATCGGAGGGATTGTGGCGGTGTTTGCCATTGTCATTCGCAAAGAACTGCTCATTCCGGTGCTCTGTGGTATTTTCTTTGTCGAAAGTCTGTCGGTCATCGTGCAGACGTTCTATTTCAGGTATACCCGATGGCGGTATGGCGAGGGGCGGCGGGTATTCAAGATGGCGCCGCTGCATCATCATTTTCAGAAGCCGGGGAATGCAGGGATTGTAGCGCTTATTCAGAAACCGCGGCAACCGCTGCCGGAAGCCAAAATTGTAACCCGTTTCTGGATTATCACCGTACTGCTTGCGGTGATCACCATAGTAACATTAAAAGTACGATAGAAAAAACAGTAAAATTCGGTACAATGACTAATATAACACATTCTTTCCCGGACTCCTCCCCGCGCCTCGTCGTGCTTGGCGGAGGCGAAAGCGGCGTCGGGGCGGCGATCCTCGCACAGCGCAAGGGGCTGCACGTGTTCCTCTCCGACAGCGGCACGCTGAAGAACGAGGCGCGGGAACTATTGGAGGAATACAAAATCCCCTACGAAGAAGGCCGGCACAGCGAGGCGATTATTCTGGCGGCCGGCGAGGTGATTAAAAGTCCGGGCATTCCCGACAGCGCGCCCGTCGTGCGGAAATTGCGGGCGCAGGGAACGCCGGTGATTTCCGAAATGGAATTTGCCGGACGCTATTGCAACGCAAAGAAAATCTGCATTACCGGCAGCAACGGCAAAACGACGACCACGTCGATTATCTATTTCCTGCTGAGAAACGCCGGACTCAACGTCGGATTGGCCGGCAATATCGGAAAAAGCTACGCCTATCAGGTGGCGACCGAAAATTACGACTACTACGTGCTTGAACTGAGCAGCTTTCAATTAGAGGGCATGCACGAGTTCAAGGCCGACATTGCGGTGTTGCTCAATATTACCCCCGATCATCTGGATCGCTACGACTATAGCCTCGAAAACTACGCGCGGGCAAAATTTCGGATTACCCAAAACATGTCGAAAGACGATTGCTTCATTTTCTGTTCGGACGACGAGATCACGATGTCGCACCTGAACAAAATTGTCCTGCAAGCGCAGTTGCTGCCTTTCTCGCAGACGACGAAGGTGGCGCAGGGGGCCTACGCGGCCGACGAGCGGCTGTACGCGCAGTACCGCGAAGCGAAATTTTCCATCCTGATTGAAGAACTGGCGTTGCAGGGGAAGCACAATATTTATAACTCCATGGCGGCCGCCGTGGCAGGGCAGGCGCTGAACGTGCGCAACGAGGTCATCCGGGAGAGCCTCACGACCTTCCGGGGCGTAGAGCATCGTCTGGAGCCGGTACTGAAGGTGCGCGACGTACTCTACATCAACGACAGCAAAGCGACCAACGTCAATTCGGCATGGTATGCGCTCGAGAGCATGCGTACCGGCGTGATCTGGATTGCCGGAGGCATCGACAAGGGCAACGATTATACGGATCTCTACGAGTTGGTCAGGCAAAAAGTAAAAGGGATGATCTGTCTGGGCGCGGACAACGACAAACTGCACCGCTCGTTTGCCGACAAAGTGCCGGTGATGCTCGACGCGCAGTCGATGGTCGAGGCCGTAAACGTCGCCTACCGGCTGGCCGAGCCGGGCGACGCCGTCCTGCTCTCGCCGGCCTGCGCCAGTTTCGACCTGTTTGAAAATTACGAAGACCGCGGACGACAGTTCAAAGAAGCGGTGCGCACATTATAATACAAGAACCATGAACCGCGATACGATCGATACACGCAGCACGTCGCTCCGGGCCTCAGCTCTTCGGGCGCTGGACGCTATCCGCCGGTCGGCGTTCATGCGGAGCTTCAGAGGCGACAGGGTGCTGTGGCAAATCATCATCATCCTGCTGGCCATTTCGCTCCTCGCCATCTTCTCGTCGACCAGCGCCCTTGCCGAGCTTAAGGGGAGCACCGCCTTTGCCTACCTCAAAGGGCGATTTGGCTATATCATTATTACAATCCTCCTGATCTACGTCGTGCACAGCATGCCCTACTACCTCTACCGCAACTTCTCCAAGATGATGCTGGTCGTATCTGTCGCCTTGCTCGTCTACACCCTCTTTGCCGGCGAGCGCTTCAACGAAGCCTCGCGATCGATCAACGTCTTTGGGGTGTTCTCCTTCCATCCCTCCGAGTTAGCCAAATACGCCATCCTTTTATACGTCGCCAAAGTATTGGAAGAGGGCGCGCAACGGAACATCATCGACACCTTTAGGAAATACCTCTGGCGCATTATCGTCCCGGTCGCCCTGCTGTGCGTACTGCTCATCCTGACCGGGAGCACCTTTGCCGCCCTGCTGACCGGCTTTACCGTATTTGTCGTACTGGTGATCGCGCGCGTGCGCACCGCCTACCTGCTCAAGACCCTCGCGATCGCCATCCCCGGATTGGGGCTTATCGTCCTCCTCTCGTACACGACGCCCGCCTTCGGCCGGGTGAAAAAGATGATCGACAACCGCGTGCTGGTATTCTATGCCCCGCAGGCCGTCGAAAAAAATGTCGAAGCCCTGACGTTTCAGCCCACCAATGCCCGGATTGCCGTCGCCTCGGGCGGGCTCTTCGGAAAAGGCCCCGGCAACAGCACCCAGCGCCATATCTTACCCAATGCCTACGACGATTTCATTTTTGCCATCATCGTAGAAGAATACGGACTGGCGGGGGGACTCTTTGTCATGTTCCTTTATTTCTGGATGCTCTACAGGGCCGTCGTCATCGCAAGAGGATGCCGAAAAATCTTTTACTCGGCAGTAGCCGTAGGCCTCGTATTGCAAATCGTCTTTCAGGCGCTCCTTCACATGAGCGTAACGACCGGCATCGGCCCCGTAACCGGCCAGACGCTGCCCCTGATAAGCCATGGCGGAAGCTCCCTTTTTATGACCGGATTTGCACTGGGCATTGTCTTGGCCATCAGCCGCGAGGCCGACGAACAGGAAAAACGCGAAAACGCCGGCGGAACAGCGCCGCTCGAACCGCTCGAACCCGAGGATCAATAAACACCCTATTATTCGACAACCGGATGGCTAAATTCATTATCAGCGGCGGCGGAACAGGCGGACATATTTATCCGGCGATAGCGATTGCCAACGCGCTAAAGCGCCGGCTGCCCGACGCCGACGTCCTCTTTGTCGGCGCCGAAGGCCGCATGGAAATGGAAAAAGTGCCCGCCGCGGGCTACCCGATAGTCGGACTGCCCGTAGCAGGCCTCCGGCGAAAATGGACATGGAAAAACGCCCTCCTGCCCCTAAAACTCCTCCGAAGCCTGCACCGGGCGGCGCAAATCGTCCGCACATTCCGGCCCGACGTCGTCATCGGCGTCGGCGGATACGCCAGCGGCCCCACCCTCTGGGCAGCCCAGCGACGCGGAATACCCACGCTCCTACAGGAGCAAAACTCCTACGCCGGCCTGACCAACAAACTGCTGGCCCGCCGCGCCTGCCGGATTTGCGTCGCCTACGACGGAATGCAGCGCTTTTTCCCCCAAGAAAAAATACGCCTCACCGGCAACCCCGTACGCTTCGACCGGCCGGCGTCGCCCGACGAACGGGCGGCGGCGGCGGCCTTCTTCGGCCTGCGGGCTGCGACGAAAACAGTGCTCGTCGTCGGCGGCAGTCTGGGCGCGCGCACCCTGAACCGCGCGATGACCAAAGCCCTCCCCGAGATCGCCGCCGACACGACCCAGTGGATCTGGCAAACCGGCGCCGCCGCCTTCCCGCAGGCGCAGGCCGCGCTGACGGCCGCCGGCAACCCGCCGACGGTCAGGGTGATCGATTTTATTTACCGCATGGACTATGCCTGGGCGATGGCCGACGTCGTCGTCTCGCGCGCCGGCGCCGGCGCCATCTCCGAACTCTGCGTCGCGCAAAAGGCCTGCCTGTTTGTCCCCTCGCCCAACGTGGCCGAAGACCACCAGACGAAGAACGCGCAGGCGCTCGTCGCCCGCGGCGCCGCCCTCCTGCTGTCCGACGACGACGCGCCGACGCGCCTGCTGCCCGCCGTCGCCGCCCTCCTGCGCGACGACGCGCAGCGCGAAGCCCTGCGACGGCAGGCCGCCGCGCTGGCCAAACCCAATGCCGCCCGCGACATCGCCGAGGAAATTCTCGCCCTGATGAACCATCCGCCCCCCCCCCTCGATAATCACGAATAATCCCATGCGACGCCATAGAATACCAATAACGATCCGCGCATCGACCGAAAACAGGTTCCCCCATTCGGGAAATGAGTTCCCCCATTCGGGAAACGTTTTCCCCCCTTCGGGAAATGGGTTCCCCCCTTCGGGA
>JAIRMW010000017.1 GCA_031258415.1 Prevotellaceae bacterium
GTTCGCGTCGGTCGAATCGGGCGGTTCGCGTCGGTCGACTCGGGCGGTTCGCGTCGGTCGAATCGGGCGGTTCGCGTCGGGCGTACCGGGCGCTCTGTGTGCCGTTTTTTGCACAGAGGACACGGAGGTTGCACAGAGGAGCACAGAGGGATGGCCGCGGCGGAGCGCATTTCCCGTCAGGGCGCATTTCCCGTCAGGGGGCGCATTTCCGTCAGGGGGGAGGAATGGCGGGCGGCCAATGGGGATTAGTCGTACGGGCGCATGGCCTCGCCTCCTACTTTAACTACTCTAATTCCATTGTTCATTGTTCATCAAAGAAGGGCTGTTTCTGCGGGCAAGACCGTAAAAAAAGCCGCACGGATTACCGTGCGGCTTTCGATGGAGGCGTCTGTGCGTCGTCGACGGGGGTCTATGGGCATTTGACGTTGTCGACCCAGTTGTTGGCCTGCATGGTGGCAGAGGGTATGGCATTGTAGCCATGCCCGGTATGGTCGAGGATGACGGTTTTGCCGTTTTCTTCCGTCGTCGAGCCGTCGAAGCGCCAGTAGGCGATCAGATCGGGCGAGGCGGGATCGACGTAGCACATATTGTTGGCAATGTCGGCGCGGGTGAGGGCTTTTCTCCATACGCGCATTTCGCTGAGGTAGCCGTTCCAGCGGCGGGCGTTCGCATTGGCCGACCGTCCGATGGTAAACGAGGGGTCGCCGTATACGTAGGTGAGGTTCATCATCCCGCCGCTGTTGCTGCTTCCCGGGTGGGAGGTCTGGGCTTCGAGGTTGCCGTCGACGTAGAGTTTCACGGTGTTGTTCTCAAATACCGCCGCCACGTGGTGCCATTCTTTCAGGGGGATTGGGTTGGGCGCCGTGGCGTTGCTTCCGCTGCCGGCGGTCTGGATGGCGTTGTCGGGGATGTTGCGGGCGTCGCCCATGCGAATGAGCCAGTTTTCCTCGAGCCCCATGATGCTGCTGATCCATGGATTGGAGGTCATGGTGGCGGTGCAGTAGAAGCGGGTTTCCATCGTGGCGCCGGAGAGGGCGGTGAGGCTGGCGTCGCTCAATTTCGCAAAGTCGACCTGAAAGTAGAGCGAGCCCCGCAGGTCGCACGCTTTGGTAACGATGGTTTTGATGATTACAAAGTAAATGGTCTTTGCCGCGTCGAGGAGCTTGACTCCGCCGTTTACGCCGGTGATGGTAACGGGTATTAGGTAGCTTTCGCCTTCTTTAAACCCGGAGTCGTCGGTAATGACCACCTTCGCGGAGTTGGAGCGCAAGTTCTGGGGGTCGATGCGGAGCGTGGCGGTCGAAAGCGAGAAGCTGCCTTCGGGCATCGGTTTGTAGCTTTTATGATATTTGCTGTTGTAGGCCGCGATGAGGTTGTCGTCGGCAGCGATGTTCACGTCGACCGGGTCGTCGGTAAGGTCGGCAAGGGTGGCTACGAAGGCGACTTCCGAGGGAACGCCGTCGACGACCAATTGTCGGGTGTCGGATTCTATGGCGCCGGCCATATATACCCGGTTCTCAAATTCCACGGCGTTGATGCAGGAGGCCATGGCTCCGACCGTGAGGATACTAATGTAGAGTATGATTTGTTTCATGTTTTTTGTGTGTATGTTATTCTTCATTGTTACGGTTTCCCATTATGTATATCATTTCGCGGAGGTATTTGTAGTCGAGGAAGAAGTTGTATTCATATTCCATGTGGTAGGTTCCCGCTCCGCCTTTCTGCACCGGTTCTCCATCGACTATCGGCTGCCAGAGGGCCATTCCAATCGACGAGCGTACGCTCCGGCCGTCGCGCGTGGCGTGGGTAACGCCGCCGTTGCCGGCGTAGCTTTCAAAGTTCTCGGCTACGATAAATTTCGCGGCCAGTTCTTTTTTTGGGATGTCGGGAAATGTGGTATAGAGGCGTCCGATGCGGTTATCGAGGTCTGTATAGCCGCTGGAGTTATAGGCTTGGGAAATGACATAGTCCAGCATCGGCCCGATTTCGGGGAGGATGAAGGCGTAGTATTCTCCGTCGATGGCGAGGAGGCGCCCGGAGCCCGACTTTGGCCCGAAGTACTTGCTCAGTTCGTCGAAGAATACGAACATTCGGTTCCAGTAGCCCCCGAGGACGTAGGGTTTTGTTCCGCCGCCCACGTTGGGTTCGTGGTCAATGTCCATGCCGTCGTAGCCGCCGGCGACCACCGGCTCGGCAATCGATCGGGCAAACTTGCGGATCGCTTCTTCCTGCGCCGGCGTAACGGCTACGTAGCGGTCTGCGGGGCGCAGCGCTCCATCGTCCCATCCCCACTGCTCCTGCATCAGTTGCAGGTCGGTTTTTCCTTCTTCGCGTTCGAGCGGAAAGAGGGTTTCGAGCAGGTAGGTGCGGAGGATTTTCGTTCCGCAGACCGTCTGGTAATGATAAAGCTCTTCGGCCTGTATCGGGTCGGTCTCGGGATGGAAGCCGCCCCATATTGAGATAATCCCGATGCTGTCGGGGATATTGCGCATGCTCCCTTGCAGGGACGCTTTGCCCGTCCGCCCGGAGAACCATCCGAAGCCCATTTCCGGCCGGGAGGCTTTCCATGCCCGCAGGTTGGCATAATAGGCCTCGTCCTTGTCTTGCCATTGCGGGCTTCGCTGGATTTCGAGCGTTTCCGGTTCTACATCGCAGGCCGCGAGAAGGCCGCCCGCCACTAAGGTAAAAAATAGAATGATTGTGTTCAGTTTCATAATAACTTCATTTAATAGTATTGGTAAAAAAGCTAATTTTTCTTATCCCACCACAGTTTGACTCCGCCGTGGTCGGCGCCGCCAATCATCTCGACGGCTTTCTGTACTTCGACGCTGTTCTTGTCGTATTCGGTCGTCGGGAAAACCAGCCGGCGTATCTGCACCGCCGTGCTGATGGTATTGGCCGGCGAGCGGTTAATACGTACCGGGATTACCCGCGGATAGCCCGTCCGGCGAAATTCGCTCCAGGCCTCCTGCCCGTCGGGAAACAAGGCTAAATACTTCTGCGTAATAATCCGCTCCAGCTTGCGCTCAAAGTCGTCGGCCTCGTCCCACGCGATGGTAATCGTATTGGCCGGGTTGTAGGTATACGCATCGGCGGACACGATAGCCGGCGAGAGGTTGGCCGGCGTGGCGGTGGCGTTGGCTATATACGCGGCATAGCCTGCCGACACCCCCCGCTGGTCGAACGACGTGCGGACGCCCTGCTCGTAGAGGTCTTTCGGGGCGCCTCCCATGTTCCAGCCGCGCAAAGCGCCTTCCGCTCTCAGGAAATGCGACTCGGCGGCCACCATCCATTGCAGCGGGTCGTTGGCCCCTACGTTGGGCAACGCCGCGCGGTTGCGGTAGTTGTTCAGGTTGGTGGCGCTGTAGGTGGTACCGCTGCGTACGCCGTTCCATGTGGTAGTGCCTGAGGGCAGCGAGAAATAGACCTCGCGGCGCGGGTCGCTGAAGCCGTTCAGGTAGCAGGCAATCGTGCCGCCCATGCGAGCGTCCTGATACGCGTCCCATATTTCGTTCAGCGGGTTCCGCTGCGGGACGGGATAGAAGGCGTTGTCGGCATTGTCGGCCAACAGTCCCGCCGGATGATTGACCGCTTCTTCGGCATACTGCCGCGCCGCCGCCTCATCGACATACGCCATGCGCATGGCCAGCCGCAGTTTTAGCGTATTGGTAAATTTAATCCACTTGACGTAGTCGCCCTGATAGATCGCGTCGTAGTTCTTCAACGGGCATGCCCCCGGGTAGAGCTGTACAAAGTCGACAAGGGCGTCGACCGCGTCGTCCAGTTCGGTAAAGAAAAGACGGTAGATGGCTTCCTGCGAATCGTAGGGCGTGGCGGTCTCCGACGTCCCGAATTGGGAATAGGGTATCGGGCCATACATGTCGGTAATCTTGTGCATCCCGAATATCTTCAGAATTTGCGCCAGCGCAAAGGCCTGGGGTTCCTCTTCCCTGACCAGATCGACGACGCGCCAGGCCGCCATAATTCTTTCATAGCCTACTTCAAAGGCGACGTTGTACCACTCGGGATACATCACATACTGTATGCCGTTGTTGTTGTTGTTCCACGTGTTGGTAGCCCCGAAGTAGCCGGCATAAATATCGCCGGCAAGGTTAAACATCCGCTGGTACTGGTTGGCGTCGGCGGATATACAGTAGTTCTCCAGCTGGCCGATGGCCGATCCGGTAATCAGGTTGTCCCGGAGCATTATCTCGTACGGGACGCTGTTGGGGTTGGTATTGATTTCGTCGAACGCGCCGGTACACGATGCGCTCAGGCCGGCAATGCCCATGCCACCCACTATACATGCAATGGTTGTATATTTTTTTATGTTCATATTGCTGATTATTTAAAATGTTACGTTTATACCGAATCCGAAACTGCGCACGCTGGGAGGCATGAAGTAGTCGAATCCTTGAAAATAAGTTCCGGTTGCGCTGGTCAGTTCCGGATCGAAGGGCGCTTTGCAGTAGAACATGAGTAGGTTCTGCCCAATGAGCGACAGCGTAACGCCCAGTTTGTCGTTAAACAGTTTCGACGGCAAGGTATAGCTGATGCTGGCCTGTTTCAGACGGACGTTGGTCATACTGTAGGTATAATAGGCCAGCAGCCCTGTTTGTCCTCCGGCGACAACCGAATACCAGTTGGCCGGCGTAACCTCTCCGTAGTTCACCGGTATGCCGCCTGCGTCGCGCGTATCGGCAGTTGCCTGCGATACGCCGAACTGATCCATGATAGCCTGTGTAGCCGACGTTCCAACGCCGCCTACACGCGCCGTAATCAGGAAGTCGAGGCTAAGGCCTTTAAACTGGAAACTGTTGCTTATCCCAAGATTGTAGTTTGGTTCGGTATTCCCAAGTTTATACCATTTTTCATAGTCCGGCGAAATTGTTCCCTGCGTAGCGTCGACAAAAATACTTCCTTCGTGGTCGGTACGGAGGCCGTTCCCGTAGATGTCGCCTACCGAACCGCCTTTTACCAGCCTCGATTTATAGGTGCCGACCGTCATAATATCCATCTCGTCGGCGTCGGGCAACAATTCCTTAATTTCATTTTTATTGAATGACCAGGTAACGCCTATTCGCCAGTCTACCGGTCCTAATGGCTGTTTGAAGGCGGCTGTCAGTTCAATCCCGTAGTTGTTTACCTTACCGGCATTGACGTACTCAGCCCGGTAGCCGGCTATGGTAGGCGTCAGTTCCCGGAGGAAAAGCTGGTTATAGGTATTCGTATTATAGTAGGTTACATCGAGCGTAATCTTATCTTTAAAGAGGATTATATTCGCCCCCAGTTCAAAGGCCTTAGTCCGTTCGGGACGCAAGTCGGTAGCCTCCTTAACGCCGTAGGTCTCGGGCAGCGGGCTTCCGCCCTCCTTGTTTTTCTCATACTGGCGGAATGTGATATAGCGTTTCGGCGGCGAGCCTACTTCGCTGTACGTGCCGCGCACTTTAAAGAAAGAAAGGACGTCGCGGTTCATCGCGATCAGGTCGGTTATAACCGTCGATAGCCCCACAGACGGGTAGAAGAACGAATGGGTGTTGGTTCCGGCAAAGGTCGAAGCCCAGTCGTTGCGCGCCGACAGGTCGAGGTAGACGCTTTTGTACCCGAGTTGCGTCGTAGCAAAGACCGATTGCGTTTGTTCGTGGTATATTTCCTGATTCATAAAAGCGTGGTTGTTCATATCTACATTGAGGGCATGAAACCAGTTGGCGACGTTCATCAAATGCCCCTCAAAGCCGGCCATGTCGGAATAGTTGTCTACGATGCTCGCTCCGATATGGGCGGTCAGCGAAAAGTCGTTCCAGCGGTGGTCGATGTCGGCCATCACGTCGCCGTAGAAGTATTGGTTATCGCTCTTAGCTTCTAAGTAGTTCCCGAAGTCCGAAGCAAACAGGCTATACGACGAGGCGTAGATTTTGCGCGTATACTGCATCGCCATGCGGTCGTACTGAGCGCGCCCTGTAAGGTTCAGCCAGTCGGCGACCCTGTATTTCAAGGCGGCGCCCAACATAAACCGGTCGCGCGCGCTGTTGAACATATTGCGGTTTACAATCCAGTACGGATTTTGCGCATTAAGCCCGAGGTCGCCGTAATACCAGTTTTGTGTCCGGAACCCGCGTTCCATATTATACGTTTCATAGAGCTGGTATTTGGTCATATCATCGGCCGGCGGGAAAAGATACACCGGCACCAGCGGATTGTAGTACCGTCCCTGACTTATCATATTCTGATCGTTTTGCTTGATATACGAAAAATTAACGTCGGCCGTCAGGATGTCTGTGTCGCCTTGTTGCAGCAGCGTCGACGAATTGCGCACCGTAAAGTTATAGCGGTTGTAGTTGTTATTTGGCACAATGCCGCGTGCATTCAGCGACGACACGGAAGCAAACGTCTGGTTGTACTTCGTACCGCTCGACACGGTCAGCGAATTAATCGTATTGAAGCCGGTCTGAAAAAAATCGATCGGCTTGTAGGACGACGGCGTATCCATTTTATCGCCCCAACTGCTGAAACTACCGGTCTCCGCGCCGTAGGTGTTCTGGAATTTCGGCATAATAAAAGGCGACGAGAAACTCGTGTTGTTGGAATACGACACCTTTGTTTGATCTGCCTCGCCCCGTTTGGTGGTAATCAGGATAACGCCGCTGGCGCCCATATTCCCGTAGAGGGCGGCCGCCGCCGCGCCGGTCAGCACCGTGATATTGGCAATATCTTCGGGGTTGATGTTGGAAATACCGTCGCCGTCACCGCCATCGGGGACTTCGTAGAAGCTCTCCGGTTGCGCGGTACGCAGTTCCGGCAGCGGCATCCCGTCGATTACATACAGGGCGTTGTTGCTGCCGAAAAGCGACTTAACGCCGCGCATCACCACGCGCGTCGAACCGCCTATGCCCGACGAGCTGCTGTTGATCGTAGCGCCGGCCACTTTACCGGCTAAGCTATTGACAAAACTGGCGCTTTTTACTTTCGTAATTTCCTGCGCAGGGATTTCCTGCACATGATAGGTCAGCGCCTTTTTCGCCCGTTTGATACCGAGCGCCGTTACTACCACTTCGTCGAGGGCGGCGGCGGCTTCCTCCAGTATCACGTGGTAGACCGTTTCGCTGCCGATGGTCACTTCTTTGGAATGGTAACCGATAAAGGAGAAAACCACGACCTGCCCGGGTTCCATTCCGCCGAGGCTGTAACGGCCTTCAACGTCGGTCATCGAGCCTTTAGCCGCTCCTTTGACGACCACACTTGCACCGGCAAGCGGCGCGCCGTATTTATCCGTAACCGTACCCGTAAGCGTTATTTGCGCATACGAAACTGCCGGCAGAACAAATACTAATAAAAATAGCATGTTTACTTTTAGATAATGCATAGAAAATAATTAATAATGTAATTTAGTTAAAATTGTGTTTGTTTCTTAGATAGGGGCCTGCAAGGCCTTTGTATAACATAGTTGTATGGGTTAAGTTATAGCGCCTCTTTCGTTCTATGGAAATATCGTAAGCGCTGCGCCGACGGGGACGCATGGAAAAGGCTACGGGGGCATAACAATCGTGATTAAGCTTGTGTTGTATCTTCATGGGCGAAATCTATAAATCAAAATAACAATCTATCGTGTATCAAACAATAAACGATGCTTACAAAAAGGCACTATAAAAGCCGCCACGGACAACCTGCCTGTTCGGGAAGGGCGTCCAGCGTTTTTGTAAAAGCACTGTAACTTATTGAATTCTATATAGTTGGGGGGGGGGGGGGTAAATATACCTGTCAAAGAAATTGGAAAAATTGCGCATAACGCATCGGCGGCGAGGCCACCTGTCGGTATGCATCCCTGTTGAGCAACACTTGTCTGTCTATCGAAATATAAATAATCGTGCATCATTGATCTACTAAAATTTAAAACAAAGGTAACAATAATTTCCGAAAGTGCAACAACCGACGATGAATTTTTGTATGCTTGACCAAAAAGGCGCGTGTCTTTGAGTGAAAGACACGCGTCTTTTGCATAGAAATAAACGTTGGTAGATTCAAGTAACCAATACAGCGGAGTAATTCAAGGCATCCATAACGACGCGCAACGCTTCGTCGGGGCGGAGGGGCGCCGGCTTCGCAAATCGCCTGTAACGGGAGGCATCATTAGTGACGAGATTTAAATTCGCGACATCCGGATACGTACCGGGGAAATGGGAGCGGGAAACGAGGTTCGAACTCGCGACCCTCAGCTTGGGAAGCTATCAAGTAATATATATCAAATAATTTATTTATCAATTACTTATTTGATATTTTTTACCCTGTATTTATTTTTTCGGCATACATTTCGGCACACAAATCTTTGTTTTAACTGTAACATTCCATAAACAAAGATAATGTTTTTATCCGAAACATCCCAACTCATCGTACAGGCGCGAGTGGCTATATTGAGATGGGGGCTTTTTTCTTTATCGGAATAGTTTAATTATTTTTGTTACCAGACCAATTTTTTTATTCAGAAAGTAGCCACCCGCTATTATCGAAAGTGTTCCGATAATGTACCACCAATAAGCAATTGCCGGTTTCACCGGAGTCTCCGACTGTTCTACTTTTATAGCTACGTGATGCACATCCCGCGCCTGTATTTCTGTGCTGTCAGTGATAGCCGCCGCCGCAACAGTCTGTACAACCTCCTGCGTCTGCTTGCCTTTCACTACCGTTGCTTTGACCGTCGTTTCGCTGGCTACCGGCGGGCGGCCTGTCTCCGGCACTACCGGTTTTTCGGTATCATACACCACCGTAGTCGTCTCCACCGTCTTTATTTCCTGCTCTTCCACCACCGCGCTAACCGTCGCTTCTACCGTTGCCGTTTCAAGATGTCCGACGGTAGCGGACAACTCACTTGTGTCCACGACCGACGTCTCCGTCCGGCTCTCCGTCTTTACCGCCCGGCAGCCGAAGAGCAACAAAATAAAAATCAATATAGTAATAAATCTACTCATAACTCAAACAAAGTTTTTCCATGCGTTAGTCTGCCGGCACGTCGTGATGTATTCCAACCGATACTCATACGCATAGGCCTCTCGCTCAAACGGGATTGAATGATAGGCCTTTTTGTTGTCAAACCGATATTTCACCAGCCCGCGAAGCCAAAACCATAGGTACCGCAGGTAAAACCACAGGTACCCGCCGCAATCCCGCGCCTGCGCACGGTGTATCGCCTCATGGTTAATTGTCGTGGCCGACAGTGGCCGGTGTTCCCGTCGCGCAAAGATCACCCCGCAGAGCATCATCGCGCTAAACCCCTTGAAGGGAATAAAAGAATTGTATATTATCTTCATAATCAAAACTGTATTATTTATTATTCATTGTTCTACCTCTCCTTTGTACAACTTCGTGCTCCTTTGTGGTTCCCTCAAGCATCGAGCATCGAGCATCATTTTTCGTCTTCTTTTTCTTTAAAGAAATTGCTTACTATCGGGATGTATTTTAGGAACTCGACGCTGAGCAGGTAGTGCAGAAACGTCAGGAATTTGTCGTCGGGCCAGAGCGTTCGCAGGTTTTCGACGATGGATAGCCCCTCGATGTAGACGACGCCCCATACTTCGATTTTGACGACCGACAGGGCGACGGCGTCGCTGAGTCCCATTGCTTCGCAGACGTAGAACGTGAGTGCCATCACCGCCATGTAGAC
>JAIRMW010000040.1 GCA_031258415.1 Prevotellaceae bacterium
ATGGTGATGCTCAAAGGCTCGTCCTTTGCAGACGTCCAGCGCGAATTTTACGCCCTGCTCGCCTATGCCGCCATCACGCTAAGTCTGGCCGTGAACAGGTATAAGAAAACGGTGTAGAAGCCCCCGCCGGCACGTTCGACCCGTTCGGGAAACAGCCTGAAGGGGCGATGCGTCGGGCGCCGAACAAAAAGGCCGGGCGGGCGGGAGGACGCGGGTGGCGACTATTTTTAGCGGCCGGTATTGGGTTTAAAAAAATTCATTTACCTTTGTACGAAATTTAATGCACATACTGGTTTTAATTATTCAGAGGAATGATACATAAAACGACACTCCAATTCTTACGGGCGCTTTCGCAGCATAACGACCGCGAATGGTTCCACGCCCACCGTAGCGAATACGACGCCGCCCGGCAAAACGTGCTCGAGACAGGCTATTTGTTACTGGAGGAAATCAATAAATTCGACCCGATCGGCTTCTACGACCTGCGGAAAACCATGTTCCGCATTGCCCGCGACACCCGCTTTGCCGCCGACAAATCGCCGTATAAAACCAATTTCGGACTCCTGTTTAACCGCGAAGGAACGACGCGCAGCCCGGGCTATTATCTGCACATCGAGCCGGCGAATTGTTTTCTTTCGTGCGGGCTGTACATGCCCCTGCCGGAGGAGTTGAAAGCCCTGCGCACGGCCATTGAGAACGACTTCGAGCGCTTTAAAGAAATCGTCGGCCACCACGCATTTCAACAGGCCTTTGGCGACTTGTGCCGCGACAGCGATACGCTTTCGCGCGTCCCGAACGGCTTCGACAAACAGTCGCCGGCGGCCGCGTATCTCAAACTTAAACATTTTTACGTGATGGCGTCCCTGTCGGAAAAAAAACTCCTCGCCGACTCCTTCATTCGAGAAGCCGCCGAACGCTACCGCCTGATGAAGCCGTTGAACGCCTTTCTCAACGAGGCGATCCGTAGTCCGTGGCATTGACCCTTCCGGCATTTACCCGTTAGTAACAAACACCCTTATGTTGATCGTCCACACGGTAACGGAACTCCAGCAACTCCTGCAATCGTCCGTTGAACAAAAGAAATCCATTGGCTTTGTCCCGACTATGGGGGCGCTGCATCTGGGGCATCTCGCGCTGGCGAGAGCCAGCAGGGGGCAGTGCGCCATCACGGTGGTCAGTATTTTCGTCAATCCGACACAGTTCAATAATCCCGACGACCTGCGCCGCTACCCGCGCAGCCTCAAACAAGACTGCAACCTGCTGCTGGCAACGGGCGTGGACATTGTCTTTGCGCCCAACGAAAGCGAAATATACCCGCAGCCCGACCGCCGGCGCTTCCACTTCGGACGGCTCGACAAGGTGATGGAAGGAAAATACCGTCCGGGGCATTTCAACGGCGTCGCGCAGGTGGTAAGCCGGCTGTTTGAAATCGTACAGCCCACGCACGCCTTTTTTGGCGAAAAAGATTTCCAGCAGGTGGCTATTGTCCGTGCGCTGACCGAGCAGATGGGCGGACGTCCGCTTATTATCGCCTGTCCGGTGGTGCGCGAGACCGACGGGCTGGCCATGAGCTCGCGCAACGCCCTGCTCACCGGCGTCCAGCGGGCTCATGCGCCGCTGATTGCCGCGACCCTCGTTCGGGCGCAGGCTAAAACGGCGACGACGTCCGTAGCCGCGCTCCGTCAATGGGTCGCCGACACGATCAATGCCGACGAGGAACTGGAGGTTGAATACGTCGAAATCGTCGACGAACGAACCCTGCAACCGATCGCTCACTGGCACGACGCGCAGCATCCGCGCCTTTGCGTAGCCGTATACGCCCCTCCCGTCAGGCTGATTGACAATATTGATTTAAAACCATAGACGAATACTCATCCCTCCCCATACTGTTTACTTACTACTATGCAAATTGAAATACTGAAATCCAAAATACACCGCGCCACCGTGACGGAAGCCAACCTGCATTACGTCGGGAGTATCTCGATCGACGCCGACCTGATGGAGGCCGCCAACCTGATTGCCTGCGAAAAGGTAACGATCGCCAATATCACCAACGGCGAGCGCTTCGACACCTACGTTATCAAAGGCGAGCGGGGAAGCGGGAAGATCGGCGTCAACGGCGCGGCGGCGCACAAGGTTTCCGTGGGCGACCTGCTTATCATCATGGCCTACGCCCGCATGGATTTTGAGGAAGCCAAAACCTTTACGCCCTCCGTAGTGTTCCCCGAAGCGCCGTCCAACAGGCTCGTCGCCCGTCGGTAGCGCCGGCGCATGGCGGCCATGAAAAAACGCTTGCAACATATCGTCCTCTACGGCATGCACTCGTCCGGTCGGTCGGTCGGGCGCTGCGGCGCCAGCCGTATCTATACCGACGGCGGATGCCCCGGCGAAACCGTCGAGGTGGAAATCGACCGCGTGCAACGGGGATACCGCTACGGACGGGTAAACGCCGTGGTAAACGCGTCGCCCCGGCGCGTCGCGCCCTTTTGCCCGCACTATGGGCTGTGCGGCGGATGCAACTGGCAGCATCTGGCATACGATGCGCAACTGCACTGGAAGCGCGAAATCCTCCGGCAGGCGCTGAACAAGTACGCCGTCCAAACGCCCGACGTCCCGCCCGTGCTTCCCAGCCCCCTCACACTGGGTTATCGCAACAAGGCAACCTATGCCTTTACGCACGCCGACGGCCTGTCGCATGCGCCGGCTGCCGGGTTTCATGCCGCCGACTGTCGCCGGACCGTTTGCGCTGTCGCCGAATGCGGACTGCTCCCGCCGGCGATGCAGGCGACCGCGGCGGCGATTACGGACGCCGCCCGCCGACGGGCCATTCCCTTCTACAACTACGGCGCCCGCAGCGGCCTGTTGAAAAGCCTGCAACTGCGCACCACCACCACCGGCCAGCTGCTCGCAATGCCCGACTTTACGACCGACACCCCCCGTATCCGCGACTGTATGCACGCCTTCCGGGAAGCCTGCCCGGACGTAACGGCATGGTTTTATACCCTCGACGGCGGCGCCCCGATATACGTGGCCGGCGACGCCTTCCTCACCGAGCGCTCCGGCGCGCTGACGTTCCGCTATAGCCCCGGCGCGTTCTACCAGCCCAACCCCCTACAGGCCGAGAACCTCTGCGCACAGGTCGTCGCCTTCGCCGACCCGCAGGACGACGACCGGGTATACGATTTATACACCGGCGTCGGCACGCTCGCCTGCCATATCGCCGGCAGGGCGGCGGCGGTGGTAGGCGTCGAAGGCAGTGCGGACGCCATTGCCGACGCTTCCGCAAACGCCGCCCGCAACGGAATGGCCAACGTCCGCTTCGTCGCCGGCGACATCCTGCAGACCTTCACCGACGACTTTGTCGCCGCGCACGGACGCCCCGACGTCCTGATCCTCGACCCCCCGCGTGCCGGCACGCTGATTGAAATCAAAAAGGCCATCCTCCGCGCCGCGCCGCGAAAAGTCGTTTACGTCAGTTGCAACCCGGTTTCGCTGGCGTTCGACCTGAAACAGCTTTGCGAAGGCTACCACGTCGCCGCCATCCGGCCGATAGATATGTTCCCGCATACGCAACATGTAGAAACCGTGGCGCTGCTCGAACGAAAAGCCCCCCGGACCGCATTTCGGCTGACGCCGGCTTAGCTGGCGCCTCAGTCATGCGATTTGCCCGACGAAAAGCCCGAAGCGCCTTTTCGTCGCGGCAAATCGCAGGCGAATTTTACCGCTACGCACAGACAGGCGTTCCATTTCTTGAAAAAATTAAAAACCCTTCGCAGTTCGACGCCCAATTTAGGAGCTTAGAAATGGAGGCGAGCGTTGAAGTCGTTTTAGTTATTTATTTAAAAAATGAAAATCACTATTGAAACCGAAATTTAAATTCCTAAAAAGGGGGAAATCATTATTGCAGCCATTAAAAAAACCGTATATTGATTCCCCGTTCGGGCGGTCATTGAAAATTCGGGACGGAATCCGGCGGCGGGCGCCTTGCAGGGCCGCCGTCGCGCCGCCGCTCCCCGAACGGCGCGGCAAAGACGACGGTTTTCCGGGCGCTTTGCCGCCCCTTTTTACTCGTCTGCGTGTATATTTAAAATTTTCATGTACTTTTGTACTTCAGTTTATGAATAAAATTCAGCTATTAACACCACTGCTTGTCCTGCTGGCATGGGCCGGGGCGATTGCGGCACAGGGTCAGGTTACGCGACAGCGCCCGCAGTTGCCCGACCGCGGGTCGTCCGTCTCTTCCGGACGGCAACCGCTTGACATGGGCAACCCGTCGCTGCGGGACACGTCGGGATCGTCCCGAACGACCCGGAACATCGACCCCGACGCCGGAACGCCGGACGACGAAGGACACGCCGGCGAAGAACAGGGTGAACCCCGCCTGCTCGAGACCTCGCTGTTTCACGATACCCTGAAACGGCAACGCATTTTCGTATGGCAGCATAACCGCTACCTGAATACCCTGCATACGATCCCCCTTGATACGCTTATCGGCGACCGGTTTCGCGACTACCCCTTCCTACAGCGCGACGTGGGCGCAACCTATTTGGGGTCGATCGGGTCGGCGGTCGTGCTGCACGATTATTTTAAACGACAAACCAATCCGCTGTTTTATTACTTTTCGCCGTATATGGAGTACGCCGTTACGCCTGAAAACATCCGGTTCTATAATACGAAAAAAGCCTATACGCGCTTTGAATACAGCGGAACGCTCTTTTCCAACAGCACAAAGGAGGAGGGGAACGTCGAAATGTTCGTCTCGGCCAACGCCCTGCCGCAATGGAACTGGAGCGTGCGCTACCGGCATTTCGGCTCGCGCGGACAATTGGAAAATGAAGCGACCGACAACAGCGAGTTCTCCTTAGCCTCGAGCTATTCGGGCAAACGCTATAACGCGCACGGCGGATTTATCTACAACGGCTGGTCGAATAAGGAAAACGGCGGTATTACCGATGATTTTTTTATTCTCGATACCCTCATCGACTCCCGGGGCATTGAGGTATCGCTGCGGTCGGCGGCCAGCAATATCAACAAGTATACTTTTTTTGTTACACAGTCGTACAGCGTGCCGGTGAGCGTTTTCCGAAAGGAGCCTTCGCGACAGGACGACAGCCGCGATTCGACGCGACAGGACGACAGCCGCGACTCGACGCGGCAGGACGACGGGACAGTGGTCTATCTTGGCCATGCGGCAGAATACACCACGCTTACGCGCACCTACAGCGACCGGATAGAAGCGACCGATTCCACAGGCCGCAGCTACTACCGCGAACGGTTTTATATTCATCCGGTCGCCTCGCGCGATTCGATGCGCATGAGGCTCTTCGACAACCGCCTGTTTATTTCGCTACAACCGTGGGCGGCCGACGCGATCGTCTCGAAGCTCACCGGCGGCGTCGGCTACGGAGTAGTGTCGAACTACGCCTTCCGACCCACGGCGTATTTGCAGCCCTCCGACAACGAGACGCAGCATAACCTCTATCTATACGGGTCGGCGTCCGGCCTTTTCAAGCGGTATTTTCAATGGTCGGCGCTGGCGCGTTACGATTTTGCCGGCTATTCGCAGCACGATTTTTCGATCGACGGGCAGGTGAGCGTCGCCGCCTACCCGGCTTTCCTCAAACGGGGAATGCACCTGACCGGCACATTGCTGCTACAGGCCAAACGCCCCGATTATTTCCTGAACCATACCTATGCCAACCATTTTTATTGGGAAAACAACTTCGACAAAACCATCGAAACGCGCATCGGCGTCCGGCTCGACATTCCCGACTGGGGAATAGAGGCCGCGTTCAATTATGCGCTGCTTTCCGGCGCCGTCTACTTTAACGCCGACGCCCACCCCGTGCAGCACAACAGCGAAATCAGTATCATGGCCGGCACGCTGAACAAGAATATCCGGCTCTGGAAACTGCATTTCGACCACCGGCTGCTGCTACAGTATTCGACCAGCGACGCCTTTCCCGTGCCTCTATTGAGCGCCAATTTCGCCTATTACCTGCAAAGCGAACTTGTCAGAAATGTCCTGACGGCGCAGTTGGGCGTCGACGCCTACTTCCACACGCCGTATTATATATACGCCTACAATCCGGGCGCGGGCGCCTTCCATCTACAGCGCGAATACGAAATGGGCAACTGCCCCTACCTCGACGCATTTCTTAACCTGAAATGGAAACATGCCACGATCTTTGTCAAGATGGTCAATGTAGCGCAAGGCTGGCCGGAGAGCAATTATTTTTCAGCCCTGCATTACATCCGTCCCCAGTCGGTGCTGAAACTGGGGATCTCGTGGTTTTTTAATTAATATGCCCCGATGACAAACAGCTTCCGCGGCCGTCCTGCCGGCTTCCTGCACCCGGGCTGCTGCCTGCGCCGGCTCGTCGTCGTAGCCGTCATGGGAGCGCTGGCCATGATGCCTCCCGGCAGCCATCCCGAATGGAATGCCGACGAAATACCCCTGCCCGCGACAAAAGAAGCCCTGCGCTACGCCATCGGCGGCGACGCCCGCGACTACTTCCTCTACCGCGCCGAACCCATGGGCTACCAGCTGGAAATGATCCGCCGGTTTGCCGGCGCCCACAACGCCCGGTACCGGATAGAAGTAGCGCCGCAGGTCGACAGCCGGCAGCAAAAATTAGCCGACGGCGCCGCCGACGTCATTGTATGCTCCCGCGACGACTATTTTACGCAGGTCTATGGGCGCCACCCCGTCGCCGCCTTTGCCCTTCCCGACAGCTCCGTCTGGGTGGTCGACGCCCGCAATCGGGAAATGATACGACTCCTGAGCCGCTGGGCCACGCATCTCCACAGCGGCCGCAACGCCCTCCCGCCAGCGTCGGCAGGACGCCGGAAAGCCTCCGGCGACGCCCTCTCGCCCTGCCAATCCCTCTCGCCCTACGACGAATTGATTCGGAAATACGCCCGCCAAATCCAATGGGACTGGCGGCTCCTCGCGGCGCTCATTTGTCAGGAATCGCGGTTCCGTCCCGACGCCGTCTCGCCGCGAGGCGCCTGCGGACTGATGCAGGTGATGCCCGCCACCGCCGCCGGCTTCGACATCCCCGACTTCACCGAGCCGGAAGACAATATCCGCGCCGGCGTACGCCTGCTATCCTTCCTGCACGACGCCCCGGCGCTGGCCGCCGCCGACGAGCATAACCATATCAAATTTATCCTCGCCGCCTACAATGCCGGCGTCAACCGCATCGGCGAGTGCCGCGCCTTTGCCCAATCGCAGCAAAAAGACCCCAACCGCTGGGACGACGTCGCCGAAGCCATCCCGCTCATGCGGCACGAATGGCACTACACGGGAGAGCATATCCCTTCGGGGCGCTTCAACGGCAGCGAAACCTTGCATTTTGTACGCAATGTATGGGACCGCTACGAGCAGTACCGGAATCTGGTCGCAGAGTAGCGCCCGTTGCGACACGCGACGTTGTCCGCAGGCCATTCATCCCCTGACGGGGAATGCGCTCCGCGGCGGCCAACGGCTCGTTATTCATACGGACGCATGACGTCCGCCCCTCCATTAACTCCTCTAACTCCATTACCCATTAACTCGTTTTTTGTTCGGCTCACCGGTTAAAATGTCCCCTTAAAGCGCTTGCGATTTTAGATGTCTGCTGAAAAATCGTATTTTTGCTCTATGAAAAATAGTCAGGTTATATTAGGCATTCTATTATCGTTGGGCATGGCTGTTCTGTTTGCTATCCCGCGCATGCTCGAACTTAACTTTCTGCCGTGGAATTATATCCTGATTAAATCAGGCTATTTATTTTTGACTTCTTTGATTTTATGGTTTGGAAACGGCTGGTTTATATACAGTAAAAAATATAATCATAAGATGCGACATACGTTCTGGAAGAGCTGCCTGTCAATTTTATCAATTGCTTTGATTGCAAATCTCCTCTGCGATCATCTGTTTCCCGGAATTATTGAAAATTTTTATCCGAACGACTTTCTTCATGATCGGTTCAGGCGACCTTTTCCCATGTTTTTTGGAGCGTTGTTTCAGAGTATTATGTTCTACTACATCATGCTGTTTCAAAAACTGATGGAAGAAAAGAAAAACAGCCAGATCGAAATTCAAAAACTTCAGCAGGCACAGATGGCCGCTGAAATCGCCTTGTTGAAGGAGCAATTAAGCCCTCATTTTCTGTTTAACACATTAAATATTCTTTCTACCCTGACGAAAGAAAAAGAAGCGAAGGATTTTATTCAGGAATTAGCGAAAGTATATCGCTATGTGCTGCAATACAAGAATAATGATATGGCGACGTTGCAGGAAGAGTTGCAATTTTTGCATTCTTACTGGTATATTCTAAAGATGCGATTTGAAAATTCCATCGGATTGACGGTTACTATTCCGGAACAGATCCTTCAATCGGCCATTCCGCCGCTGACACTACAGATTTTGATAGAAAATGCTATCAAGCACAATGTGGTCAGTGCCGAAAAGCCGCTTACTGTTTGTATTTACCAAGATAATCAATCGATTATTGTAGAAAATAAGTATCAGCCAAAACTTATTGTAGAGAATACGGGAGAAGGATTAAAGAATATCGGACAGCGTTATAAATTATTGTTCGATAAAGAAATATCTGTACAGAACGACGATGGTTTATTTCAGGTAAAATTGCCGGTTATCGGGCCGGAAGTTCGTCATCATCTATTAGCTCGCGTTGCCGACTGATACAACTAATAGACTCTAAATAGTAAATAGAAAGACACATGCAGATAGTTATCATTGAAGATGAAAAAAAAGCCGCTCGCAATCTGGCCGACATGCTTATGGAAATAGATGATTCTATTCAGATTGTGGCCACCATTGAATCGGTAGAGCAGGGCATTAAATGGTTTCGGGAACATGCGTTGCCGGATTTAATTTTTTCCGATATTCAACTGTCCGACGGTTTAAGTTTCCTGATTTATCGAGAAGTGCGGGTTAATGTACCTATTATTTTCTGTACGGCTTATGATGAATATCTAATGCAGGCCTTTACTACTGCGGCGGTCAGCTATCTGCTAAAACCGGTTAATAAAGAACAGGTCGAAAAAGCGCTCGACAAATTCAGTCAGATGCGTCAATTGTTTCGGAAAAACACGTCCGAACAGACGGTCGAAAAATTGCTCGCTCAGTTGGATTTGCCACACAGAACGGCGCTGTTAGTTAATCAGGGCGACAAGATTATCCCATTAAAAATAGCCGATATAGCGTATTTTTATTTAGAAGAAAATACGCTGACGCTAACTACGTTTCATGGTCAGAAATACTATTGCGCTTCTTCGTTAGACGAGACTCAAAAACGGATAGCCGCCACGCTTTTTTACCGTGCCAATCGGCGATTTATTATTAATCGCAACGCGATTGTCGGAATCGAGCGCTATTTTACCCGTCGGCTGATAGTCAAACTGTCGATCGAGACGCCTGAGAAAATAATCATAAGTAAAATAAAATCAATGGAGTTTCTCGACTGGTTGGAAAACAAATAGCGCCATACCGGTATGCAAGAATGCCCCGATTGTAGATCGGGGCGTTCTGCTATTCTGCGAACAATCCGCTTATTATATGCAAGAATGATCGAGTATTTGTATCCTGCGCCTGCGGCGATGCGCGGCGGTTAGCGTTGCTTTTTGCAGGCCGGGCAATAGCCAGTAATCAACGAAGCGACCGACGTCGGTTGATAGCCTGTCGGCAATGGCTGCACGGCTAACGGCTTTTCGATGCAGGTAACGGTATTGCATTCCAAGCAACGAAAGTGTGGATGATTGTCGCTATGATGGTCGGTCGTACAATCTTGGCAGCGGGCATAATACGTCTTGCCGTTATCGCCGAAAAACTTATGCAGTTTGCCGTCGTCGCAAAAACTTTGCAGAATACGATACAGCGTTACGCGATCCATCTTCTCCTCCAATCGCGATCCAATATCCTCGTTAGACAGCGCCGATTGGGAGGTGTTCAAAACAGTCAGTACCATTTGCTTCGTTTTTGTATTTCGTTTCGATTTTTTCATCGCAGTAATTTAAAAACGCAAAGATAATTATTTTTCAACAATCCCTTTTGTCAGTTCCTGTCGGCAATTTTCACGCTTACGGCTGCCAGTTGCTGCCATCCGGCCCGGTCGGTAAGGCGCACCATAAAATGATAGTCGCCGGTGTCGATCTCCGCCGGAATAGCTATGCCGGCTACCGCCTCGTAGTAGGTCGGGCTGCCAAGAATGGCGAATGACTGGTTGTAGACAAACGGATTATGCGGAGTCTTTACCGAATCAACAGGGCATTCCTCCGCGCCGGTGCTGTGCGAATGATGATCGAAGTTCTGATGAATTTCGATGTTATAGTTTCCTAATGCCCGATTATCGGTAAACACCGCGCGAAACTCAAACTGTTCCCCGCGGTAGAGCGTAGCGCAGTTCGGCGGAAACGCGCGACTGTCGTTCATCATAATAACCGGACTGTCCATATCCTTACCCTCGTCGCAACTGCAATTTGTCGCGACGAGGGCTGTAAGGATATAGAGAACTATGCGTTTACGCATGGCGGGCCACCACACGTTAAGGAGTGGCCGTTGCTGCCTCCACGTCGATTTCCGCTTCGACGGTCGTGGCCTGTCCTTCCTGATCGGTTACCGTGAAATGCAGGTGATATTCGCCTGCCGGCGCATCGGTCGGAATAGGAATGTGTTCATGGAACGCTGCTTCCCGCACGCCGACATACTTCCCTTCGGTATACGATTCTTCTATTTCAAAATCGCCCCCCTCTTCCAGATGGATTTCGACGTCGATGCGCCGAATAAGCCCCTCGGCCACAATAGTGCCTTTGAGGTGTAGGTCTTCGCCGGCAGTAACATGCCGGCTGTTTTCATGCCCGACTTCAGTCAGCGTAATAACCGGCTTGGCGGGCGTTTTAGCGTCATCGTCCGAACATGCGACAATAGACAGCAAACTCGTGTTTACAAGGAGCAGCGCTCCAAAAAGAATGATTTTTTTCATGTTGTATTATTTATTAGTGAAACATTATGTGTGCGCTTTTAATTTTAAAACTGCCAGCCGACAAGGAAGGATATATTTCGCCCCGGTTCCGGAATGTCCATCAGGCGGTAGTAGTTTGTATGGTCAAAATACGCCGTATTCAATAGATTGTCGCATCGCAACATCAGGCGCAACCGGTGCGAGCCCCATAGAAATGAACGTCCCGCCGATAATGCCAGCGTCTGGTAGCCGTCGGTCGGCTTCTCCGGCGGCACGATGGCATATTGGTTGCCGACCACCTTGCAATGCAGTGCAATAAACCCGTCCGGGCCTGTCCATGTGGTGTGTGGTTGGTATTTCAACAGCAGCGTGGCGACGGCAGGAGGAGAAAAAGGGAGCGAATACCCTGTTTTCTCGCCGGAGAGCTGTGTCGAATAGACATACTCGCCTGTCAAGGCCGCATGTATGTTATCAGACAGTCGCCAATCGACCGTCGCCTCAAAGCCCCAGCGAAATACCCGGCTCTGCGTATGCGTATAGAGTTGCAAGCCTTCTCTGTATTCTGCGGTCGGATTGAGGTAGATATAATTAGGAAAATAATTCCAGTAGGATTCTGCGAGCACTTCCACACGCTCATTACCCCAATAAACGCCCGCATCCAACTGGTACGATTCCTCCGGCGATAGCCACGCCGCTCCCTTCTCGTAACGAAAAATACTGTAGTTTATTCCATCTGCTCCCAACTCTTTCGGAATAGGCGCTCGGAAACTTTTCCCCACATTCGCCTTCAGCACCCACAATCCGGTGCGATAATTAATCCCTGCCGACCCTGTCAGGCAGGTAAACAACCGTTGCAGCGGCGCCGCTCGCATCAGGAATAAAGAGTCTCCGCCGGCTACGGGCGTTCTGTACCAGTCATAATAGGGGTCAATGCCGGTTGTTATCCGGTCAACGCGCACCCCGGCGGTCAGCGCAAGATCCTCGGACAGCGACAGGCGATCCTGCACATAGAGCCCGGTAGTCGTCGTTCGGAAATCGGGGATAATAAAATCCCAGCCGGCGCTCCGGTTCTGCTGGTACTCCGCTTCGAGGCCGACATGCACGACGTGCTGTGCACTCCAGAGGAAGGTGGCTTCTGCGCCTATATTACAGGTCTGCTTTTGGAATTGCCGCTCCAACGTATTAGGAGGCGTTGGCATATAGCCATGCGACACCGGCTCTGCATATTCATCGCGTTTATTATACTGGCAGGCCGCACGCAACTCCACCCGCCAGCGTTCCGATTGCCACTCCGTATGATTACTTATTTTTATATGATTAACCGCATGATACGGCAGGTCAATATCGCGTCGTGATCGGTCGTAATCAATCTTCGACAGGCGCACCTCCAGCCCATGTGCATTGGCAAAAAAGCCATTTTTTGTATACACATTCGCTATACGAAATGTCGTGCGCAACTTATCGCCGGCATATCCTACGGCTAAACCTGCATCCTGTTCCTTTCCTGCCGTATTACGCAGTCGTCGCTCGTGCAGCTTGATATAATAAGAATAATATTGAATGCTGTCGGCCAGCACCCCTGCGTCGGCATAATCGATGAGCGTCATTTTTGCGCGGTACCAGAACCGTCCCGCCCGGCCTGCCACCTGTGCCGCTACGCCGACCGACTCATTGACGCTCTTTATCATCAGGTTGGTCGTTCCTTCAAAGCGACGAAGCGGCATGCTCTCATGGCGCACGTTAATGACCCCGCCGATAGCGTCGGAACCATACCGCAAGGCCCCCGCCCCTTTACTAATTTCCACGTCGCCGATGGCAAACTGGTCGATTTCAAGTCCGTGTTCTTCGCCCCACGGCTGTCCGGCATGCTTGACGCCGTCTTCTGCCACAATCATCCGGTTGAAGCCCAAGCCTCTTATGGCAGGACGCGACTGGCCGGCCCCGATGCTTGCGGCCTGAATGCCGGGCAGGCTTTCGAGGCTCTGCATCAGGCTTCCGGCAAGGTTTTCCTCCACCCATATTCCCTCGATCACCTGCCGGCTATACGCCGATTGCATAATACGGTTGCGCGGACTGCCGGTCGACACCGTTACCGCCTCCAGTTCCGTAATGCTGTCCTGCGCCCGTATAGTCGTCTGCTGCGCCCGTATCGGAAATGCAAATAACAATGAAATCAATATTATAAAGGGTATTCTTCGCACTATTTATACAAAAATTAATGCCGCAAAGTTACAATAAGTAATTTAATACTGCAACAATGTTACATTATTTTTTTCATCGGTAGATTCAAGAATGAAAGGTATACGGCCTTTACATTTTTTACCGAATTAATTTTGTGGGCTTTTCGACGCCCTCTTTTTGCCGGAAAGAATACGGGGCGGTAAACGAAACGGGCGCCTGTACGCTTTTGGCGATCTGCTCTCGGGTCGCAAATGCGCGGCCATGATCAGCGGCGATGGAGTGTACGCAGGCTTTTGCAGTGGGGGCGTAGTCGAATTATTTTACCCTCGACCCGGACGATTAACGTACCACTAAACGGGTTTATACATGCCCGCTTTTCCCCTGACCGGAAAAAACGCCCAAAAAAGCTCGAGACTCTGAATGAGAGTCTCGAGCTTTTTTGGGGGATGTCAGAGTGTTCTCTATTCAATACTACTCTTAAAAACAAACGATTATAACATAAATAATCCAATGAGCGCTTGAACTGTCCTGCCCGAAAGCGTACCCTCCGGCCGTCGCTGCATCCCTTGAAATCAGAGCGTGCCGTCGATTTCCACGATCGCGTTTGGCTATATTCTTTTTTTATCGTACTTTTGTCCCGGTTTATCCTATTAATACTTTTTAGATGCAGCAAAAACAACATACGCTCACAAAGGAAGTAACTTTCACAGGCAAAGGCCTGCATACAGGCGTCGATGTAACCATGACGGTATGTCCGGCGCCGGTCAATCACGGCATTAAAATCCAGCGGATAGATTTGCCCGACCAACCTGTCATTGACGCCGTCGCCGACCATGTTACTACGACCGACCGGGGAACGACGCTCGAACAGCTCGGCGCCCGCATCAGTACTATCGAACATCTGATGGCCACCCTGATGGGATTGAGCATCGATAATGTCCTGATAAAAGTCAATGCGCCCGAAGCGCCTATTCTCGACGGAAGCGCCCGCTTCTATGTAGAAGCGCTCACGGCCGTCGGATTGACGGAGCAGGACGAAAAACGGTTCGTATATGAAATCCGTGAAAAGTTCGTATACCGCGATGAGCAAAATAATAAGGAAATCGTATTCCTGCCCGACGAAGACTTTAGTATCGACCTGATGATCGACTACAATTCGCAAGTGGTCGGCAACCAGTACGCCCGGCTCAATACAATCGACGAATTTGCGACGCAAATTGCGCCTTGCCGTACGTTCGTGTTCTTTCACGAACTCGAGCCGCTGTTCAAGCACAACCTTATCAAAGGCGGCGATCTGGAAAATGCGATTGTGATTGTCGAAAAACCCGTACCGCAGGATGAAATAGACCGCGTAGCCACATTGCTCAACAAACCGAACGTAACGCGGCTCCCCGCCGGGTACCTCAACCACCTCGACTTGCGCTTCCCGAACGAGATCGCCCGCCACAAGCTACTGGATCTTATGGGCGACCTTGCGCTGATCGGATTTCCGATAAAAGGGAAAATCATCGCCACCAAGCCCGGACACCAAATTAACACCGAAGTGGCCAAAACCATTCGCAAGCTGGCAAAGAAAGAAGCCTTACGGCCGGTAGCCCCCCGCTACAACCCGAATGACGAGCCGCTGGTCGACGTCAACGGAATCCGTAAAATGCTCCCGCACCGGCCGCCGTTTTTGTTAGTCGATAAAATTATCCAGCGAACCAGCGACTACGTGGTCGGCATCAAAAACGTTACGATGAACGAGCCGTTCTTTGTCGGCCATTTCCCCGACGAGCCGGTGATGCCCGGCGTGCTGGTCATTGAAGCAATGGCGCAAGTCGGCGGAATTTTGGCATTAAGCGCCGTGGACGACCCGGAAAACTACTCGACCTACTTTATTAAAATAGATAAAGTAAAGTTTAAGCGCAAAATCGTGCCGGGCGACACGTTGATTTTTAAACTGGAACTACTGGAGCCTATCCGTCGGGGCATTGTCAATATGCTCGGGCAGGCCTTTGTCGGCGACGCGCTGGTAACAGAAGGCGAGCTGATGGCGCAAATTGTACATAATAAATAAACAGCCGGAATGGCGCTGCCGACTCCTAACCTATATTGTCCGGGTTTCGTTCGCGAATTGTCCGTTCGGGTTGTTTGCAAATACATACATCTATGAATTTATCACAAATACATCCCAACGCCACGTTGGGCAATAACGTAACAGTAGACGCATTCACCACCATCGCCGCGCAGGTGGAAATCGGCGAGGGAACTTGGATAGGGCCGAATGTTACCATTATGGATTACGTAAAAATCGGGAAAAACTGCCGGATATTTCCGGGCGCCGTGATTGGCGCCATCCCGCAGGATTTGAAATTTCAGGGAGAAATAACCCATGTAGAGATCGGCGACAATACGATGATCCGCGAATGCGCCACCGTCAACAGGGGAACGGCTCACAGCGGCAAAGGCACGACTCGAATCGGCAACGACTGCCTGATTATGGCCTACGTCCATGTAGCCCACGATTGCCATATTCACAACAATGTGATATTGGTCAGTTTTGTGGGGCTGGCCGGCGAGGTGGAAGTCGACGACTTTGCCATTATCGGCGGGTCGTCGGCGGCGCACCAGTATACCCGCGTAGGGCAACATGCGATGCTCTCGGGCGGATCGGTTTTCGGAAAAGATGTGCCGCCGTATATTTTAGCCGGACATCGCCCGTTGTCATTCGGCGGAATTAATATCATCGGGTTGCGCCGGCGCGGATTCAGCAATGAAAAGATACAGGAGATAAGCAATATCTACAAAATCATCTATGGGAGCAAGTTTAACACGACCGATGCGTGCCATAAAATAGAAGAGACCTTCCCTCCCACCCCCGAACGCGACCAGATACTGGCGTTCATCCGTTCGACAAAACGGGGCATTATCAAACGGGCGGTCCTTTCGCTCGACGAAGAGTAACCCCTACCCCACCCTGCCCGACTCCAGCCCGACGCTTTTGCAGGACACATCATGTGCACAGGAATTGTTTATAAGCATACAGGCAGTCATTACGTCGTAAAGGACGAAACGTCGGGCGGTTTATTTTTATGTACCGTCAGCGGCAAACTGCGGCTGCGCGAAATGCCAACGACCAATCCGATTGCCGCCGGCGACCGGGTTTCTTTTGAAAAAACGTCGCCTAACGCCGGTGTTATTAAAAAAATCCATGCCCGCAAGAACTACATTATTCGCCGCGCAAGCAACCTGTCAAAACAGGCGCACATCATTGCAGCCAATGTAGATAAGGCCTTTCTGATTATAACAATCGAGTTTCCCCGTGTGGCATTAGCTTTTGTAGACCGTTTTTTAGTAACCTGCGAAGCGTATAAAATCCCGGTCAAATTAGTGGTGAACAAAACGGATGGTCATACCGCCGATATGTGGCAGGAGGTGCGGCATATCGAAGCGATATACGCCGGCGCCGGGTATTCCGTGCTGGCCGTATCGGCGCAAACCGGGCAGGGCATTGACGTCCTGCGCGAGGAGACGCGCGACGCCTTATGCCTGTTTGCCGGACAGTCGGGCGTGGGCAAGTCGTCGCTGATTAACGCCATCGACCCGGCGCTGCGCCTGCGTACCGGCCCTATTTCCGACTATCACCGGAAAGGGATGCACACGACGACGTTTTACGAACTGTTCGATACCGCCCACGGAGGGCATATCATCGACTCGCCGGGCATCAAGGGTTTTGGGCTGATTGACGTGGAGAAAGCCGAACTCTACCACTTCTTCCCGGAATTGTTCCGCTACGCCGCCGGCTGCAAGTTCCAGATGTGTACGCACACCCACGAACCCGGCTGCGCCGTCAAAACGGCCGTCGACAAGCGGCTTATCGCGCCGGAGCGCTATGAAAGCTATCTGAAAATGCGGGACGACGAAGGAGGAAAGTACCGGTAGACGGCCGCCGCCGCCAGGGTCAATCGCTCGATGAACCACTACTAATTAATCGCGTATCTTTGCAGGGTTTTAAACCACACGTTGATGAATCATAAAAAAGAAATCCACGACGTTATTTATTTAGTCGCCTTACAGGGGTTAAATTATTTAGCGCCGCTTTTAGTCTTCCCGTACCTGATGAAAGTGCTTGGCGCGGACAAGTTCGGCTATATCGGCTTTTCCCTGTCGGTAACGCAATATCTGCTGTTGCTGGTTGATTTCGGCTTCAACCTGAGCGCGACCAAACGGATTGCGCTGGCCAAAGACAATCCCGTCGAATTAAACGCGGTGTTTACGGCGACGCTATATGCGAAGATGGCTTTGCTGTTGATTAGTTTCGTACTGCTTACCGGCGTCAGTTTCATTCCTCCGTTTGGCATCTACCGGGACACGCTGTTTATTTTATTCCTAATGGTGGTCGGCCATGCGTTTACCTTCGTCTGGCTTTTTCAGGGCTTGGGCAAAATCCGCGTTGTATCCATCGTGCTTGGCAGCGTCCGGCTGGCCATTCTTCCCCTGTCCTTTCTATTGGTAAAAACGCCCGACGACTATCTGACGGCGGCGTTGTTGCAGGCGCTGGTGGTAGTCGCGGCCATGGGGCTGTCGATAGGCATTATCGCAAAGAAGCAATACGTCGCCATCGGGGCGTTTGTCTGGCGCAATATGGTTGGCGAGCTCAAAGAAAGTTTCCCGGTGTTCCTGTCCAGTGCGGCGTCCAGTATTTACACCGCCAGTTTTGCCGTGCTGCTGGGGTATTTTTCCACGCCGGAGCAGGTCGGGCAGTACTCGGCGGCCGAGCGGATTATGCGGGCGTTGTGCTTCCTTGTTTTTGCCCCGGTATCGCAGGCGTTCTACCCCAAGATGGTACGCATGGGCGTAGAAAACCGTCCGGCGGCCGCCCGGTTGCTTCGCACCCTGTTGCTCGTGCTGCTGTTCTCCATGCTCCTTGTGTGTATGGCGATGTTTTTCCTTTCGCCCTACCTTGTGGCCTTTTTCGGCCCTTCGTACGGCGACGCCGTCGGCCTGTTTCAACTGATGGCTGTGGCGGCCGTATTTATCGGCACCGGCGGCGTGATGGCGCAATTGGGGATTTTAGCGATGGGCGACGCCCGCGACAAGCAGCATTACCGGCGGGTTTACGTCATTGCCGGCGTCGTGGCGCTCGGCAGCATTTTTATCACTATTCCGCAGTGGGGGTCGATTGGCGCCACTCTTTCGTTAGTAACGGTCGAGGGGATCGTCGCGGTGTTGATGTTCGCCTACGGGATGAAATTCCTGCGGCGCGACGCCCGATGACGGCGGCACGTTTCAGGCGAGGAGCTCCTGCGGCGGCGTTTTAGCGCGCCGTTCTTTTTTTTGGGACTGTCGCTGTTTGGCCAGTCGCCGTTTTTCGACCGCCTCCTGTGGCGGTTTTGTTTTCCGGCGCGGCGGGCGGGGCGTCAGGGCTTTTTCCAGCAGGGCGATCGCTCGCCGGATGGCTATCGCCTTATTGGCGGTTTGCGACCGTTCTTTGTCGCAGCGGACTTGCAGCAGGCCGTCCTGCGAGAGGCGGGAGGCCAATCGATGCGCCAGCCGTTCTTTTTCTTCGTCGGTGAAAAGGCTCGACGCCGCCGGGGCGAAGGTCAGCACGACTTTGGTCTCGACTTTATTGACGTGCTGCCCGCCTTTACCGCCGCTACGCGCCGTACGGAACGTGCATTCTTTTTCGAAAGCGAGGGGATCGATGGGCATAGGCAGGCGGCGCGGACGTTATTTCTCGGCCACGACAAAAAAGTCGAACGCGGTCGGGGCGAAGGTATCCAAATAAAATTCGTCGGTGGTGATGGCGGCGGCGGGCGTATCGCGTTGCCGCAGGAGTTTGTGGCGGTTGAGGCGGTTGAGGAGGGTGTAGGGAATCCGCAGGAGGGCGGCCGGCAGGGTATGTTCAAAGTCGAAAACGTCGTAGCGGCGGATCCGGGCGACGGACTGTTTGTTGGCTTCATAATAGTCCAGCGCCTGCTGTTTTCCATAGACGCCCCGGATGTCCACGCGGCGGAAGCAAGGGGCGAGCAGGGCTTCCAGTCCGGCATATTCGTATTCACGGACGTGAAACGGGTTTCGCGTAAGCGACATCGGGGCATGGGGAGTGGTCAGCAGCAGGCGCCCGCCGGGTTTCAGCAGTTGCGCAAGGTTGGCGACAAACAGGCGGTCGTTTTTGATATGTTCGAGCACCTGAAAGCATACCACAAAGTCGAACGCGCCGGCGGGCACTCCGTCGAAGTCGGGGAACTGTACCCGCTGGAAGCATACGCGGTCCGGGTAGTCGCCGGCGATGGCGGTAGGGTACTTGTCCATGGCGAGGTAGTGCGCGACGCGGGGCAGGAGGATGGGTATCCCGTAGCCTTCGCCGCTGCCGGCTTCCGCGACGGAGCCCGACACCAGCGTCGCGGCTTGTTCGTAGGCAAATAGATGGCGCCGGAAGATCACGTTGTCCGACGCTTCGTGCGACGAGCAGCGTTCGGCGGTCTGAATTTTTCTTTTCATACTATATAGTATAATGAGAGGGGTGGGGACTTACCGGATCAGTACGCGCCCGGTCATATCGGGGGGCTGGGGGAGTCCCATCAGCGACAGGATGGTAGGCGCGATGTCGGCCAGCACGCCGGGCTCGACGGCGTGTACGTCGGGGTCGACGACGATGAAAGGCACCGGGTTTAGCGAATGCGCGGTATTGGGCGATCCGTCGGGGTTCTCGGCATAGTCGGCGTTACCGTGGTCGGCGGTTACCAGCACGGTATAGCCGGCGGCGCGGGCGGCGTCGACGAGCGTCCCGAGGTTTTCGTCGACGGCTTTCACGGCTTGGCGGATGGCGGCGTAGACGCCGGTATGGCCGACCATGTCGCCGTTAGCGAAGTTGAGGACGATCAGGTCGAAGGTTTGGGCGCGGAGGGCTTCGACTAAGGCTTCGGTGATTTCGAAGGCGCTCATGGCAGGCCGGAGGTCGTAGGTCGCCACCTTGGGCGAGGGTATCAGGATGCGCTCTTCGCCGTCGAAACGCTCTTCGCGGCCGCCGGAAAAGAAGAACGTAACGTGGGCGTATTTCTCGGTCTCGGCAATACGCAGTTGCCGTTTGCCCGCGCGGGCGACGATTTCGCCCAACGTATGCTGTACGTTGTCCTTATCGAAAAGCACGTGCAGGCCTTTGAACGTGTCGTCGTAGGGGGTCATCGTGCAGAAGTAGAGTGGGAGAGGGGTCATGCGCCGGATGGCGGCGGCGGCGGCGGGGGTCATGGGGGCGTCGGGGCGGGCGGCGGCGGCGTGGAGGCCGTCCGTCAGGGCGGGTTGCGAGAGGACGATGGTGAGTTCCTTGGCGCGGTCGTTGCGGAAGTTGAAGAACAGCACGGCGTCGTCGGGCCGGATCGTGGCGACTGGGGCGTCGCCGTCGGTGCAGACGATCGGCTTGACAAATTCGTCGGTAACGCCGGCGTCGTAGGAGGCTTGGATGGCGGCGACGGCGTCGGCGGCGGGCGTTCCTTTTCCGTAGACCAAGAGGTTGTAGGCTTCTTCGATGCGTTCCCAGCGCTTGTCGCGATCCATCGCATAGTAGCGTCCGACGACGCTGGCGAGGCGTCCGGCGCCGGCGGCGAGGTGCGCCTCGAGGCGTTCGACGAACCCCTTTCCGCTGCGGGGGTCGGTGTCGCGGCCATCGAGGAACGCATGGACAAAGAGGCGTTCGAGGCCGTATTCGCGGGCGAGGTCGCAGAGCGCGAGGAGGTGTTCCAGCGAGCTGTGGACGCCGCCGTCGGAGACGAGGCCGAGGAGGTGCAGCGGCCGGCGGCCGGCGGCGGCATATTCGTAGAGCCGCCGGATGGCGTCGTGCTGCGCGAGGCGGCCGGAGCGGCAGGCGCGGTTGATTTTCACAAGGTCTTGATAGACGATGCGTCCGGCGCCGATATTGAGGTGTCCGACTTCGGAGTTGCCCATCTGGCCGTCGGGCAGCCCGACGTGTTCGCCGCAGGCCAGCAACTGCGTATGGGGGCAGGCGGCTTTCAGCGCTTCAAAGCGGGGGGCGCCTTCGGTAAAGATGGCGTTCGAGTGGTTGTGGGCGCCTTCGCCCCAGCCGTCGAGGATCATCAGGAGTACTTTTTTATTCATGCCGTAATATGTTTATTCGTATGGGGTGTCGATTGTCGACGGGCAAAGGTACGAAAAACGTTCGGTCGAGCCAAACGCCCGTCCGGCGCAACCCGCCGTGCGGCGCGGCGCCGGTTAGGGGATAATCGCGCTGGCGACAAGGCTCCACGGCCCTCGTTCGCCGCGCGTATTTTCCCAGCACAAGCAGAAATACACGGTTTTACCGCGATCGCCATACGGAAATTCGAGCGTCGCCGGCGAGCGAGCGACGAACGTGGTATGCGGAAAAGCCGTCAGGCTGTCGGGCGGCTCGTCGCCGACGGCCCATTGTACGACCACGCCGCGTTGCCCGTGCGGACGGGCTTTCCCCTTGTGCGCCGGGTCGCGGAAGGCGATACGCAGATGGCCGAGAAGGCCGGAATCGACGCTGCAAAATGGCGACGTGGCGGCCACCGGCGCGGGCGTGCGCGAGGCTTTAGGCACCGGCAGGCCGAGACGTTTGCGGACGTCGTTGCTCAGGGAGTGGTTGTAGCTCAGGTATTCCCTCACGCACTGTTGCATGGCCTGTTCGAGCGTCCGGCGCGCGTCGTTCTTGTCCTGCACGGCCACTTTCGTGCGGGTAGTAGGCGTGATAGCCAATTGATATTTAACTGAAAAAACGCCGTACAGCGCTTTCAGGCATTCATAGACGTCTACCGGAAAATGAAGGTCGTCTAACAGCAGTTCCAGATTTGTCAAAAAAGTGCCTGTCCATTCAAAAAAGACCAAATCTTTACGCGGAATATAATCCAAAAATGTCCATTAGGGACACCAATATGAAAGAGCGCAAGAATTTTCTAATGGACACCAATAGAAAAAGTTGTTAATAATATATTGATATATATGATTGTATATTGCATTAATTGCTTAA
>JAIRMW010000042.1 GCA_031258415.1 Prevotellaceae bacterium
GCGGGCATGACCTATACGTGGAATAACCCGACGGTAAGCATTGAGGGCGCTTCGACCGTTATCGGACCGCATCCCTATACGGTTACCGCCACCGGCATTTGCGGCACGACCACCGCGCAAGGCACGATTACCGTAGCCGGCAGCCGCTTTAGCATGACTTCCATGGCCAGCGACAGCATTTACATTGGTGTCGGGTTCTTCGGCGGGTTACCACTATATGTTGATTGGGGAGACGGGACAGACACCACATATACTACCGGCGGCTGGAAAAAGCACTTTTTCGCCGGTAGCACCACGCCGCCCTACACCGTAACCGGACAGGCACGGACAATCACGCAACTGTACTGCCAAAGCAATAAATTGACGGCGTTAGACATAACCGGATGCCCCGCGCTCACCGGTTTGCGTTGTGACACTAATCAACTGGCGACATTAGACGTAAGTCTAAATACTGCGCTAACCTACTTGTATTGTGCAAACAATCAACTGACGGCATTGGACGTCAGTCAAAACACGGCGCTAATCTCTATGGATTGTGGCGGTAATCAATTGACGGCATTAGACGTCAGTCAAAACACGGCGCTAACCTACTTGAGTTGTGGCGGTAATCAATTGCGCGCCTTAGACGTTAGTCAAAACACCTTACTAGGCTACTTGCACTGCCACTCTAATCAATTGACCGAATTGGATGTAACGCATAACCTCAAGCTAAGCTATTTGCGGTGTGCAAATAATTCGTTGGAAGATTTAGACATAAGCGCGAACCCCGATTTAACTTACTTGGGTTGTAACGGTAATCCATTGACGGCATTAGATGTGAGCGCCAATTCCAAACTCACTTCCTTATATTGTTTCTCTAATCAATTGACGGCATTAGACCTCAATAACAATACCGCACTAACCACCTTGAATTGTGGCTATAATCCATTGGACACATTGGACGTCAGTAAAAACACGGCGTTAACCGACTTGCGGTGCAGCAATAATCAATTGACTGCATTAGACGTCAGTAAAAACACCGCACTCACGGCCTTGCGCTGCAACAATAATCAATTGTCCGCCTTAGACCTCAGCGCCAACACCAAGCTCGACTCCGTGTGGTGTTACTATAATCAATTGACCGCATTAGACGTAACGAATAACACGGCGCTAAAGAGATTGCGGGTGCAGACCAACCAGTTCGACGCCGCCGCGCTCAACGCGCTGTTCGGTACGCTGCCTGCCGGCGCCGGCGAGAAAAAGGTGTATATCTACAACAACCCTCGAAGCAATCCCGGCGCCGGCACGGGCGCCAGCGGCTGCAACCGAAGCATCGCCACGGACAAGGGCTGGGAGGTGAATGACACCATCTTCATGGATCAGAATGAATAAACGATTGCCCGCAGAACTCTAAAAAGCCTCCGCCCATGCGCCACATCCCATTTAACCGAATGCCGAGCCGCCTTTGCCGCCTGTGGCGGCGGGGGCGGTCGTTTCGGCGTTGGTACGCCCGTCCCGACTTTCGGTACGCCCGTCCCGAACCTTGGTACGCCCGTCCCGAAAGCGGGCGCCGCAATATATAAAAATCTGCATCTCAATTTATTATAAACCATCTAAAACAGTAATAATATGGTATCAATTGCAACAGTATTAAAAAAGACGGTCATCCCTCGCGGTATAGCGCAATTTACCGAGTATATGACCCATGCCTACAACAAGCTAATAACGAATTATGCGTCGTATGGCATTCCTGAAGAGAAGATTGCGCCCGTAACCGCCGCCTACAATGCGTATATTGCGGCGGAAGCGGTAGCTTCGAATCCCGACACGGCTACATCGGCCAACCGTCATGCGCGCAATACGGCGCGCAAGGCGCTGGAGACGCTGTGGAGGGCATTTCTGAATGAACATATCCGCTTCAACCCCTTAGTGAGTGAAGAGGATATGGAAGTGTTCGGTATTTTTAAGGGCGACGACACGCGCACGCAGGCCGGCGTCCCCGATGCCGAAGGCTTAGTATCTATTAAGCGCGTAGGGGCTTTTCGCTTTGAAGTCGTAGTGCTCGACAGCGCTACGGGCAAGGCCAAAAACCCCCTCTACGCGACCGGTAGTTACCTTTACGTGGCCGTTACCGGACTGGGCAGCGAGCCGGAACATGCCGACGATTTTCATAAACGTGATTTTTCGTCGAATCACCGCCATGTATTGGAGTTTCCGCGCGAGCAAATCGGCAAGGAAGCGCATATCTATGCCCGCTATTCTAACGCCCACGGCAAGGAAGGCCCCGTCGGCCCGACAGAGCGGGTTGTGATTAGCTGAAAATAAAATAAAAAAAGCAGATGCGGATTTTTTACGGACGCGGACAGGGCAACGGCGCTGTCCGCGTCTTTTTTAATGAACAATGGAGTTAGAGGAGTTAAAGGAATTAAAGGAGTTAATGAATAATTGGCCGGAGGCCATCCATATCCATAGAAAACTACCATCCCCGCCAACCCTCAACCCGAAGGGTCGCGCGTCGAGCGCCCCGGCGCCATCCATGAGACGCCATTACAGGGTATACCGGATGGCTTCGCTACACTCGCAATGACGGCGTAGCAGCGGCGCCGCTGTAGGCCTACTCTAACTACTCTAACTCCATTAACTACTCTAACTACTCTAACTCCATTGTTCATTTTTCATTATTCATTGAAATAAGGGAATAAGGTTTGGGGGTGGGGTGGCGCTTTGTGGCAACTACCGTTGTTTTGTTAGTTAAATAAGACAAAAATAAGGTTGGCGGCCAACGGCGCCCCCGCAGGCCATTTTTCATTTTTCATTATTCATGTACATTCAATGAGTAAATGCATAAAAACGGAGAAGAACCATTTTCATCTACCCACAACAAAAATTAGATGCGTCGGGTCCGGGCTTTTTATCCCGACGATTTTCCATATTTAATTTAATTCGTACCTTGCATAAAAATATATTTCACCGACTATGACCCTTGCGATTTACGGAAGAGCTTTTACCGCCGACTGCTCGGCGCAGATCAACGCGCTGATTGCGCTCCTGCAGCAACGCCGGATCGACTTTTCGATCTACGCGCCGTTCTACGATTTCCTGCGGCAGGCGTATGCCATCACGGTGCCCCGCGTAACGCTGTTTGCCAAAAGCCCGCCCGCCGCGTCCGACTGCCTCATAAGCATCGGGGGCGACGGAACGTTCTTAGGAAGCCTGCAACAGGTGCGCGACAGCGGAATCCCCGTGGCGGGGATCAACTGCGGCCGCCTGGGCTTCCTCTCGGCCGCCTCGTTCGACGACCTCTCCGAAGCGATCGACGCGCTGGTACGGAAAAAGTATACCATCGAAGAACGCACCCTGCTCGAAGTCCGCTGCGACGACCTGCCCGACGACGTCTATCCCTATGCCCTCAACGAAGTGGGCGTCCAGCGCCATACGCCCGCCATGATCAATATCCATGTCCGCCTGAACGACGACGTGCTGCCCGCCTATTGGGCCGACGGGCTGCTGGTCGCCACCCCGACCGGCTCGACGGCCTATTCCATGAGCGTCGGCGGGCCGATATTAGTACCGCAGGCGAAAAATTTTGTACTCTCGCCCATCGCGCCGCACAATCTGCATATCCGTTCGCTGGTGATTACCGACGACACCGTCTTGACGCTGACGGTCGAAACCCGCCATACCACCGCCTTCCTGACGATCGACAACCAGTTGGTTGAAATCCCTTCGGGCGCCCGGGTCGTCATCCGCAAGGCCGCTTTTACAGGGCGCATTATCCGCTTTCACGGCGCTAAATTTTTTGATACCATCCGGGAAAAACTCTCCTGGGGAAAAGACTACCGGAACCCCTATTAAACCTTAATTCTGTAAAATGGTCAAAACAGCACCGTGTTTACAGAGTATCTAATGGAGTTTCTAATCAAAAAGGCGCTACCCTATGTAGTAATCATTGTTTCTTCGCTTACGCTAAATGCGCAGGACGACTGTCCGTATCAGGAAAGCCACGACGTGGGATTGACGGGCGGCGCGACCTTCTACATGGGCGACCTGGGCGACAACTACTCGTTTTTTCGCAACCTCTCGTACTACATGGGAATCGTATACCGGTATAACTTCAACGAATATTACGCCCTGCGCGGCCAGTTCGCCTATGGCGAACTGGGGGGCGACCGCACCCGTTCCGACTTGCCGCTAACCAATCGCGGAGTGTCGTGGCGTTTCCTGCGCCCGCTATTGCTGGCAGAAGCCACCGCGGAAATCGGGCTTCTCCCGCTCGACGTCGTCCGCCTACAGAAAAACAACCGGATATCGCCCTACCTGCTGGGAGGCGTCGGCTTCGCCGCCGTAACAGCCGACAAGATCCTGTCGACCGGCTTCGAGAACGATGAAATATCGACGAGCGGCTACCTGCAAGTAGGCGTCGGCGTGAAATGGGCGGTTTGGAAACGGATTACGGTGGGCGCCGAATGGAGCATGCGCAAAACCTTCACCGATAAAATCGACTACGTGATCAGCCCGCCCGGTTCGATCCTTATTAATAACGACTGGATCGGCACCCTGGGCATCGTGCTGACCTGCCGCCTGTCCGAAGACCGCCTTTGCCCCTCCTATCAACGCCGCTGGCCCTCGACCCGCCCGCTGAAAGGACGATTAAATCAGTAACCGACATACCCTTCATACCATGCCTGAAACACGACCGGAAAAAATACCCGCCCACGTAGCCGTCATCATGGACGGCAATGGCCGCTGGGCAACACGACGCATGAAAAACCGTATTTTCGGACACCGAAATGCGATAGAAGCAGTGCGGGCTACCGTAGAATACGCCGTCGAAACAGGCGTGAAATTCCTCACGCTTTATACCTTCTCGGAAGAAAACTGGCAACGCCCGGCCATGGAAGTCGAGGGACTGATGGCGCTGCTTGCCGACGCCATCCGCAATGAAACGCCTACGCTGCTCAAAAACGGCGTCCGGCTGCAATGTATCGGCCACCGCGACGCCCTGCCGACCGGGGTGCAGGCCAAACTGCAGGAATGTATCGACCGTACGGCCGCCGGCCGTGCGATGACGCTGATTTTAGCCCTGAGTTATAGCGGAAAGTGGGACCTTACAGAGGCCTTTAAACGCTATGCCGCCGACGTGGCGCAGGGACGGCGCCGCCTGTCGGACTGCTCGCCCGCCGTCGTGGACGACTATTTGGCTACCGCCGGCATACCCGTGCCGGACTTATTAATCCGCACCGGCGGCGAACAGCGGATCAGTAATTTTATGCTATGGCAAATGGCGTATACGGAGCTTTATTTTACCGACGTCCTCTGGCCGGATTTTCGCAAGCCCCATTTCCGCGAAGCCCTGCAGGAATACAATCGCCGCGAACGCCGCTATGGCAAAACCAGCGAACAGATCGAACGCCGCCGCCGCAAGGAAAAAAATAAAAGACCCCAAAAAGCCGGCGCCGCAATCGATGAAAACGTCGAAGAATAATTGGTACGATAATCCCTCCCGTTTATGTTTTTTTTACTATATTTGCAGGCTGTTTTAGCAAACAACATTAACTAAGTTGCATGAAATTATTACCGGAAATAATACTATTAATACGCGCTGGCATGTTCACCGCGTTCTCGCTCTGTGCCCTTTATGCAACGGCGCAATCCCCCGACAGCGCACAGGCGCCCCTCACCTTCGATTATGCGAACCCGAAACAATATGTCATCGGCGACATCACGGTTTCCGGCGTAAAATACTATACCGCCGAGCAAATCCTCTCGCTGACCAACCTGTCGGCCGGCGACACAATTACAGTGCCCGGCGAAGAACTGGCGAAAGCCGCACGGAAACTGTGGGGAATACGCTATTTCTCGGACATCTCCATCACGGCGACAAAAGTGGTAGACAATAAAATTTATCTGGATATTTTTCTGGCCGAACGCCCCCGCGTTTCCCTGTGGAAGTTCTCGGGCGTCAAAAAAGGAGCGCAGGAAGATTTGACCACCCGCTTAGGCCTGCGACGAGGCAGCGAATATTCGGAATACGTAATCAATACGGCCATTGCAAGCATCAAAAAATATTTTGCGGAAAAAGGCTACCTGAACGCCGAAGTCAATGTCCTCCAAACCAACGACACGGTGGTCAATAATGCCGTGCAGGTTACCTTCGACATCGACCGTAAAAAGAAAGTGCTGATTAAGGAAATTACCTTTGAAGGCAACAAGGAACTGTCGCGCGGCAAACTGTCGCGGGCGATGAAGAAAACCAAAGCGAATACCCTTTGGAATCTTTTCAGCAGTAAGAAATTTAACGAAGAAGAGTTTGAAAACGACAAGCAAAATATTATTACCAAATACAACGAACGCGGCTATCGCGACGCACGCATCGTCAGCGATTCGATTTATGTCATCAACGAAAAACGGATAGGCGTCAAACTGGTGGTCGACGAAGGAATCCCCTATTATTTCCGCAACATCTCATGGGTCGGCAACTCCAAGCTCTCGACGCAAGCCCTGAGCGACATACTGGGGATCAAAAAGGGCGACATCTACGACAATGTGCTGATGAATACCATGCTCGGCGGCGTCGATGACAAAAAACTGACCATTAGCACGTGGTACAACGATAACGGGTATCTCTTCTTCAACGCCACCCCGATAGAAACCAATGTCGTCGGCGACTCCATCGACGTGGAAATACGCATGCAGGAAGGCGATCAGGCGCGCTGGAACCGGATTATTATCAACGGCAATACGAAAACCAACGAACGGGTGATCCGCCGGGAACTGTGGACAAAGCCCGGTTACCTCTATAGCCGCGCGTCCGGCTGGGAACGTTCGTTGCGCGAACTGGCTACCAACGGCAACTTCGACCCGGAACGCCTGCTCTCGCCCGACGGCTCCGGCTTCCGAATAACCCCAAACCCGCAGGACGGAACGGTCGACATGACCTACAACCTTACGGAAAAAGCCAACGACCAGTTGGAACTCTCCGGCGGATGGGGCGGGAATACCTTTGTAGGAACAGTAGGCGTGCGCTTCATGAACTTCTCGCTGCGCCGCCTGTTCGACAAACGCGCATGGCGGCCTGTCCCGTCGGGCGACGCCCAGACGCTGGCGTTGCGCTTCCAAATGCAGGGCGATTATTATCAGGCCTTCTCTTTTAACTTCGTAGAACCGTGGCTGGGCGGCAAAAAACGCAACTCACTGTCGCTAACCGCCTACTTTACGCGAGAAACCAACGCCTCCTACTATACCTTCCAAACCATTGATAAATGGATGAACACCTTCGGCCTGTCGGTCGGTATGGGGCGCTTCCTGAAATGGCCTGACAATTATTTCCAGCTCTACAACGAAATAAACTTCCAACGCTACGACCTGCACGAATGGCCGGCCAGCTATTATGGATTTTCCAACGGCACCTCGCATAACGCCAACTGGCGGATTATGCTGTCCCGCAATTCGACCGACCAGCCGTTTTACCCGCGCCGGGGCTCCGATTTTTCCATCGGATTGCAAATAACGCCGCCCTACTCGCTATTCCGCCCCTCGACGACCGACTACGAGGCGATGGAGGCCGCTGACCGCTATAAATGGATCGAATTTCATAAATGGACGTTCAAGGGAGCGCTGTTTACGCAAATTATTGGCGATTTGGTGGTGGTGTCGCGGGTACAATTCGGCTATCTGGGCTATTTCAACAAACGATTAGGCTATTCCCCCTTCGAGGGATTTGTGCTTGGCGGCGACGGCATGGCGGGCTTCAACCGCTACGGACAGGAAAATATCGCCCTGCGGGGATACGCCAACTCGTCGATCACGCCATTGGTCGACGGAGCGTATGCCGGACATGTATACGACAAATTTACGCTGGAATTGCGGCATCCGATCATCATGGAACAACAGGCCTCGATCTATGCCTGCCTCTTTCTGGAAGGCGGCAATGCGTGGTCGGATATCGCCCGCTTTAACCCGTTTGCGATTAAACGCGCAGCGGGCTTAGGCGTTAAAATCATGCTGCCGATTGTCGGTATTTTGGGCATCGACTGGGGCTACGGCTTCGATACGGTCAAAGACTACCCGAACGCCAACGGCGGAAACTTCGCCTTTACCTTCGGAATGCAGTTTTAAAGAGAAAAATAAGTGAAACAACAATCCATACAAAAATAATTATTTTATGAAACGAATTATACTTTTATTCGCATTGATGGCCGGAATCGTATTTTCGGCATCGGCACAAAAAATGGCCTATGTAAATACGGAATATATATTAAAAAAAATTCCGGCATACAAGACGGCGCAGGATCAATTGGATAAACTTTCAAAACAGTACGAAAAAGAAGTCGAAAGCCGCTACGAGAAATTAGAAGAAATGTATAAAAGCTATCAGGCTGAAAAGGTACTGCTGACCGACGACATGAAACAACGTCGCGAAAACGAAATTATTACCAAAGAAAAAGAAGCGAAAGAACTGCAACGGCAATACTTCGGGCAGGGCGGAACGCTGGAAAAGAAAAAAGACGAACTGATTAAACCGATTCAGGAACGCATTACGGCGGCGATTAACGACATCGCCACGCAGGACGGCTATGCCATGATCTTTGATTCGGCCTCCAACCCATCCATCCTGTTTGTCGCGCCGCGATACGATCTGAGCGATAAAGTACTCGAAAAATTGGGATATAGAAATTAAAACGTACCTTTGCACAAAATTTATACAGATACTAATTATACATATACATTTTATACATTTTAATTTATGAAGCAATCAATCTTACTTTTTACACTCGTCGCCGCGGCTACGCTCTCGGCAAACGCTCAGCAACCGTTTAAATTCGGACATATCAACACACAGGAACTTTTTCTGTTGATGCCGGAACGCGACTCGGCGTTGGTCAAACTGGAAAATTACCGGAAGGAATTAACCGAGCAAATTGAAACCCTGCAAGTAGAGTTCAATAAAAAATTGACCGACTACCAGAATAAACAAGCAACATGGACGGCTGCTACGCTCGAAACAAAACAAAAAGAATTGCAACAATTAAGTCAGAATATTGAGGAATATCAACGAAATGCACAGGAAGAACTCACGCAGATGCAGCAGATAGTCATCCGTCCGGTAACGGAAAAAGCCAATGCCGCTATTAGCAAAGTAGGCAAAGACAACGGATTTATCTACATCTTTGACGTCAGCATGGGCGTGGTTCCCTATTTCGACGCCGATCAAAGCATAGACATCCTCCCGCTCGTAAAAGCCGAATTAAAAATCCCGGCCGACAAAGTGGTATCGACGCCGCAAGCAACCGCCAGCCGGTAATCGCAAAAACCGGAGATCGTACATTAGGAATTAGTTGATTGACGACAATCAACTAATTCCTAATTGATTTTTTACCGGCAGGGATTTTCTCCTCCGCTCATCACGTATTACGAATGACTACTCCCATTGGTTTTTTCGACTCGGGCGTCGGCGGGTTGTCGGTGTGGCGCGAAGGGGTGCAATGGCTACCCGCCGAACACACGATCTACTATGCCGACAACGCCTATTGTCCGTATGGCGCCAAAGCCCCCGACGAAATCATTGCCCGCAGCATGCACATTGTCGATTTCCTGCTCAAGCACGAATGTAAACTTATTGTCGTGGCATGCAATACGGCAACCGCCGCCGCCATCGACTGCCTGCGGGCACGCTACGCCGTCCCGTTTGTCGGGATGGGACCGGCGGTCAAACCGGCAGCGCAACATTCCGTGTCGGGAGTAGTGGGCGTGCTGGCCACGCGGGGAACCTTCAAAGGGCGCTTCTATCACGAAACGCTGGCGCAGTTTGCCGCCGACGTGCAAGTGATCGAGCAGCCCGGCGACGGATTAGTCGAACTGGCGGAAGCCGGCCTCACCGACAGCGACGAAGCCCGCGCCTTATTACAACAATATATCCAACCAATGCTCGACGCCGGGGCCGACTATTTAGTATTAGGCTGTACGCATTACCCGTTTTTCCTCCCCGCCATTGCCCGCATCACGGGCGACCGCATGACCGTCATTGACCCTGCGCCGGCGGTAGCGCAACGAATAAAGTTTCTCCTGACCCAACACAACCTCTTAAACACCTCCGGCGACGAAGCCCGGCATGAATTTTTCTCCAGCGGCGACCTGAAAATGGTACGGGAAACCGCGAAATGGCTCATGGAATCGATGAGCAGAACGGAAAAACCGGGCGACCGCGACAGCATGTCCTGAAAAAAAAGCGACGCGACGCCCCCAATTCCACGATTTCCTTTACAGAAACACGCGGTAAACGCGCTAAACTATTTTAACGGGTTTCCACGATGTCCGGAGTGCACTCAGCCCCATTTTGAGTATACTCGAAAAAACCTGTTACATCCTGAAAAAAGCGGACCGGCGTCTGTTTTTTTTAATGGTTGTTTATTATTCATTAAAAAACAGGAACGCCGGCGGACTCTCCGCCGGCGCTTCCATTCAGCATTTTAAGATTCCTGCCTTAAAGTGGATCCGATTCCTGCCTTAAAGCGGATCCGATTCCTGCCTTAAAGTGGATCCGATTCCTGCCTTAAAGCGGATCCGATTCCTGCCTTAAAGTGGATCCGATTCCTGCCTTAAAGTGGATCCGATTCCTGCCTTAAAGTGGATCCGCTTTTTGCCTTAAAGTGGATCCGCTTTTTTCCTGCGATGCGAACGATAGCATTTACAGGATTGTAACGGTAAAGTCGGATTTCATTATCCGAACGCTTTTTATCAGCGTGCTGGCGCTTTTGGCGCTCGCCTGCGTCCTCACTTCGACGTACCACTTCGACCCGACGGGCAGCGCCGAGGCGTCGGGCGCAATCGCTTTCAGCGTTTTCGGCTCGTTGACCGCAATAGCCGTCGGGTCGATCTGCAGGCGGGACGAGCCGTCGTCCGCTTCGAGGAAGATGCCGACCTCGGCGAGATGCTCGTCGTCGCCGGCGATTTTCAGCCCCGTGCCGCGTATTTCAAACAGCCCGCCGGGCGTCAGCGTAGCGTCGACGTCGCCCGTCGCGAGGTTGTCGACCTCGGCGATAAAGCCCTTGCTGTCTTCTATCCCGTCGAACTG
>JAIRMW010000060.1 GCA_031258415.1 Prevotellaceae bacterium
ATGGTTAATGATTAATTGGTTAATTGGCCTGCGGAGAATAGCGTTGGCCGGAGGCCATTCATATCAATAGCACGAGCGGTCGCCCGCGCCGCCCATTCCCCGTCAGGGGATTCATGGCCAACGGCCAATGGGTGAGGATGGGGGAATGTTGTTTTCTATTGCTATGGTTGCCCTGACGGGCAACGGTTCGCCAACGACTCTCTGTGTCCCTCTGTGCGCTCTGTGTACCTTTTTTCTTGCACAGAGGACACGGAGGTTGCACAGAGGGGCACAGAGGAATGGCTACTGCGGAGCGCATTTCCCGAAGGGGGATACAAGGGCTGCGCTCGCCATGATGTGCTATGGCTGCCGTCGTCATTAATACCCGCATCAAGTAGCCCATGCAAATGTATCTAACCACAACAAAAATGAGAGGCATCGGCCCTGCGTTTCGCCGTTACCGTTTTCATAATTCAAATTTTTTCCTGTAATTTTGCAGGCATGAAAAATATCCGCAACTTTTGTATCATCGCCCATATTGATCATGGGAAAAGCACACTGGCCGACCGTCTGCTGGAGGCGACGCATACGTTGTCGTCCCGCGAAATGGAGGCGCAGGTGCTTGATTCGATGGAGTTGGAAAAGGAAAAGGGGATCACTATCAAAAGTCATGCTATCCAGATGAATTATGTGTACGACGGCGCGCCCTTCGTGCTTAATCTTATCGATACGCCCGGGCATGTTGATTTTTCGTATGAGGTGTCGCGGGCGATTGCGTCATGCGAGGGCGCGCTGCTGGTGGTCGACGCCACGCAGGGTATTCAGGCGCAGACGATCTCCAACCTCTACTTGGCGCTGAATCATAATCTGGAAATTATACCGGTGATCAATAAAATCGACATGGACGCCGCGATGGTCGAGGAGGTGCGCGACCAGATTGTCGATCTGGTCGGCTGCCGGCCCGACGAGGTGCTCTGCACCAGCGCACGGACGGGCGTCGGCGTCGATTTGATCCTGCGCGCCATCGTGCAGCGCGTGCCGCCGCCGGAGGGCAGCGAAACCGCCCCGCTGCAAGCCCTGATTTTCGATTCGGTATTCAATTCGTTCCGCGGTATTATCGCCTATTTCAAAGTGCAAAACGGGGTCATCCGCAAGGGCGACAAGGTGAAGTTTTTTAATACCGGTCGGGAATACGAGGCCGACGAAATAGGCATCCTGCAACTGAAAATGTGCCCGCGCAGCGAAATCCGTACCGGCGATGTGGGCTATATTATTTCCGGTATCAAAACCGCGTCGGAGGTTAAGGTAGGCGATACGATTACGCATATCGAAACGCCGTGCCGGGAAGCGATCGCCGGCTTTGAGGAAGTGAAGCCGATGGTGTTTGCCGGCCTTTATCCGGTCGAAGCCGACGAGTACGAGGATTTGCGGGCGTCGATAGAAAAGCTGCAATTAAATGATGCTTCGCTGACTTTCGAGCCGGAGTCGTCGCTGGCGCTGGGTTTCGGATTCCGGTGCGGCTTTTTGGGGTTGCTGCACATGGAAATCATTCAGGAACGGCTGTACCGCGAATTTAATATGGACGTCATTACAACGGTTCCCAACGTGTCGTATATCGTGCATACTACGCAGGGCGAGTCGCGGTCTGTGCACAACCCGTCGGGGCTGCCTGCGCCTACGCTGATCGACCGTATCGAAGAGCCGTATATCCGGGCGCAGATTATCTCCAAGGCGGACTACTATGGCGCGATTATGAAACTTTGCCTCGACAAACGCGGTACGCTCAAGGGGCAACATTATCTGACCAGCGAGCGCGTGGAACTGACCTACGATATGCCGCTGGCCGAAATTGTTTTCGATTTCTACGACAAGTTGAAAAGTATTTCGCGCGGCTATGCTTCGTTCGACTATCATACCATCGGCTACGAGCAGGCCGACTTAGTCAAGTTAGACGTGCTGCTGAACGGCGAGCAGGTCGATGCGCTTTCGTGCCTCATCCACCGGAACAATGCGTATGATTTCGGGCGGCGGATGTGCGAAAAGCTGAAAGATTTAATTCCCCGTCAGCAGTTCGATATTGCGGTGCAGGCGGCGATCGGCGCCAAGATCATCGCCCGGGAGACCATTAAGGCCGTGCGGAAGGACGTAACCGCCAAATGCTACGGCGGCGATATTACCCGTAAACGGAAGCTGCTCGAGAAACAAAAGAAAGGTAAAAAACGCATGCGGCAGGTGGGCAATGTCGAGGTGCCGCAACAGGCGTTTCTGGCCGTATTAAAGTTAGATTAAAAGCGCTGCGCTATGAATTTTCGTTCCGGTTTTTTAGGCAACGTACCGCCTGTGGTACTCAATCTTATTCTTATCAACGCCCTGATGCTGCTGCTGACCAACCTCTCCGGCGAGTTTATGTACGAAAAGGCGGCGCTGTTTTACCCCGGCTCGCCCATGTTCAAGCCGTGGCAATTGGTAACGCACATTTTTATGCACGGCGGTATCGGGCATTTACTGTTCAACATGTATGCGCTGTGGCTGTTCGGCTGCTCGCTGGAGTACCAGTGGAACAGCCGGAAGTTTCTGCTGTTTTATTTAGTAACGGGCGTCGGGGCGGCGCTGTTTTATTCTTTTGTCCTCTGGCTGCAAATCCTCCGGGTCGAAGCGCTGATTGATCCCGAAACGCTCGTGCAAATGAAAGCCCTGCTGTCCGACAACCGCATATTTACCAGCACCACGCCCGCTATGCGGCACTGGTACGAAATTATGAATACTCCGATGGTCGGCGCGTCGGGAGCGGTCTATGGGGTGCTAATGGGCTTCGGGATGTTGTATCCGAATACGGTGCTGCAATTTATTTTCCCTCCCGTAGCGCTGAAGGCCAAATGGGTGGTGATCATCTACGGCGCGCTGGAATTATGTCTTGGGTTGGTCAATTCCGGCGGCAACATTGCGCATCTTGCCCATGTCGGCGGCATGCTTTTTGGGTTCCTGCTGATATGCTACTGGAAAAAGAAAGGAAAGATGTATTACTGACGCCGGCCGGCTCCGTTTATTCACGCATGAAAAAAATAGGACATATTATCCGTTGGTTGCTTCAAGGGGCGAGCATGGTTGTTGCGGCGGCTTTGCTGTGCGCCTACCTGTCGCGCTGGATCAGCCCGGCCGCTACGTGGTATTTCGCTTTCTTCGGGTTGCTTTTCCTGCCGCTGCTGGCGTTGAACGGGTGCATTATGGTGTGTTGGCTGCTGGCAAAACGCAGGATCTTCTGGCTGCATTTGCTCTTTGTCTTGCCGGCGCTGTTTTTCCTGCCGGCCTATATACAATTGCGTAGCGCCGGCGATCCGGCAACGCCGCCGCAAGCCGGAGAATTGAAAGTCCTTTCGTACAATGTTCATCTGTTTAGGTTGAATACCCGAACAAGGGTCGTGGAAACGCTGCCGGTCATTGCGGCGTTTGTTCGGGACGAAGCGCCGGCGATCGTATGCTTGCAGGAGGTGGCGGTCTACGACACCAACAGCGTCAAGCGGGCGTTCGGCGATTATCCTTACGTGCATTTCCAGTCGCGGAAAATGTTTGGCGACGCCTTGTTTTCGACCGTTACGCTGAGCCGCTACCCGATCGTCAACAAAGACGTCATCCTGTTTCCCCATTCAAGCAATGTCTGTATTTTTACGGATATTGCGGCCGGCGGGCAAATCGTCCGTGTTTATAACAATCATTTAGAATCGACGCAGCTCGATCTGGCGTTGAGTTTTGCGCGGTTGCAGCAGGAAGAGCAGCGCAACAAGGAAATTAAAAAGGTATCGACTCGCCTGCGCAATGCCTTTATCAAACGCGCCAATCAGGTCGATACCGTAGCCGCGCACATTGCTCAATCGCCGTATCCGGTGTTGGTCTGCGGCGATTTTAACGACCTGCCGATGTCCTACACTTACCGCCGCATGAAAGGCGATTTGCACGATGCGTTTATCCGCGCCGGCAACGGCGTTCCTTCGACGTTCCGCTGCGGTATTCCGGCGTTCCGCATTGATTATATTTTCTGCGACGCCGCGCTCAATGTCTCCCGCTTTTATATCCCGCAGGTCGTACACTCGGATCATTATCCGGTGGTGGCGGTGATGGGCGGGTTGGGCGCGGAGCATTGAGCGGCAGATAGCGGGCGTGCAGATTTCCCGATACCCGATTCTCGATTTTCGACTTTCCGACGTTGGATTTTCGATTTTCGTTCGACCGGTCGTCTCCCTTATTTCACTACCACTTCGTCTATGAAGAACCAGCAGGGGTGGCCGACGCCGTAGTGCCAATGAGGGCAGACTTTGACGCCGGTAACCTCGACTTTAATATACCGTGCGGTGAGCGGTTGCGGGCTTTGGTAGGCGAGTTCCAGAAATTTCACTTTCCGGTCGCGGTCTTCCGGGTGCTCGGCGGCGCCGGCTTTCCGAAAGGCGACGCCGTCGTCGGAAACGGAGTAGTCGACGCGAAGCGGCAGGAGTATCCATGCGCCTAACTGGTGGAGGAAGTCCGTGCGGATTTCAGAGAATGTTTTCGGTTCGCCCAGATCGAGGACGAAGGCGCCGTCCGTTCCTTCCCAGCCGATCCAGCTTTCGCCGAACGTAGCGCCGCCATAAAGGCCGTCGGTGAGGGCGGTGGCGCCGGGGGCGGCGTAGCGGCCTGTGGGCGGGATGATAAATCGCACGGTGGCGCCGGCGGCTGCGTTAGGTTCGTTTCGCGGCATATAGCGGGTGCGGTAGAGGGCGGCGTATTCCAGCGGGGCGTTATCGCGTTCGTTGAGCGAGGGGACGTTGAATTGGGCGACCCGCTGCTCGAAGAGCGCCAGTTTGCGTGCGACGGCGGCGGTATCCATGGGGGGGTCGGTGCGGGCAATGTCGAGTTCGGAATAGAGCAGCGACAGGCGCGTACGGCGGACGCGGGCAAGGCGGACGCTGTCGTCGGCGACGGCGGCCTCGGCGCGATCGAACAGGTCGGCATAGCGCCGCATCAGGGCGGGCTTGAGCATGCCCTGCTTGTGCGATACCGGCGAGTCGTAAATCCACAGTCGCTGTCCGCTGCCCATTAGGGCTCCTTCGAGCAGTTTGACGTAGCGGTAGAGGTAGGGCGCTCCGGCTCCGTAATAGCCTTCGAGGAAGACGGTCATCAACGAGTCGGCGTCGTACCGGGGGTTCCACATCAGTTTGGCGACCATCCACGTGCGCATTTCGGCGAAGTCGCCTCCGCGAACGCCGGCAATCTGCGAGAAGTGCATGGTAACGTTGTTCTTTTTAAACAGCCGGAGGTTGTCGGCGAGGATATGGAAGTTGGGGAAGGGCGTGAGGTAGTTGTCAAAGTTGATGCCGTAGTCCCAGACAAAGATATTGTCCGAGATGCGGCTCCAGCCTTCGAGCGCTTCGACAAATTCCTGCCCCGACGGGGTTTCGGTGAGCGACAGTTCGCGGTGGCAGTCGATGCTACAGAGCATAATATTGACGTTCCGCCGCGGTTTGACGTGTTTCGGCGGCTTCATGGTATAGAGGTAGGCCAGCGTGGAGAGTTGCTTGTCGGGAAAGCGGTCGGCCAATTTGTTGAGGAAATGGATGAGGCTGCCCGACGGGGCTCCTTCGTGGTCGTCGAGGGCTTTGCAGTGTTCGCATTGGCAGTTGGTATAGTTGCCGTCGTTCTGGCTTACCGAGAGGATCTGTTTTCCCGGATGGGCGTGGAATATGGAGTCGATTTTTGCGGCGACGATTTCCAGCACGTCGGGGTTGCTGAGGCACCACTGGCTGGCTTTGCCCGGGTGTCGCCGGCCGTTGAAATAGGAATAGTATTCGGGGTGTGCGTCGCCGTAGACGGCCGATGGCAGGAGGAGGTCGAAGGTGTGCACCCAGTAGCCTCCGGCGAATACGTCGTGGGGCGATTCCAGTCGCATCCAGGGCGTGTAGAGGCTGTCGGAGGCCATGGCGTAGTGCTGGCTTTGGCGGTATCGGAAGGCGGGGTTTTCGGCGAGGTCGACGGCGGGCAGGGCGATGGTGGCCGCCGGGGTGATCGTATATTCGTGGTCGCCCCAGTAGCGGACGCCCATGAAGCGTTCGAGGAGGGTCAGCGCGCCATACAGGACGCCTTTGTCGCCGCCGCCGACGATATGCAGCCGGCGGCGGCGGGCGACGATGCGGAAGCCGTCGTCCGAGAGGTCGGCGGCGGGCAGGACGTCGTTCGGGGCGCCGGCGCCGATGATGATGTCGCCGGGGCGCGAGGCGGTTGCCCGGCGGATTTCGAGTTGTGCGCCGCTGATGCGCCGGATGAAGTCTTGTAGTATCGTAGCGGCTTGCCGGTCGACGGGGTCGTGCGTCGTCAGGATAATGCGTCCGTGCGGGCGGCCGTTTTTGACGAGTATTACCGGGGCGTTATGGTCGGGCGCGTGCGCGGCGCCGGCGAGCAGGACGGCGGCGAGCAGCAGGAGGAGGCGGGTGTTTTTCATTTGTATATTCATATTTCTATTTTAGTTCATTTCCCGATAGGGTATCATCGTTCGCGGCTGAACGAATAGGGGAGGTCGGCGGCGGCGGTTCCGCGTTCGGTATTTGGCGTGTCCGACATGCGGATGCGGAGGGTGGCGCCGGCGGCCAGTTCGTCGTGGGTGAGGAAGGAGCGGGTGGCGGCGCGTCCGTTGATTGCGAGGGCGCGGATATATCGGTTGGCGTCGCTGTTGTCGGGCGCGTTGATTTCGACGGTTCGTCCGTTTTCCAGACGGATGGCGGCTTTTCGGAAGAGGGGCGCGCCGATGACGTACTGGTCGGAGGCGGGGCATACGGGGTAGAATCCGAGGGCGGAGAATACGTACCATGCCGACGTTTGTCCGTTGTCTTCGTCGCCGCAATAGCCGTCGGGCGTGGGGGAGTAGAGGCGGTTCATCACGTCGCGCAGGCGGTACTGGGCTTTCCATGGCTGTCCGGCGTAGGTATAGAGGTATATCATGTGCTGGATGGGCTGGTTGCCGTGGGCATAGTTGCCCATGTTCATGACGGTCATTTCGCGGATTTCGTGGATGACATGCCGGTAGTAGCTTTCGTCGAATATGGGGGGTACGACAAAGACGGAGTCGAGCATGCGGACAAAGACGTCGCGTCCGCCCATCAGGTCGATCAGCCCTTGGGGGTCGTGGAAGACCGACCATGTATAGTGCCAGCTGTTGCCTTCGGTAAAGGCGTCGCCCCATTTGAAGGGGGAGAAGGGGGTTTGGAAGGAGCCGTCGGCTTGGCGTCCGCGCATCAGGTTGGTCGAGGAGTCGAAGACGTTCCGGTAGTTACGGGCGCGGGCGGCGAAGCGGTCGATTTCGTCCTGCGGGCGTTGCAGCGTTTGGGCGAGCCGGTAGATACACCAGTCGTTGTAGGCATATTCGAGGGTGCGGGCGGCATTTTCATTAATGCCGACGTCGCAGGGGACATATCCCAAGCGGTTGTAGTACTCATGTCCGCGACGGCCGGTCGACGAGACGGTCGGGTGGACATTCTCCGTCCCGTGCAGCAGGCCGCGGTAGAGCGTTTCGACGTCGTCGACCCGGACGCCCTTGAGGTAGGCGTCGACGAGGACGGAGGCCGAGTTGTTGCCGATCATACAGTCGCGGTGTCCGGGGCTTGCCCATTCGGGAAAGAAGCCGCTTTCGCGGTAAGCGTTGAGCAGGCCTTCCTGTATCTCTTTATTGACCGACGGGTATACGAGGTTGAGTAGCGGGAAGAGGCTGCGGAACGTATCCCAGAAGCCGGTGTCGGTATAGAGGTATCCCGGCACGACGTCGCCGTTGTAGGGGCTGTAGTGGACGGCGCTCCCGTCGGCGGCGTATTCATACAGCTTGCGGGGGAAGAGCGTCGAGCGGTACAGGCAGGAATAGAACGTCCGGTACTGGTCGGTCGTGCCGCCATCGACGGCGATGCGTCCCAGCACGTCGTTCCAGACTTGCCGGCCTTTGGCGGCGAGCTCGTCGAACGAGTCGTCGCCCAGTTCGAGAAGGTTGCGCTCGGCCTGTTCCGGACTGATAAACGACGACGCCACGCGGGCGTGCACCGTTTCGCCCCGGCGGGTGGCGAAGCCGACGGCGGCGCCGGCGTGCGTCGTCGCGGCGGGGCTTTCGCCGCCGCCGCCGGCTTCGAGCGCCGTCTCGAGCGGCCGACCGTCGGCGAGCGCCGTCGCATGGGTAAACGGCCGGTCGAACTGCACGACGAAGTAGTTCCGAAAATTGGCCGGCGCGCCGCCGCTGTGGCGCACGGAGTAGCCGACGATCTTATTTTCCTCGGGAATAATACGGACGTACGACCCGCGGTCGAACGCATCGACGACGACAAACGCGCGGTCGCTCTCGGGGAAGGTAAAGCGGAACAGCGCCGCACGGTCGGTAGGCGTCAGCTCGGCCACCACGTCGTGTTCCGACAGGTATACTTTGTAATAATAGGGCGTCGCCGTTTCGCTTTTATGCGAAAACCAGCTGGCGCGGCTCTCTTCGTCGAACGCCGCCGCCCCGACGACCGGCATCAGGGAAAATTGCCCATAGTCGTTGATCCACGGGCTGGGCTGGTGCGTCTGTTTGAACCCGCGGATCTTCTGCGCCGTATAGGTATACTGCCAGCCGTCGCCCATACGGCCGGTCTGCGGCGTCCAGAAGTTCATCCCCCACGGGCGGGCGATGGCGGGGTAGGTGTTGCCCGTCGAAAACGCATAGTGCGAGAGCGTCCCGATCAGCGGATCGACGTAATCGACCGGCTCCGGCGCGTCCTGTCCGGAACGACCGGCGCAGGCGGCGAAGAAAAAGGAAAGTACGAGAAGTTTTTTCATCTTGTGAAGTGTTAAATGGATATAGTAAATGTGTTTTTGCGCTGCAAATGTACAAAAGAAATATAACTTCTGTAAAAAAAGGGCGACGGACTGCCGGAAGCGGCGACCTGCCCGTCGTCCGACCCCCGATTTCCGGTAAAATTTTAAAGCCCTTCGTCGTTCGACGCCCGATTTCCGGCAAAATTTTAAAGCCCTTCGTCGTCCGACCCCCGATTTCTTGAAAAATTTTAAAGTCCTTCGTCGTCCGACGCCCGATTTCCGGTAAAATTTTAAAGCCCTTCGCAGTTCGACCCCCAATTTAAGAGCTTAGAAAGGGAATTTTTCATTGAAGTCGTTTTAATTATTTATTTAAAAAATAAAAATCACAATTTATATCCTCATTTTAGCTCCTTAGAAACCGACAATCACTACCGAAGTCGAAAATTTAGCTCCTTAGAAACCGACAATCACTACCGAAACCGACAATTTAGCTCCTTAGAAACCGACAATCACTACTGAAGTCGAAAATTTAGCTCCTTGGAAGGGGGAAATCGCCATGTAAGGAATAAAAAAAATTAATTATTGAATACCTATTCGGACGTCATTTAAAAATACGGGACAGAATCCGGCGGCCCCCGCCCGTCGCTCCGGCCGTCGCGCGGGCGACAGGGATAGCAGTCGGCGGCGGGCCGTCCGTCGCCGCGCCGGCGGTCAGCAGCGGGTTCTCAGTTTCTCCTGCGCATCCTCATTTCCCATCCGGGCGGCGCGTTTGTAGAAGCGATTCGCCTCCCGGTGGTTCCCCTGCGCCTCATAGCACTGCCCTATCAGCATGACGGCTTCGGCGTCGTTCGGATCGAGCGCCATCGTCTTTTGCAAATAGATCCGCGCCCGCTCGTAGTCTTCCAGCCCGCAGTAGATTTTACCGATAGCGCAGAGCGTCCACGGGTCGTCGGGGTCGAGTTCGAGCGCCTTGTGAAACCGGTCGAGCGCTTTCGGAAATTCCTCCAGATAATAATACGTGGCCGCCTCCATTTTGCGGGCGCGGCTGTTGCCGGGATCGAGCGCCACCGCCTTTTGCCAGTACGCAAGCGCCTCCCGATAGCGTTCCAACTCGACGTAATCCATCCCCACCAAAGTCAGCAGAAGCACATTGTCGGGCGACGCCTCGAGCGCCTTCAGGAACCACCCGACGGCCTCGTTGTAATCCTTCAGCAGATCGTACGACAGCCCCAACCCCGCGCGCGCCGGCATACAGTCGGGGTCGAGCTCGAGCGCTTTGCGAAACCAGCGCTGCGCCTCGACAGGCGCCTTCTCGTCGTTATAGCTGTTGCCCATATTATAATACGCCGCCACGTTCGCCGGATTAAGCTCGAGCGCCCGCTCGAAGCACCGCCGCGCCTCCTCGCTATTCTTCAGCCGCGCCCAGACCGCCCCCATATTCGTATACGTCGCGTCGCTGGCCGAATCGAGACGCGCCGCCTGCTGAAAACACGCCAGCGCCCCGGCATAGTCCTGCTGCCCGAAAAGCAACAGCCCAAGATGCCCATAGGAAAGCGCATGGTCGGGAGCCAGCTCGATCGTTCGACGAAAACACCGGATCGCCTCCTGCACATCCTTCACCGCCTCGTACGTACAGCCCATCTGGAAATGCGCCTCGGGCTCGTCCGGATCGACATCGAGCGCCTGCCGGAAATACCCGAACGCGCCGCCGTAGTCGCCAAGACAGGCGTACGCAAGACCTATATACCGGAGCGCGCCGGTATGCTGCGGATCGATCGCCAGCGCCGTTTTATAATACCTGATCGCCTTGCGATAGTCCTGACGATAACTGTAGATCCGACCCATCTCATAGCGCGACTGCGCATCGTGCGGATGCGTAACGATCGCCTGATGCAAATGCCGGACGACCTCGTCAAGTTCCCCGGGAGTAAACGTTTCTTTTTCCATACAATATTTTGTTTAATGATAAATGCAAATCAGTAGTTAAAAATGAATGATGATCTACATTGCGCCTTTGTCCGTAGGACAATAATAGCAATAGACAACCAAAACGCCGAGCGCCCCGTTTCCCCGTAAGGGATATATGTTAATGGTTCTGTTAATGCCCTACGGGCAATGGTGGCCTTTATCATCATTCGTTCTATTGATATTATTGCCCTACGGGCAATGAACAATGTCCGGTTTATTTATCTTATTTTTCAACGGTCGCTTTGCGTGATAAATAAAAGAACCCTTTTTCAAAACGCGCCTTGCGGCGGCTGAGACGGCGGCGGCGAAGACGCAGCAGCGCCAGCGTCGTCGCCATATCGCCCGCCTCCGACGCCCGACGGTAGCAATACCGCCCCCGGCCCCGGCGACCCAAGCGCGCGTAGGCCATGCCCAGCGTCGCCCACGCCTCGGCGTTGCGCTCATCGAGCGACAGCGCCTTTTTCGAAAAGGCCACAGCCCGTCGATAATCCCGCATCCGGTGATACATCCGCCCGAACCCCTGATACGTCCACGTATCGTGCAGACCAAGCTCCACCGCCTGCATAAAATGCTCCCGCGCCTGCTGAAAATCCCCCAGCTCGACGTACGCCGTACCCGCCAGCCGGAGCGCCTCCACATTGTGCGGATCGATCGCCAGCGCCTTTTTCCAGTACCCCAGCGCCTCCTCATACCTCCGCAGACGATAGTACGACTCGCCTATCAGCGTATAAACAGGCGCGTTCTTAGGAAGCACCGACAGCGCCTTCTTAAACCACCGGATAGCCTCCTCGTGGTGCCGAAGCCGGTCGTGCGCCAGCGCAATATTCGCGTACACGATCTTAAAGTCCGGCTTAAGCTCCATCACCCGCTGATAACAGCGCAACGCCTCCTGCTGATTTTTCAGACCGCTGTACGCATTCCCAAGATTATAATACGTCCTGAAATCCCGGGGCGCCAGCTCGAGCGCCCGCTGGAACCACCGCAGCGCCTCCTCGTAATGATCGATACGCTCCCACGTGTAGCCCAGATCATTGCACAGCCGCGCATCGTCAGGCGCCAGCGCCACCGCCTGCTGATAATGCCACAGCGACTCGTGATACTTCTCCTGCGACGACAGCAACGCCGCCAGATTGGTATGCGCCGCCACATGACCGGAATCAATAGCGAGCGCCCGTCGGTAGTGCCGGATAGCCTCCTCCGTATCCTTCCGCTCCTCGCACACAAAACCCATATTATACTGCGTCTGCGCATCGTCAGGCGCCTTGTCGAGCGACTGGCGGAGGTACTCGTGCGCACGAACGTAATCGCGCTGATAGGCATACGCCAACCCCATCTCTCGTAGCGTCGCCGCGTCGTCCGGTGCAATCGCCAGCGCCATCTGAAAATACCGGATAGCCTTCCGGTAATCCTGCCGGTAACTGTAGAGCCGCCCCATCTCATAGCGCGCCTCCGCATTGTCGGGATGCGTAACAATAATCTGATGCAAATACCGGATACTCTCGTCGAGCTCTTCCGGGTCAATCGGTCTTTTTTCCATACGGTACAGTCATTAATCATCGCTCAAAACCCGCGCGACGTCGCCGATTAAAAAGCAATGCGGAACGTTTAAAATTATTACCTGCAAAGATAACAAGGTTTTTTTAAAAAAATAAAAAACGCACGCCGTCCTGCGGCAAGGCCCCCCAACTCACCGCAACCTGTTGCCCGTTTCCGTATAAAATACTACCTTTGCAGCCTAACAACGCCACACCGACATGAACGTATCAACATTAGTACAATCCCTCAACCTGCGCGTCTACGGCGGCGACGCAGGTCTCGACAAACCGCTCGCCGGCGGCTACACCTCCGACCTGCTGAGCGACGTCATCGGATTTGCCGACGCCGGATATATATGGATCACCCTCCAAACCCATAAAAACATCCTCGCCGTCGCCTCGCTCAAAGACCTCGCGGCAATCGTCATCGTCCGAGGACTCGCCCCCGACCCCGACACGCTGGCGCAAGCCGACGCCGAAGGAATACCCCTGCTCGGTACAGACTGCACTGCCTTTGAAATCACCGGGCAAATATACCGCGCGCTCGCCGCCGCCGACGCAGGCAACCACAACCCCCGCTAACCCCCGCGACAAGCCCTGCCATGCCACCCCCGCTCGCCCTCTTCCGCGCCGACCTGCACATCCATACCACCCTCTCCCCCTGCGGCGACCTCGAAATGACCCCCAGAACGATCATCGCGAAAGCCAAAGAACGACAGTTAGACCTCATCGGCGTCTGCGACCATAACACCACCCGGCAATGCGCCGAAATACAAAAAGTCGGCCGCCGCGAAAACATCTTCGTCCTCTGCGGAGCCGAAGTAACAACCCGCGAAGAAATACACTGCCTCGCCTTCTTCGAAACCCCGGAAACCCTCGCCGACTTCCAGCGCTTCTTAGACGACAACCTGCCCCCCGTCCCAAACAACGTCGAACAGTGCGGACACCAGCTGCTCGTCGACGAAGACGAACGAATACTCCACGCATTCCCCTACTGGCTCCCCAACGCCCTTACCAAAACCATCGACGAAGTCGCCGCCAAAGTACGCCGCCTGAACGGACTATTTATACCGGCGCATATCGACAAAGCCCGGAACAGCCTCCTGAGCCAGCTCGGATTTGTCCCCCCCGACCTGCCCTTCGACGCACTGGAACTCGCGCCCCCCGCCCCCGGTCGCCCGCCGCAGACCCCGCTGCCCGCACAGCCTCCCGGAGCCCTGATCTGGTCATCCGACGCCCACTGCCCCGACGAAATCGGACGAGCCTCTACCGAACTGCGAATGAAAGAGCCATCCTTTAAAGAACTAAAATATGCATTACAACATGGACACATCACCAAAAGTATTGACCGAAGACCATAAAATCCCCACCTACTTCGTCGACTTCGAACAAAAAATAACCATCCCCAGCCTCCTCCTCCTACTACAGGAAGCCGCATGGCGGCAAGCCACCCAATACCAATTCGGATACCGGCACCTGCGGGAGAAAGGCCTCTTCTGGGTATTAGCCAAAATCAAACTCTCGCTCTTCCGATACCCCAAATGGACAGAGACCCTCCGCCTCGAAACATGGAGCAAAGAACCCGAACGACTCACCGCATACCGCGATTTCGAAGGATTCGACGAACAGGGACAACGATGCTTCGCAGCCACGTCGGCATGGCATATCCTCAGCGCCGCAACCAATCGTCCGCAACCCCTCGACGACTTCAAAAACCGCTTCCCAGTCCCCCAAGGCCGACACGCAATAGAAGAAAAACCCGCTAAAATCCAAGCCCCGGAAAACCCCGCAACCATCGCCGCCGCCACCGTCCGCCCAAGCGACGTCGACCTGCACCGGCATGTCAATAATACCCGCTACGTGCAATGGGTGCTGGACGGATTCCCCTTCGATTTCCTGCAAACGCACCGCCTCCGGGAAATAACCGTCAACTTCCTGCAACAGGCAAAAATCGCCGAACCCTACCGGGTAGACCTCGAAGCCCTCTCCAACCTCGAATACCTTGCGGCGGTCGTCCGCGAAAACGACGAAAAGGAGTTGGCGCGGATGCACTCCCTCTGGATACCCGCGAACAATACGCTCCCGTCGCCGTGAACGACCTCGCCCTCCATATCCTCGACCTGATCCAGAACGCCGTCTACGCCCAAGCCACCCTGATAACCCTTGTCATCACGGAAAACCGGGACGACGACCGCCTCGTGATAGCCATCACCGACAACGGATGCGGTATGACCCCCGAGCAGACCGCCCAAGCCACCGACCCGTATACGACCTCGCGCCTCACCCGCAAAGTAGGACTTGGACTGCCCCTGTGTAAACAAAGCGCCGAACAAAGCGGAGGATCGCTCTCACTCGTCTCCGCCGCCGGCGTGGGAACAACCGTAACGGCTACCTTCGGCCTGCAACACATCGACCGACCGCCCCTGGGCGACACGGCCAACGCCCTGATGCTCTCCGTAGCGGCCAACCCGCACATTGACTTTGTATATATACACCGCTACAACCGCCGCCAGTATACGTTCGATACCCGCGAAGTCAGAGCCGCCCTCGACGGCCTGCCCCTCCATAACCCGCAAACAGTACAGCTGCTAACAACGATGATTAGGGAACGCTTGAAGGAAATACGAACCTGATTGGTACGCCCCCCCTGCAACACCTTCAACCGTCAGATTGACGCCGGCGGCCGCCATCTGACCCGTTACAACAGCAAGCGGGCAGCTGCGTTTCAAACAAGCGGAGTCGACGACTTGCAACGGCGCCTGCCGGTTACCCGACACTCGCATGTCACCGCCGGACAGGTCAAACTGAACAACCTGTTGCGCACCGACCGGTACGACCATGCCGCCGGAGAGGAAAAGCGTAATAATTGATTTTAGTTCTTTCTGCAACGGTCGATAGACGGATGTGAAAAAACGTCAAAAAACGAACCGGAACCGGAAGGCAAAGATTATATTCCGGCGATTGACTCTCCGTTTGTAAATCCATTTTTTCTGTTTGTAAATACATCATTAAAAAAAGTTATATCTTTGTCAAAAAAATAATACAAACGAACTTTAACCGTATTACCATGCAGGAACTTATTACTGTCAAAATTTTTAATTACCCGGCCGAGATGTATATCGCCAAGTCGTTTTTAGAATCGGAGGGTATTCGCTGCTTTGTGCAGGATGAATTTATCAACCAAGTCGTTCCGTTCTACACGAATGCCGTCAACGGGATTAAACTGCAAGTTAGAACCGAACAGGCAGAGCAGGCCGTACGCCTGCTTGTCAAAGGCGGCTTTGCGGCTCCGGAAGACTATGAGCTCACGAAGGAGGAACAGCAAACGATTAAAATCGTCGGCTGGCTGAAAAATCTTTTTAGGAAACAGCGATAAGCAGTCGGCAGGCAGCGTACCCGGCGCCTTTGCATGCCTTGTTTATCCTATGTCTTTGACGCGCCCGGAGCGGCCATACAGTATGGTCCCGCATCGGGAGCAGGGTTGCTATATAACGGCTGCTAAATAATCGCTCCTTATAACGTTCATGCAAGCGGCTATCAGAAATTGCCTGAGACAGCCCGCCCACTATCAGGGCAATCATACTATAATATAATAAGTGTGGGCTAAAGCCGAGAACCGGGAGCGCCTCCAACTTCTCTCCGCCGGTTAAAACCGCAGGCCATTCCTCCCCAACAAAAAAACACGTTTTTGCCAATGTGCTTGTATATTTCTAAAATTCATGTA
>JAIRMW010000075.1 GCA_031258415.1 Prevotellaceae bacterium
GTTGGACGCATGTCCTCAACGGCGTGGCGTTTGTGTGCGCGTATATACGACTACGCCTAAAAAACCTAATTCTGCCATGCGTAAGGTAGCCCGCGTAAAACTTACCAGCCAGAAGGAAGTCAATGCCTACATCCCAGGCGAAGGACACAACCTACAGGAACACTCCATTGTGCTGGTTCGCGGAGGCCGTGTAAAAGACCTGCCGGGCGTTCGTTACCATATCCTGCGTGGCGCGCTGGATACGGCCGGCGTCGAAGGCCGTACGCAAAGCCGTTCACTGTATGGGGCAAAACGCCCGAAAGCCGCGAAAAAATAGCGGCTCGGGAAAACAACGAACGAACGATTGCCGGATTATAATTTAATAATAAAATAATAAATTGAGCTAACAACATGAGAAAAGCGAAGCCTAAAAAGAGGATTCTACTTCCTGATCCGAAATACGGAGACGTATTGGTTACACAGTTTGTAAACAATCTGATGTTAAAGGGGAAGAAGAGTATTGCCTACGGTATTTTTTACGATGCGATTGATCGGGTAGGCGAGAAGATGAAAGATTCTGATAAGGCTCCTCTCGAAATCTGGAAAGAAGCGCTTGCTAACGTAACCCCACAGGTGGAGGTCAAAAGCCGCCGCGTGGGGGGCGCCAATTTTCAGGTTCCGACAGAAGTACGTCCTGACCGGAAAGTTTCATTAAGCATTAAACACATGATTTCATTCGCCCGCAAGCGTAATGGCCATTCGATGGCCGAAAAGCTAAGCGCGGAAATTATGGCAGCCTTCAACAAGGAAGGAGGCGCATTCAAACGGAAAGAGGATATGCACAAAATGGCTGAAGCCAATAAAGCATTTGCTCATTACAGGTTTTAGTTGAGGATTTCGAATGGAGAGAGATTTAAATTTCACACGCAACATCGGGATTATGGCGCATATCGATGCGGGTAAAACGACCACATCGGAGCGCATTCTGTATTACACCGGTAAAACCTATAAAATCGGCGAAGTACACGAAGGCGCGGCGACTATGGACTGGATGGTGCAGGAACAGGAACGCGGAATTACCATTACCTCGGCTGCTACAACGGCATTCTGGAACTACAACGATAAAACGTATCAAATTAACTTGATTGACACCCCAGGGCATGTCGATTTTACGGTGGAAGTGGAACGCTCTTTGCGCGTCCTCGATGGGAGTATCGCTACGTTCTGCGCCGTGGGGCGCGTACAGCCGCAATCGGAAACCGTATGGAGACAAGCCGACAAATACCGCGTACCGAAAATCGCTTTTGTGAATAAAATGGATCGCGTGGGGGCGGACTTCTTGGCGGTCGTCGAAGAGATTAAAGAAAAATTAGGCGCCACGGCGATACCGATCTGTTTGCCTATCGGAGCGGAAGAAAAATTTGAGGGCGTCGTAGACCTCATTGCTAATAAAGCCATTTATTTTGATGGGGAAAGCAAGGAGTTGGTCAATTATCAAATTACAGACGTGCCGGACGGTATGCAGGCGGAAGTGGCCGAATGGCGCGGTAAGTTAGTTGAAGCCATTGCGGAATACAACGACGCTTTGTTGGAAAAGTTCTTTGAAAATCCCCATTCCATTACGGAGGCAGAGATTATTGAAACGCTTCGGAAAGCGACTATTGACATGGCGGTGGTGCCGGCCTGTTGCGGGTCGGCGTTCAAAAATAAAGGCGTACAGTTTTTGTTAGACGCCGTGATGCGCTACTTGCCTTCGCCGCTCGACAAAGGGGCTGTAACAGGAAAAAACCCGGACACCGAAAAGGATGAAGTGCGAAACCCCGAAGCCAAAGAACCCTTTTGCGGGCTGGTGTTTAAAATTGCGACCGACCCGTTTGTAGGACGGCTGGCATTTGTCCGCGCCTATTCCGGCAAATTAGATGCGGGTACATACGTATTGAATACACGATCGAGTAAAAAAGAACGGGTAGCGCGATTATATCAAATGCACTCGAACAAGCAAAACCCGATCGACTTTGTGGAAGCCGGCGATATTTGCGCCGCCGTAGGGTTCAAAGACCTTCGCACAGGCGATACGATTTGCGACGAAAAGCATCCTGTTACATTGGAATCAATGACTTTTCCCGACCCGGTAATCGGGCTGGCGGTAGAACCGAAAACGCAGAAAGACTTGGATAAATTAGGCCTTGCATTAGGCAAGTTGTCGGAAGAAGATCCGACATTTACGGTGAAAAGCGATTACGATACCGGCCAAACCATTATTAGCGGTATGGGCGAGCTCCATTTGGAGATTATTGTAGACCGCCTGAAACGCGAGTTTGGCGTGGAGATCAATCAGGGAGCGCCGCAAGTGAACTATAAAGAAGCCATTCGCAAGACGGTTAGCCGATTTCGCGAAGTGTTCAAAAAACAAACCGGCGGACGAGGAAAGTTTGCCGATATTATTGTCGATATTGAGCCGGCCGACGAAGGCGTTACCGGCTTGCAGTTTATCGATGAAGTAAAGGGGGGCAATATCCCGCGCGAGTATATTCCATCGGTCGAAAAAGGTTTCAAGCTGGCGATGGTCAATGGGGTGCTGGCCGGCTACGAAATGCCTTCGCTGAAAGTGATATTGAAAGACGGATCTTTCCATCCGGTAGACTCCGATTCGCTGTCGTTTGAAATTTGTGCGCGGGCGGCCTTCCGCCATGCCCTGCCCAAGGCTCACCCGGTGCTGATGGAGCCAATCATGTCGCTCGAAGTGGTAACCCCCGAAGAATATATGGGCGACATCATCGGCGACCTGAATAAACGGCGCGGGCATATTACCAACATGGACTCGAAAGGAAATGCGCGTATCGTGAAAGCGAAAGTGCCGCTGTCGGAACAATTTGGCTACGTAACCGTGCTAAGGACGCTATCTTCGGGTCGCGCAACCAGCACGATGGAGTTCTCTCATTATGCCGAGTTGCCGGCAAACCTTGCCAAAGAAGTTATCGAAAAAGCCGGCGGCAAACGCGCCAATGACGCCGACTTCGATGAATAAATCAAGAATATAGAATACAGTAAAATTACCAATATGAGCCAAAAAATTCGCATTAAATTGAAATCATACGATCACATGCTGGTGGACAAATCGGCCGACAAGATCGTGAGAACGGTAAAAGCTACCGGGGTCGTGGTGAGCGGGCCTATTCCGCTGCCTACCGACAAGAAGATTTTCACCGTCAATCGTTCGACGTTTGTCAATAAAAAAGCGCGTGAGCAGTTTGAACTCAATTCGTTTCGCCGCCTGCTCGACATCTACAGCTCTACGCCTAAAACCGTAGATGCGCTGATGAAACTCGAGTTGCCAAGCGGGGTGGAAGTAGAGATTAAGGTGCTGTAAGAACAGTCCCGTAGAGAAAGTCTGGAATCTTTCCTGCGTGTTGTCTGTAGGGAATGTTTTTCAGTCCTGATGTTTATTTTGTTTTTTTATATTAAATGAACCTGCCCGTTGCCGGGCAGGTTTATTTATGTAAGGACAAATGGCCACAAACAGCGACCTTTCGTTTTTTGAACAAGTCTGGGAACTGGCAAAACTCATCCCGCGCGGACGGGTAACCAGCTACGGAGCTATTGCTCGGGCGCTGGGGTCGGCGCAGTCGGCGCGTATGGTCGGATGGGCGATGAATGCCGCGCACGGACAGCCGGACGTCCCGGCGCACCGCGTGGTAAACCGACAGGGGTTGTTGAGCGGCAAAATCCATTTCGGCGCCCCCGACGAAATGCAGCGGCGCCTCGAAGCCGAAGGAATAATGGTGATAAACGACCGGGTGGTCGAGTTCGACAAACTGTTTTGGGAACCGCTGGAAGAGCTGGAACGGGAAACGATACTCCCCTCGCCTGTGGAGCCCCGCCAATAATGCGCTGCGCGTGCCGGGGGCGGCGTCGGAACCCCTGCGGCGCAATCATTCCATCATAAAAAGCAACAGTCGGACAAACCAACAAAACGCCCGCAGACGGTAAAGCCTGCGGGCGTTCTATCATAAAATAAATCCGGACGGAGATTTGTAAGGCAATGGCTTTAGTTAAAAGCGAAGTATTGCGACAAGCGCGTTTAGTCACCCATCGCTATCGCACACATCGAACATAAAATGAATTGTGCGAGAACACGCCATACAACCTTCCGGCCGTATACGGTTGACATGAATTACACGCACAAGTGGTACAGTTGATAGTGTAGGTGATTAATGCAATATAAGTAGTCCCGCCACAATTGCAATCCGGCGTGGCTTGTGCCGATGTTTGACTGCTCCAGTACCAGTAGTTGGTTCCGGTTGTAATCTGGTTTCGCTGATACATACATTTCAACTCTGCTGCCGTAGGTAATCGCCAACCGGATGGGCATTTGCTCGCTGCGTTGGCAATTGTAGCCGTCCCTGAATTGCTGGAGTATACGGTATAAGTAAGTCCATTGCAATTGATCGTGCCCCCGCATGAGGAGGCGGGTAAAATCGATACCAGCGCGCTCGTCGAAGTGGACGCCCCGCAGGTGGCGCCGGTAGCAATCCGGCGGTAGTAGGTATTCGTCGTCAGAGCAGGCGTAGTATAGGCCGCATTCGTATTCGTTCCCGTGGCGTTCGCCCATGTACTGTTATTCGTACTTTGCTGCCACCGGTAGGAAATCGTACCATAGCCGCCGCTGGCCGCGCCCGGGCTCAAAGTAACCGTTCTGCCGGAACAAACACTGGTCGATGCCGGGTTGGTCTGCGTCAGGTTGGGGCGTACCGTTACCGGCGCGCTCGTCGAAGTGGCCGCTCCGCAGGTGGCGCCGGTAGCAATACGGCGGTAGTACATAGTAGTCGTCAAGGCCGGCGTGGTATACGCTGCATTCGTACGGGTGCCCGTGGCATTCGCCCACGAACTGTTATTCGTACTTTGCTGCCACTGGTAAGAAATCGTACCATAGCCGCCGCTGGCCGCGCCGGGGTTCAGCGTCGTGGCGGCATTGTAACAAACGGTCGCAGCCGACGGGCTGGTCTGCGTCAGGTTGGGGCGCACGGTTACCAGCGCGCTCGTCGAAGTGGCCGCTCCGCAGGTGGCGCCGGTAGCAATACGGCGGTAGTACATAGTAGTCGTCAAGGCCGGCGTGGTATAGGCCGCATTTGTATTCGTTCCCGTGGCGGTCGCCCACGAACTGTTATTGGCGCTTTGCTGCCACTGGTAGGCAATCGTGCCCGACCCACCGCTGGCCGCGCCCGGGCTCAGCGTCGTGGCGGCATTGTAACAAACGGTCGCAGCCGACGGGTTGGTCTGCGTCAGGTTGGGCGCCGCCGTTACCAGCGCGCTCGTCGAAGTGGCTGCTCCGCAGGTGGCGCCGGTAGCAATCCGGCGATAGTACATATTTGCCGTCAAGACCGGCGTAGTATAAGCCGCATTCGTGCTGGCGCCCGTGGCGGTCGCCCACGAACTGTTATTCGTACTTTGCTGCCACTGGTAAGCAATCGTGCCCGAACCGCCGCTGGCCGCGCCCGGGCTCAGCGTCGCGGTGGTATTGTAACAAACAGTCGCAGCCGACGGGTTGGTCTGCGTCAAGTTGGCCGCCACCGTTACCTGTGCACTGGCCGACGTATCGACGCCACACACGGCGCCGGTAGCAATCCGGCGGTAGTACATATTTGCCGTCAAGGCCGGCGTGGTATAGGCCGCATTTGTGCCGGCGCCCGTGGCGGTCGCCCACGTACTGTTATTCGTACTTTGCTGCCACTGGTAGGCAATCGTGCCCGCCCCACCGCCGGCCGCGCCCGGG
>JAIRMW010000151.1 GCA_031258415.1 Prevotellaceae bacterium
CAGTGCGCTGTTTGGGGGTCGATTTTTTTCGATTGAACCACGAAGTCGCAGAAGTCGCACGAAGGCGCGGTCGCGGGTCGGACAGTCGAGTGTCGAGCGTCGGGTATCGAACAGTCGAGCGGGCTATCCGACGCTGCCTTCGAGGGATACTTGCAGGAGTTTTTGGGCTTCGACGGCAAATTCCATCGGGAGCTGGTTGAGGACTTCGCGGGCGTAGCCGTTGATGATAAGTCCTACGGCGTCTTCGGTCGAGACGCCGCGCTGGTTGCAGTAGAAGAGCTGGTCTTCGCCGATACGGGAGGTGGTGGCCTCGTGTTCGACGATAGCGGAGTCGTTGTCGTTTTCGATGCAGGGGCAGGTGTGGGCGCCGCAGAGGCTGCCTAAGAGGAGGCTGTCGCATTGCGAGTAGTTGCGGGCGTTGTCGGCGGCGGCGACGATTTTCACCAATCCCCGGTAGGTATTCTGGCTGCGACCGGCGGAGATGCCTTTGCTCACTATCCGGCTGCGGGTGTCTTTGCCGAGGTGGATCATTTTCGTCCCGGTGTCGGCCTGCTGGTGGTGGTTGGTCACGGCGACGGAGTAAAATTCGGAGCTCGAGCGGTCGCCTTTGAGGATGGTGCTTGGGTATTTCCATGTGATGGCCGATCCGGTTTCGACCTGCGTCCAGGCGAGGCGGCTGTTTTCGCCCCGGCAGAGGCCGCGTTTGGTTACGAAGTTATAGATACCGCCGCGTCCCTGTCGGTCGCCGGGATACCAGTTCTGGACGGTGGAGTATTTCACGTCGGCGTTTTTCATGACGACGATTTCGACGACGGCGGCGTGCAACTGGTTTTCGTCGCGTCGCGGGGCGGTGCATCCTTCGAGGTAGCTGAGCGAGCTTCCCTCGTCGGCGACGATCAGGGTGCGTTCAAACTGGCCGGTGCCTTGTGCGTTGATGCGAAAATAGCTCGAAAGCTCCATCGGGCAGCGGGTGTTTTTGGGGATGTAGCAGAACGAGCCGTCGCTGAAGACGGCGCTGTTGAGCGCGGCGAAGAAGTTATCGCCAATGGGCACCACCGTGGCCAAGTATTTTTTCACTAAGTCGGGGTAGTCGCGTACCGCTTCGCTAAACGGGCAAAAGATGATGCCTTTTTCGGCGAGCGATTCGCGAAATGTCGTTTTGACCGACACGCTGTCGAAGACCGCATCGACGGCGACGCCCGCGAGGATGCTCCGTTCTTCGAGGGGAATACCCAGCTTGTCGAAGGTCGCCCGCAGCGCGGGGTCGAGGTCGGTGGCGGCGGCGGGTTGTTTCGGGGCGGCGTAGTAGATAATCTGCTGGTAGTCGATGGGGGGAATTTGCAGGCGCGCCCAGGTGGGCATGGTCATCGTCTGCCACCGCCGGAGGGCGTTGAGGCGAAAATCGAGCATCCACGCCGGCTCGTTCTTTTTCGACGAGATCAGCCGGACGGTTTCCTCGTTCAGTCCTTTGGGGATCAGTTCCTGTTCCAGGGGGGTGGTAAACCCGTGCCGGTATTCGGATTCGACAATATTTTGCAGTTCGCTTTGCGATTCGTTCATGGGGGTACGTTTGTGGGGCGACGCGCCACGGGGGGCTATTCGTCGTCTTCAATAATAAAAATTTCCTCGTCGGGCTCCGCGAAATAGAACTGTTCGCGGGCGATAGTTTCCAAGCTGTCGGGGTTTGCGAAGGCGTCAATTCGTTGCCGGGTTTCGCGGATATGGCGTTCGAGCTGCTCTTTTTCTTTTTCCAGCGTATTCAAATGCATTCGTTCGGCGATCCAGTCGATCACGTTGATCCGGTCGAAGAGCAGAATCCATACCAGAAATATGGCCGCCGTCATCAGGTACCTGTTCTTCCACAGCGGGGGCAGGGTAAAGGGGCGTTTTCCGGGCGGCGTCGTGCGCATGGGGCGTTGGGATGAAGGCTAAAACAGCGGCGCCGGAGCTTCGATCGAGGGGGAGCCGTCGTTGATTGCAGGCCAGCCGTCGCGCCAGACGACGCGGTCGAGCATAAGCATCCGGCGTCCCTTCTCGTGGGTCGTGTCGAACGCATGATAGAGAATCCAGTCGTGGCCGGCGGCGTCCTGCACGATCTCCGAGTTATGTCCGGTACCGACAAAGCGGTCGTTGCCGCGGAGGAGGGTTTCGTGGTAGTTTTCGAGCATCGGCCGTCCCTGCCGGTCGACGTAGGGGCCAAAGAGGTGCTCCGAGCGGCCGACGACGGTCGTATAGGTGCTGGTGAGGCCTTCGCAGCAGGTGCCTGTGGAGGCCAGCATATAGTAGTAGCCGTTTTTTTTATGGATATAAACGCCTTCGTAGATCGACCCGGCGACGGCTTGTTTTTCGGCGCCTTCGCGGAGGCTAAGGCCGTCGGCGGCGAGCGCGATGGCGTAGATGCCGTAAAAGCTGCCCCAGAACAGATAGGGCGTGCCGCCGTCGTCTTCCATGTAGAAGGCGTCGATCGAATTGTCGACCCCGATCTCATTGCTGACGAAGAGCGCTCCCCTGTCGGTAAATGGGCCTTCGGGGGCGTCGGCCACCGCCACGCCAATGCCGCAAAGCCCCAGACATCCCCAGCGCGACATGGCGTAGTAAAGCACGTAGCGCCCGTCGATATAGTTAATATCCGGCGCCCACAGGCCGCCTTTGGGTTCAAAGGTCGGGCGGGTGCTATCCGTAAAGGCGGTGCCGACAAATTCCCAGTCCACCAGATTTTTCGAACGGTGGATGGGCATATTGCGAATGTCCTCCGTCGCGTAGAGGTAGAAGTAGCCGTCGGCGGCGAGCATCACGGAGGGGTCGGGCAGGCTGTAGCGGACGACCGGGTTGCGGTAGACGCCGGCGGACGGTTCGTCCTGCGGCGCTGTGGCGGACGTCGCGGCCGAGCCGCACGGCGCTACAACTGCGGCGGCGATGATAAGGAGTACTAAAGGGGGGTGTTTCATATTGCTAATAATTAAAAATGGATAGGAGCGGTTGAACGTGCCTGTCGCCGGCAGGCTACAGGTACCATACTTTGGCGGGGTCCCATTTATCTTTGGGGCGCGCCGGTCTGGCGGGGTGGCCGACGGCGACGATATTCAGCGGCTCTACCTGCTCGGGCAGGCGCAGGAGCCGCTTGACGCATTGCATCCGGTCGGCATAGGGGTAAACGCCTGTCCAGACCGCCCCGAGGTCTAAGGCCTGCGCCGCGAGCAGCAAATTCTCCGTCGCCGCCGCGCAGTCCATCACCCAGCTGTTGGCCGACTCGCCGGTGTGTATGCCGGTATCTCCGCAGACGACGATCGCCAGCGGCGCGTCGGCGAGCATGCCGGCGTAGGGCAACGCCAGCGCCAGCTCGTTCCGCGCCAGCGCCTGCCTGACGACCATAAAACGCCACGGCTGCTTGTTCTTCGACGACGGAGCCGCCATCGCCGCCCGTAGCAGGATTTCTATTTGCCCTTCCGTAACGGACTGCGGCGTATAGGCCCGCACGCTGGCGCGCTCCTGAATAATCGTTAGTGCATCTTTCATCGTAAAATCTTTTGTGCAAATATAAACAAATCTTTGTAAATTTGCCTTTTTAAACGCAAAATAATGCATAAACTTCACTCATTCTATCCTTCCCTTAGCCTGTCGTGGGCGGTAACGGGCGTTTTCTTGAGCGCCACGCTGCTGCTCTCATTCCTGACGGCTGCCGCCGACCTGCTGTTCGGCCCCCTGTTGCTGCACAACGGATGGCTCACGCTCGTCGCCTACGTCCTTTCGTTTGCCGCGGTCGCCGGCTTTATCTGCTGGATACCGCGAGCGACGCCCGCCACGGCAGCCGTGCCTGCCGCCCCCCGCCGCCTCTCGCCCGCGCTCTTCGTATGGCTGCTCCTGCTGACGCCCCTGCTTTCCATCCTCGTCGAGCCGCTGACGATGTGGCTCCCCATGCCCGATTATATGGAAAAGCTGTTCGCCGAGATGTTTCAACGCAACGCCGCAACCTTCCTGATGGCGGTCGTCGCCGCACCCCTTTGCGAAGAATGGATGTGCCGCGGCGTCATCGCCCGGGGGCTCCTGCGGCATACCACGCCGGCCAAAGCCATCGTCTGGTCGGCGTTTATCTTCGCCCTGATCCACATGAACCCCTGGCAAGCCCTTCCGGCCTTCGTCTTCGGGCTGCTGCTGGGGTATGTATACTGGAAAACGCAATCGCTCTGGCCCTGCATTTTCATTCATTTTATCATCAACGGCTCGTCGTTCCTGCTGATGTTCCTGTTCCCCGACCTCGACGCCAACGCTTCCATGAAAGACCTCGCCGGCGACGACTACTGGCTGCTCTACGCGCTGGCGGCGGTGGCGGCGGCCTACGTGGGCTACCTGCTCTATTCGGAACTGCATAAACAACGGACGCCATGACGCCTGCCCAATCACTCGTCCCCCCCCTGCTCCCGCTGACCGACGCCCTGCTCGACGCCGAAACGCCAATCATGACGACGATCGACGCGCCGGCCGACGAGCCCGGAGCAGAACCCGCGTTGCCGGTCGGCTCGTTTGGCGGCAAGATTACCGTCGTCGCCGGACGGCGGTCGCTCCGGGAAGCCGTGCGCTATCTATCGACGCAGTCCATGCTGGGCTTCGACACCGAGACAAAACCCATGTTCATTGCCGGACGGCGAAATAACAATACGGTAGCGCTGCTGCAACTGACCACCGACGAACGCGCCTACCTGTTTCGCCTCAACAAAATCGGCCTCCCGCGATCCATTGCCGACCTGCTCGCCAGTAAAGATATTCTTAAAGTAGGCGCCGCCATCCACGAAGACATGCGGCAACTACAGGCCGCCTTCTTTTTCCGTCCGGCAGGGTTTGTCGATATCCAACGAGTAGTGCCTTTCTACGGCTTCGTCGAAAAAGGCGTCAAGAAATTAGCGGCGCGGATACTGCACGTCCACATTTCAAAAAACCAGCAACTGTCGAACTGGGAAAGCCCCATGCTGACCCGCTCGCAATGCCTGTATGCCGCGACCGACGCATGGGTATGCCGCGAAATATTTCTCGCCTTGCAGAAAGAGCGCCCGCTGACCGACGCCGAATGGAAACAGGTCTTAAAGAACCCGCTTAAATCGCCCGCCCCTTGAGCGCCGTGCTACACCTGAAAAAAGGCCGCGACGAATCGCTCGAGCGGTTTCACCCCTGGCTGTTTTCCGGAGCGGTAGCCTCGATCGAGGGGAACCCGCAGGACGGCGACGTCGTCGAAATCCGGTCGGCCTCCGGCGCATTTCGCGCGACGGGACACTACCAGCACGGATCGATTGCCGTCCGCATCCTCTCCTTTACGCCGTCTGCCATCGACGACCGCTTCTGGCTCCACGCCCTGCAAACCGCCTACCGCCTGCGCCGCGACCTGCGCCTCGCCAACCATCCGCAAACCACGGCCTACCGCCTTGTCCACGGCGAAGGCGACTTCCTGCCCGGGCTCGTGATCGACATCTACGGCGCGACCGCCGTCATCCAGACCCACTCCGCCGGCATGAGCCGAATGCAGACCGAGATTGCCGCCGCCCTGCAAACCATCTACGGCGCCGCCCTCCAGCGTATCTACTGCAAAAGCGCCGCCGCCGCCCCGGACAGCGACGACCGCTACCTCGCGGGCAGCCCGCCCGCGACAGCAGGCGACGTGATCATGGAAAACGGCCACCGCTTCATCGTCGACTGGGAAACGGGACAGAAAACCGGCTTCTTCCTCGACCAGCGCGACAACCGCCGGCTGCTCGCCCACTATGCGCAGGGCAGGCGAGTGCTGAACCTCTTTTGCTATACCGGCGGATTCTCCGTATACGCCGGCGCCGCCGGTGCCGCCGCGGTACATTCGGTCGACAGCTCGGCCAAAGCCATCGAACTGACGCGGCAAAACGCGACGCTCAACGCCCCCCACGCCCCGCACGAGGCCTTCGTCGCCGACGCCTTCGAATTCTTGAAACAAGCGCCCGACAACGCCTACGACCTGCTCATCGTCGACCCGCCCGCATTCGCCAAACACGCCGCCGCCCGGCGCAATGCCCTGCAAGCCTACAAGCGGCTTAACGCCCTTGCGATAGCCAAAACAGCGCCGGGCGGCCTCCTCTTCACCTTCAGCTGCTCGCAGATCGTCAGCCGGACAGACTTCCGGCAGGCGGTATTCTCGGCGGCGGCCATCGCCCAACGCCCGGTACGCATCCTCCACCACCTCTCGCAACCCCCCGATCACCCCGTCAACATCTACCACCCCGAAGGAGAATACCTCAAAGGACTCGCGCTGACCGTCTCCAATGAACAATGGAGTTAGCGTAGTTAGCGTAGTTAGCGTAGTTCATGGAGGGGCGTACGCCATGCGTCCGTACGAATAATCCCCCATTGGCCGCAGGCCGGTTGTTCCCTATCGGGAAATGCGCTCCGCGGGGCCGCCGGCGGGAACGAACAACTCCGGCAGGCGGAAGTGCGACGACGTCGCCACCCTGTTCTCGCCGGAGGCTTACCGGCAATAGCTACTGATTGCCGTCGGCTTTAGCCGACGGATGAAAGAGGAGCCGCCTCCCACACCCTTCCCTCAACGCCTCCCACACCCTTCCCTCAACCACCCATACGCAGCCGGTGATGTTCCACCCTGACCCGCTCGAGTCAGCCACCCTGACCCGCTCGAGTCAGCCACTCTGACCCGCTCGAGTCAGCCACCCTGACCCGCTCGAGTCAGCTACCCTGACCCGCTCGAGTCAGCCACCCCGACTCGAGCGGGTCAGGGTGCAACACCACCGGCTATGATCGATCGGCAGAGGCTCGTCAAACCCGCCCGCATTCGCTAAACAAGCCCGGAATGAACAATGAATACTGAATACTGAATACTGAATACTGAATATTGATACTGAACAATGAATACTGAACAATGATTGCCGTCGGCTTCAGCCGACGGTGAGAGGTTGAGGGCGCTCTCTATTCGCGGGGCCAATTGTTCATTATTCATTGTTCATTTCCCCCGCTGCGGAGCGCATTTCCCGTTAGGAGATGACCGGCGGACGGACAATGGGAGGGTGGGGGATGGTCGTTTGCTATTGGGATGGATGGCCGCCGGGCAACGCATAACTCAACACTCATGGTTCGCTACTCCCAATCGCTTCGCTTCATTGGGGGTTGTTCATAGTCATCCCTTCGGGTTGCGTGAGCGTACGCCCCTCCATTAACTACGCTAACTACTCTAACTTCATTAACTTCATTAACTCCACTGTTCATTACGAAGGCGCCGCAGCAGCGCATATTTTTTATAGGTCGCCGCGGCAATCGCGCGGCTGATAGTCAATCCGGCGCGCCCGTCGAGGAAGCCGGCTTTGATAAGATAGCTATGGATGAACGCCCATCCGGTTTTTACGAGGAGCATCGCCCGGCCTGTCGAGCGCCCCTTTTCAAAGAGCGCCTGCGCGGAGAGGGTGGCGAAACGCTCCGACTGGCGGCGCAGTTCGTCGTCCGACGCAAACGAGTAATGGAGAATGGTGCCATTGCCCCGCTTGACGCGGGCGCCGGCCTGCATAATCACATGATCGTGCGGGTTGACGCCCCCGAACTGCCCCCGGCGTTTGTCGAACAGACGCAGTT
>JAIRMW010000135.1 GCA_031258415.1 Prevotellaceae bacterium
GACCGGCGCCAAGCGGAAATACAGCACCCCGCGCTACTTCTAATCCACCGTTTTTAGATTGCCATTATACTATACGACGGAAGAGCCTGCTTATCGAAGCAGGCTCTTTTGTTTTTGGAAGGCGTCGAGTGCAAGCAACTGTGTTTTAGTCGATGTCTAGCATGCAGAGGGCAATGTCTACCTTGCAGAGGGCAATGTCTACCTTGCAGAGGGCAATGTCTAGCTTGCAGAGGGCGATGTCTACCTTGCAGAGGGCGATGTCTACCTTGCAGAGGGCAATGTCTACCTTGCAGAGGGCAATGTCTACCTTGCAGAGGGCAATGTCTACCTTGCGGAGGGCAATGTCTAGCATGCGGAGGGCAATGTCTACCTTGCAGAGGGCAATGTCTAGCATGCGGAGGGCAATGTCTAGCATGCGGAGGGCAATGTCTACCTTGCGGAACTCGAGTGCAACCATGCGGAACCCGAGTGCAAGGATGTTTTGGTTGGGAGCAATAAAAGGGAGGCTGTATTAAAACGAGCCTCTCAGGTCGGCGGGAGAATATGTCGTTTTCCGGCAGGGGGAGCAGGTCGTTTCCCGGCAGGGGGAGCAGGTCATTTCCCGGCAGGGGGAGCGGGTCATTTCCCGGCAGGGGGAGCAGGTCATTTCCCGGCAGGGAGAGCGGGCATTTCCCGACAGAGAGAGCGGGCATTTCCCGACAAGGGGAGCGGGCATTTCCCGGCAGGGGATGTTGGGTTGCCGACTATGGGCGGGCGGGGGATGGGCGCGCGGCGGCGGGCTAAAAAACATTTTTCATTGCCGGTGTTTGGAAAACCGATGTTTTTCATGTAATTTTGTACACAATATTTATTTATCATGAACGACCATTCGCATACTCCTAATCCATTTGTAAGAACAGCGGTATCGGTGTTGATTGTGGTCATGACCACCAGCCTCGCTGTTCATTCTATGGCACAAAATACGATTGCCATCCAGCCTGAGCATACACGTTATTCGCTTCAGCCGTTGCCGAAAGGGGCTGTTTTACCGGCGGCGTTCCGCGATGCGGAGCAGGTGCGCCTGTTCGACGCCAATCCGCATCTGCAACGGTTGTCGTCCGGCGACTCCGGGGATACGCTGCTGCTCGATTTCTTCCCCGACGCGCGGTACAGGGCGGTTGTGATGCGGGTTACGCAAAGCCGCGACGGGATTACCGGCGTTACCGCCCGAATGATTGGCTCGCCGTTTGGCTATTGTTATATTTCCGCGTCGGCAAAGGGGACGTCGATCATGGCGGAGCTGCCCGAACGCGATGAGCGTTTTTTTGTGGCGGACGTCGAGGGACATACTTATTTGTCGCGCTATAAAATATCGGTTATGCAGGCCGATGATTTGGGTTGCGCCGAGGCGCCCGATCATACGTCCGACGATACCGCTGCTCACGCCCCGGAATCGGACGACGCACCGCCGCAGTCGGACGACGAGTCGGCGGTTACTATCCGGCTGCTGTTTGTGTATACGCCCGCCGCCGCCCGGTGGGCGCGCAATAATGCGAGCGTAACGGACATCGACGATCTTATTGACCGCGTTATGCAAATATCGAACGGGGCGATGGTCAATTCCGGCACGGGCATTACTTTTGAACTGGCATATAAACATCAGACCGATTATGTAGAGTATAATAATTCGCTTGATTTGACGTATATCACCGGTCAGGACGACGGGTACATGGACGAGATTCACTGGATGCGCCAGCAGTATGCCGCCGATGTGGTGGTCTTTATTCCGGAGGTCGATTTTACGGGCGGCGTGGCGTGGCTGCTGAGCGCTGCGTCCGGCAGGCCGGAGAGGGCCTTTGCCTTATGCCGGGTGCAGCAGTCGGGCTGGACGCATACGGTGGTGCATGAAATCGGGCATACGATGGGTTGCGGGCATCATGCGGAGCAGAACTACCAGCCGGGGCCGGGGCTGTTTTCGTATTCGTCCGGGTGGCGGGGCGTTACGGCGCTCTATACGCCTTACAGTACGATTATGACCTACGAAGACGGGAGTTATTTCACGGACGGCGAAACCCGCCCGCGCATTTTATACTTCTCATCGCCCGACATTCAGTTTGAGGGGACACCGATAGGCCATTCCACGAAAGGGAATAATGTATTAACATTGAAACAGACCAAGCAGGTAACCTCGGTCTACGGCGAGAACCTGCCCAACTTGACGTTAAATGCGCTGTCGACGAGTACGGGCGCGCTGTCGCCGGCCTTCGACCCGTTTGTCAACGACTATACGGTGCATGTGGCGTCGAGCGTTACGGCGATTACGGTTACCGCTACGGCCACCCATGCGTCGGCTGTGGTAAGCGGCGCGGGCGCGCGAAGCCTGTCGCCGGGGATGAATGTGGTGCGCGTAACGGTTACGGTGGGGTCGGCAAGCCGGATTTATACCGTCGTCGTGGTTCGGGGAACGCCGGTGCGGAAGAGTATCCCGTTTACCGAAGGGTTTGAATCGACCGACGGCGGATGGATTTTCATTCAGGACGGGCAGGAGAACCAGTGGGCGTCGGGCAACGCGACGGCCTGTTCCGGTACGCGATCCATGTATGTGTCCAATAACGGCGGCACGTCTAACCGGTATACGATTACGCGGCAAAATGTGGCGCACGCTTTCTGCGACGTATCCTTTCCGGCGACCTTCGTTGCCGGCAACCTTTCTTTTGACTGGAAAGGGATGGGCGAATTTCAGGAGCAGCCGTGGGATTATCTGGACGTGCATATAACCGACACGGGGTTTATCCCGTTGCCCGGCGTCCGGTCGTCGGAGGGCACGGCGGTGGGGAGCTATTATACGTCGTCGGACTGGCAGCCTGTAACGCATCTGCTGGACGCCTCCTGTGCGGGCGCGGTCAAACGGATTGTGTTTAGCTGGATCAACGATGACAATACGGGCGCGCAGCCGCCGGCCGCCGTCGATAATATCCGCATCGACTACCTCCGCTATACGGTAACGTTCCGCGTAAGCGATCAGCAGGGGAACGCGGTTAACGACGCCGTCGTTACGTTGAACGGCGCGGCTAATCCCGCCGGCGCGTATACGTTTACCGATATTCCCGCCGGCCTGTATACGTATGAGGTTACCCGGGCGGGCTACTATCCGGCGAGCGGCTCGCTGACCGTCTGGTCGAACCTTGCACCGGACGTACGGCTGACGATGATCCCCGACATTCGGTTCACCGGTTTTGTTATCAATAACGACGAGGCGGTTACGTCGTCGCGGACGGTGCGTCTCGATTATACGTTTAGCGGCGGGTTGCCGACGGACTATATCGTAAGCGAAGACCCGCAGCTGAGCGGCGCCGCATGGCAGCCCTATCGTCAGGAGACGCCGGTCTATACGTTTGCGTCCGAAGCCGCCGGCGTCCGCAGACTCTATACCAAGTTGCGGAATGCGACGGGCGAAACCGCCGTGCTGTACGACGACATTCTCTATCAGCCGCCGCTCGAGATGCATATTTCCTACTTTGCGCTCAACAACGGTCAGGAACGTACCGCGAACCGCGAAGTTACGCTTACTCACGTGGTCGTCGACGGCGCGCCTGCCGCCTACAGCGCGAGCGCCGACGCCGCAACGATCGGCCACGAATGGCTGCCGTATACGACAGCCCCGACCTTTGTGTTGCCGGAGGGCTATGGGACGAAAGAGGTCTATTTTGCAGTAGCCCACGGGAGCGATACGTCGGAGGTGGCGTCCGACCGGATTGTCCTCTACCGGCCGACCGAGCTGGCGGCTACGATGGCGCCCAATCCGACGACGAACAGCGTGCAGGTAACGATGGAGCACCATGTTTCGTCCGACGTCAGGGTAACGGTTTATTCGCTTATCGGCGAAGTGTATTTATCGAAAGATTTCCACACTACGCCGTTTGAAATCGACGTCTCGCATTGCCCGGCAGGGACCCTGCTGGTTAAACTGACCAACGGGACGCATTCGGTCGTGAAAAGGCTTATAAAACAGTAACGACCCGCCCCGCGCCATCACGGATTTGCCGGTCGTATATACAGGACGACCGCCACGGAATGCACGCTGCGCAGGCCATTCATTATTTACATTTACATACTATTATTTCCATGTCGTATAAAAAACATTTTCCTGCGTCGCGCCCCGCTGCGGACGACGCGACGAGCCATTTTATCGTCGGGCTGCGGCCCGTTATCGAAGCGGTCGAAGCCGGCCGCGCCATTGAGCGGGTGCTGTGCAGGCAGGGGCTGGAGGGCGAGCTGTTTCGCACGTTGCAGGCGCTGCTGACGAAAAAGGGCGTGCCGGTGCAGTTTGTGCCGTCCGAAAAACTCAACCGCCTCACTCCGCTTGTCCATCAAGGCGTCGTGGCCTACGTGCCGCTGATTGAATATGCCGATCCCGACGCCGTGATAACCGGCGTGCTGCAACGCGGCGACCACCCGCTTGTCCTGCTGCTCGACGGCGTAACCGACGTGCGGAATTTCGGCGGCATCGCCCGCTCGGCGGCGTGCGCAGGCGTTCATCTCATCGTATTGCCGGCTAAGGGCGCGGCCCCCATCAATGCCGAAGCGCTCAAAACCTCGGCAGGCGCCCTGCACCATATTCCGGTAGCCCGTATGCCGACAATCAGGGCGGCGATCTACCTGCTACAGGCGCACGGACTGTACGTCGTCGCCGCGACCGAGAAAGCCGCGCAGCCCCTCTATGCCCTCGATTTTACCCGGCCTCTCGCCATCGTCGTCGGCGCCGAAGACAAGGGCGTTTCCGACGCCGTCCTGAAAATGGCCGACGCCACCGCCCGTATCCCGCTGCAAGGCCCCGTGGCCTCGCTCAACGTGGCCGCCGCCGCCGCCGTAGTGCTGTTTGAAGCCGTGCGGCAGAGAAATGGAGTTATGAGGAGTTAATGGAGTTAGAGGAGTTAATGGAGGGGCGTACGCCATGCGCCCTTATGAATAATCTCCCATTGTCCTTGCAGGCCATGAATCCCCTGACGGGAAATGCGCTCCGCAGCAGCCTTCCTCTGTGCCCCTCTGTGCAACCTCCGTGTCCTCTGTGCAAGAAAAAGGGAACACAGAGCGCACAGAGGTACACAGAGAGACACAGAGCGCCGTTGGCGAACCGTTGGCCG
>JAIRMW010000160.1 GCA_031258415.1 Prevotellaceae bacterium
GGGTATTTCCATACATGCGCGCCGGCGAACGCTCAACCCGGAGGGTTGACTGTGAATAACCCCCAATGAAGCGAAGCGATTGGGGGGATATTATGAACAATAGCGCCCATCCGCAACCCGGAGGGTTGAATAATTAATGGATGTAATTACTCCTCATTCAACCCTCCGGGTTGCGAGAGTGTCGCCGCGCTCGCACCCCCCAATCGCTTCGCTTCATTGGGGGTTATTCACATTCGACCCTCCGGGTCGAGCGCCCATTTCCATAAATAAGCGCCGGCGAACGCATTTACCGACGGGTATTTTGTAGAGAAACCGGAAAAAAAAGGCGACGGCGACGATGAAAACAGGAGAAATTCGCTAAAAAAATCGTACCTTGCAGTCCATTTTACTAAAAAAAGAACGTATGAACAGGTATGAACGGCTCGGCGTCTCGTCGAGCAAAGACGACGTGCATCGGGCGATAGCAAATTCCGATAAGGGACTCTTCCCGCAGGCCTTCTGCAAGATTGTTCCCGACTCGCTCACCGGCGACCCCGACTACTGTCTGGCGATGCACGCCGACGGCGCGGGTACGAAATCGTCGCTGGCCTACGCCTACTGGCGCGAGACGGGCGATATGAGCGTCTGGGAGGGGATCGCGCAGGACGCGCTCGTGATGAACCTCGACGACCTGCTCTGCGTGGGCGTCGTGGGCGACGTCGTGCTCTCGTCGACCATCGGCCGCAACCGCCTGCTGGTGCCGGGCGAGGTGGTGGAGGCGATTATCGCCGGCACCGAGAGCGTCGTCCGGCGCCTGCAGGAACAGGGGGTCTCGATTCACCTCACCGGAGGCGAAACCGCCGACGTCGGCGACCTCGTCCGGACTGTGATCGTCGACAGTACGGTCGTCGCCCGCCTCCGCCGCCGCGACGTGATCGACGCCTCGCGCATCGCCGCCGGCGACGTGATCGTCGGCCTCGCCTCGGACGGGTACGCAGACTACGAGACGGCCTGCAACAGCGGCATCGGCAGCAACGGCCTGACCGCCGCCCGCCACACCCTCTTCGACCGCTCGGTGGCCGAGAAATACCCCGAGACCTACGACCCGCATATCGATCCGCGGCTGGCGTACGCCGGCCGCCGACGCCTCACCGACGTCGAACCGTCGTCGGGACTCCCCTACGGGAAATGGCTTCTGTCGCCTACGCGCACCTACGCGCCGGCGTTGCGTACGATGCTCGACCGTTTCCGTCCGGACGTCCACGGGATCATCCACTGTACGGGCGGCGGCCAGACAAAGGCGCTGCGATTTGTCCGCCGCCTCCATGTCGTCAAAGATCACCTCTTCCCGACGCCGCCGGTGTTTACGGCTATCGGGGAGGAAGGCGAAATCCCCTGGCGGGAAATGTACGCCACCTTTAATATGGGACACCGGATGGAACTCTACGTCCCGGAACGCATCGCCGCCGACCTCGTCGCCATCGCCGAGTGCTACGGTATCGAAGCCGCCGTCGTCGGCCATGTCGAAGCCGCCCCAAACGCCTGCCTGACGATTAGCGGCGAACACGGCACATTCGTCTATCCCTCCTGACGCTCCGCCGCCGAAGCTCGAACACTTATTATATACGATAACACTACATGCCTTATGCAAGAAATGATCCTCGCGTACATCGAAACCCACCGCCTCCGCTTCATCGACGAGCTTTTTTCGCTGCTTCGCATCCCGTCGATCAGCGCCGAAGCGGCTCATAAACCCGATATGCTCCGCGCCGCCGCCTGCTGGCGCGATGCGCTACTCGCCGCCGGCGCCGACCGCGCCGCCCTCTTCCCTACCGCCGGCAACCCGATCGTCTACGGCGAAAAAATCATCGACCCGCAGGCGCCGACCGTCCTCGTATATGCCCACTACGACGTGATGCCCGTCGACCCCCTCGACCGCTGGCTCTCGCCGCCGTTCGAACCGACGATCCGCGACGGAAAAATCTACGCCCGCGGCGCCGACGACGACAAAGGGCAGGGATTTATGCACGCCAAAGCCTTCGAAGCGATGGTCGCTACCGGGACGCTGCCCTGCAACGTCAAATTTATGATCGAAGGCGAAGAAGAAATCGGATCGGCCAGCCTGCTCGACTGGTGCCGGACGCAAAAAGACCGCCTCGCCGCCGACGTCATCCTCGTTTCCGATACCGGCATGATCTCGCCCTGCTGCCCCTCGATAACCGCCGGCCTGCGAGGACTGGCCTGCGTCGAAGTCGAAGTCGAAGGCCCCAACCGCGACCTGCATTCGGGTCTCTACGGCGGCGCCGTGGCCAACCCGATCAATATTCTGTGCCGCATGATCGCCGCCCTGCACGACGACGACGGACGGATTGCCATCCCCGGCTTCTACGACGACGTGCAGGAACTGTCGCCCGCCGAACGCAAAACGCTCGCCAAAGCCCCGTTCAACCTGCAAGAATATCGGCAGGCGCTGAACGTCGCCGAGCTACAGGGCGAAAAAGGATACCGTACGCCCGAACACACCGGCATCCGCCCGGCCTTAGACGTTAACGGAATCTGGGGCGGCTACACCGGCGAAGGCTCCAAAACCGTCATCCCCGCCAAAGCATTTGCCAAACTCTCGATACGGCTGGTGCCAAATCAGGACTGGCAAACCGTCGTCCGCCAGTTTACCGAGTGCTTCGAATGGCTCGCCCCGCCGTCGGTAAAAGTTCGGGTCGCGCCCGCGCACGGCGGACAGCCCTACGTGTCGCCTCTCAAGTCGGTCGCCTACCGCGCCGCCGAGCGAGCGCTGACGCAAACGTTCGGCATCCGCCCCCTGCCTTTCCGCAGCGGCGGCAGCATCCCGATCATCGCCGCCTTTGAGGAAATCTTAGGCATGAAGTCGATCCTGATGGGCTTCGGACTGGCCGGCGACGCCATTCACTCGCCCAACGAAAACTATCCGCTGAAGAACTTCTTTAAAGGGATCGAAGGAATCGCCCTGTTCTACGCCCACTTTACGACGCTGGCCACCGCCGGACAATACCCCGCCGCCGTCGCCCGTCCGCCGGCTTAACCCCGTAGACAAAAGACCGCCCTTGCAGCTATTCGACATACATTTTTAGTCTTATTTACAAAATTGAAATACGATCATGGATATTAACTTTTCCCACACCCCCACGTCAATCAAAACAAAAAGCAAACGCGACCTCGCTGTCGCCATTCTTATATTTAGAATGGTGCGCTACCGGTGGCTCATTCGCGCAGGCGAGTTCCTCCTGCCGTGCATACTCTGGATACCCGGCGTGAAACCGCTCATCCGCCGGACGATCTTTAAACACTTCTGCGGCGGCGAAACGCTCGACGACGCCCGAACGATCGTCGCCGACCTCGCCGCCCACCGCGTGAACGCCATCTCCGACTATTCCGCCGAACAGGCCGACACGGAAGAAAAACAGGAAACGACACAGAAAAACATTCTGGAATCGATCCGCTTTGCCGGCGAGCAGCGCAGCGTGCCGTTTGCCTGCGTCAAAATTACCGGCATCTGCGCCCGGCCATTGCTGGAAAAAGCGTCGCGCCACGATACGCTGACCGCCCCGGAGCAACGCCGGTTTGCCGCTTTTCGCGACCGCCTCGACGCCCTGTGCGCCGCCGCTGCCGAACAGGGTAAAAAACTCTTTATCGACGCCGAAGAAACATGGATCAATCCGGCCATCGACGCCGCCGCCGAAGCCATGATGCAAAAATATAACCGCGACCGGCCGGTGGTCTATACCACTCTCCAACTCTACCGCCGCGACGGCCTCGACTACCTACAGCGTCTTATTGATACGGCCGACTATAAAATCGGGTTGAAGTTGGTGCGCGGCGCCTACCACGAGCAGGAGAACGAACGCGCCGCCAAGATGGGCTATCCGTCGCCCGTATTGCCCTCGAAGAGCGCCGTCGACGAGTCTTACAACGCCGCCCTGCAGTTGTGTATCCGAAATCTGGACAAAATTTCGTTTTGCGCCGCCACGCACAACGCCGAAAGCACCGAGCTGCTGATACGGCTCATGAAAGACTACCAAGTGTCGCCGGACAGCGAGATAGTCTCCTTCTCCCAGCTGTACGGTATGCGTGATAATATCACCTACGAACTGGCCGGCAAGGGCTATAACGTATCCAAATATATTCCCTACGGGCCGTTGAAAGAGACATTGCCCTATCTTATCCGGCGTGCGCAGGAGAATGCCGGCGTCAGCAGTCAGATGGGCGAGGAACTGCAAATGCTGCTGAACG
>JAIRMW010000121.1 GCA_031258415.1 Prevotellaceae bacterium
ATGATGGAAAAACTCCGCGAGAACGTCGATCGACTTTTTTGTCTCATTTTTTTCCGTTACTTTTTCCAAAAAACGGCTGCCTGAACGCCGCTTAAAGTATATTTTTTAAGGAACGACTATATATACAGAATGGCGTAACGGCTATCGGTATTTTTGCTTTTTACGATTACAGCGGCTTTACCGGCAACTTGACTATCCCCAATTCGGTAACCACTATCGGCAATTATGCTTTTTACAAATGCTACCGCTTTACCGGCGCCCTGACTATTCCCAATTTGGTAACCACTATCGGCAATTATGCTTTTTACAATTGCTACCGCTTTACCGGCGCCCTGACTATTCCCAATTTGGTAACCACTATCGGCGAGTATGCTTTTTCCGGTTGCAACGGCTTTACCGGCAGCCTGACCATTGGAAATTCGGTAACCACTATCGGCCAGGGGGCTTTTGTCAGTTGCAGCGGCTTTACCGGCAGCCTGACCATTCCCAATTCGGTAACCACTATCGGCGAATGGGCTTTTGCCGATTGTAGCGGCTTGACTACCGTAACCAACCACAGTACGCCCCCACAAAGTATAAACAGCTATGTTTTTTCCGGAGTTAGCATAGGCTCCAAGACGCTCAGGGTGCCGTCAAGCGCCTTGAGCGCTTATCAGGGAGCAGATGTATGGAAGACCTTCGGCACGATAATAGGATTTTAACGGGGCGCCCCGTACCCATGGGAATTTGCCCTGCGGCCTTTGTTTCAATGAATAATGAACAATGAACAATTGGCCTGCGGGGGGTAACGTTGCACGTTGTCCGTAGGCCATTCATCGCCATAGCCCATCCCACTCCGCGCGGGCGGCGGCGTAAGCTGAAGCAACCGGTTAATAAAGGGCTGTCCTTGCAGGAGAAGAACCATTTTCCTCTACCCGCCACAAAAATGAGAAGCGCCGGCATGTAAAATAGCCGCGCCACATTTGGAGAACCGATGTTTTTTATATAATTTTGTTCTCTAAATCAAAAATGAATGAACATTGGAACCTCCTAGTTGTTGGATTGATTTGCACCTCTCCCTGTCGGGATTTACACTTCCCGATTTGCTGTATAGCTGTTTGTTGTTGGTATTGCTGTGGACGGCGGCGTTTTTCTCTGCGTCCGAGACGGCTTATTTCTCGCTGTCGCCGCAGGATTTCGACGCGCTGAAACGCGACGACAGCCGGGCCTCTAATCGCGTGCTGTCGCTGCTGTCGAAACCCGATCGTTTTTTGGGGACGGTATTAGTAGGCAATAATCTGGTTAATATCGCCATCGTGCTTCTTTCGACGCTACTGATGGAGGCGTTGATTGTGTCGCAGGAGCCGGTGGTCGAATTTCTTATTCAAACCGTTTGCGTTACTTTCCTGCTGGCCTTTTTTGGAGAGGTTCTGCCGAAGACGCTGGCGGCGCAGTACGCCCCGAAGATCGCCCGGCAAACCGGCGCGTGGTTGGTTGCCGTAACGCAAATCCTGTATCCGTTTACGTGGATTTTCAGCCGCCTGACGCGCCGCCTCAATAAAAGCCTGAGCAACGTGCGGAGCAATGTGTCTATCGACGAACTGTCGCAGGCCGTCGATATTACGGCAGGGCAGTCGGACGAGGATACGAAAATCCTGAAAGGTATCATTCGCTACGTCAATGTGGATGTGCGGCAAATCATGCACCCGCGGGTCAGCGTATCGGCGGTGGAAGCCGGGATGGATTTCGGCGCCGTGCGCCGGCGGATGACCGAATGCGGCTTCTCGCGTATTCCGGTCTACGATAAAACGCCCGACAACATCCGGGGAATTCTCTACGTCAAAGACCTGATGCCACATTTCTATACGCTCGATACGCAGTTTGCATGGCAGGAGCTGATTCGCGAAGCGTATTTCGTACCCGAAAACAAAAAAATCAACGACCTGCTCGAAGAATTCCGCCGGAAGAAAATCCACATGGCTATTGTGGTCGACGAGTATGGCGGCACCGAAGGCATCGTAACGCTCGAAGATATTTTAAAAGAAATCGTAGGAGAAATCCCGGATGAAACCGACTAACTGTAAACGTCTGGCGGCGGCGGTCGTCGTCGGGCTTTGGCTATGGATGGCCGTGTCATGCGGCGGCGGTGCGGGCACGCCCAAACCCCGCGGCTATATTCGGATAGATTTTCCGGAAAAAGAATACCATCCCTTCGACTCGTCCGGCTATCCCTACCGGCTGGCCTGTCCGGCATACGGCTATGTGGCGCCCGACACGGAGAGCTATCGCTACGAGCCTTACTGGATCAATATCCGAATGCCGCGCTACAAGGCGACAGTCCACATCAGCTACAAGCGTGTGCAAAAGAATTTGTCGGGGCTGCTCGACGATACGCACAGCTTCGTCTATCATCATACCATCAAGGCCGACGCGATCATCGAAACGCCCTTCAGCCACCCCGAGGCGAACGTCTATGGGATGCTGTATGAAATAGGCGGCAATGTGGCCTCGCCGGTTCAGTTCTATGCCACCGACAGCCTGCGGCATTTCCTGCGCGGGTCGCTGTATTTCTTTACGCCCCCGAACAGTGATTCGCTGGCCCCGGCTATCGCATTTCTCACGCAGGACATCGAATATTTAATGCAAACTATCGAATGGAAAAAATACGACTAACCATCTACTAACATGCCACTGTATACCATAGAAAAACCGAAAGACGGCTCGACTATCGCGATCTGGGAAATGACCGAATCCGAAACCGAGTTGCAGGAAATGTGCTCGCTGTCGAACAGCGAACGGGAAGAGATGCTGTTTATTACCAGCGAGCAGCGACGCAAGGAACGCCTTACCGTTCATTTACTGTTGTGCCAGTTGCTCAATAAAAAGTTTTATCTGAATTACCACGACAACGGACGCCCGTTTTTACAGAACGAAATCGGGGATATCAGTATTGCGCATACCAAACGCTTTGTCAGCGTCATTTATCATACGTCCGAGCACGTAGGTATTGATATTGAATGCGCCGCCCGAGATTTTTCAGCGGTAGAAAAAAGAGCGCTGGCCGAGAGCGAACGCGATTATTTATCCGAAAAAAACAGCAATGCGCAACTTTGTCTTATCTGGGGCGCTAAAGAAGCCATATTTAAATACCTGTGTGAAACCGGCGTCAATTTTGCCGAACAAATCGAAATAGAGAAGTTCACGCTCCGCAAGCAGGGCAAAATCAACGCCCTGTTTATCGACAAGGAAGGCGATAAGATCAAATTCACCCTCCATTACCGGATGATTGACGATCACGTGATGGTGTGGATCGTAGCGTAAGCTGCTGCCATCGACGGCAAGCGGAAAGCCGCTCACGAAAGACGCATTCCCGGCTTTCTTTGGGGTCTTCTTATGGCTGTAGGCCAATTTTTCATTATTCATTGAAATAAGGGTATAAAGTATCGGGAAATGCGCCCTGACGGAAATGCGCTCCGCAGCACCCATTCCTCTGTGTCCCTCTGTGCAACCTCCGTGTCCTCTGTGCAAGAAAAAAGAAACACAGAGAGCCGCCCCCGAACCGTTGGCCGTAGGCCATCCATAGCAATAGAAAACAACACGCCCCCCCATCCCCTCCCATTGTCCGTAGGACATGAATCCCCTGACGGGGAATGGACTGCGCGGGCGACCCATGCTATTGATATGAACCCGAAATGTCCATTAGCCGGATTGCTGGAATTGAACATGAATACGATCACACAATTTAGCAATCCAGTTTCTGCGATTCATGTCTAAAGCCATTTTAACAATAGACCTCTTCGGGAAATCATGAATAATTCAAGTTGAGATTGTAAATAGCGGCAATCAGATTGAATCTGAGGGCAAATCGACGTCGACGATTTCGATATATTTCGGCAATAATC
>JAIRMW010000059.1 GCA_031258415.1 Prevotellaceae bacterium
CTGTCGCCGTTCTTACTTTCAGTACATAGATACCCGTTTCAGCAGGTATGGTAATGGAAGTTACATTGTCGCTCATCTGCCGGGTGCTCATCCGGCGTCCGGTCATGCTGTACACATCGATATAGGCATTCCGCAACTGCTCGACCGGAATAGTTGTAGTAACCTGTACCGGCTGCCCTGCCGACGCCGGATTAGGATATACAGATATATTTGCAAGCGGCGAAGATACAGGCATCAGCTGAACCAACGGATGGAATGGGCAGGTGCGTAACGACCGTCCATCGCGCGTATCCAGCATGACATAATAATAGGCATTAGGGTCTAAGCGGTCGGTCGGGGCGTCGCCCGCCGAATAGCTCTGTTCGTTTCCGATAGGCATATTGTCCTTAAACCATGCGTAGGTGGTAAATTCATAGTTCCCGTTGCTGGCCGGGTTATTATTAACCAATAGCGTATTATTCCATTTTTCTTTAATAATGCAGGCGTCGTCCGTCAAATCAATATCAAACCATTTGACAAACGTTATCGTAAAGGATTGCTGTGCGCTGCTGTCCGGCGTAGAGACGGTAAACGTTTCCGTCCACATGCCGGGACGCGATACATCAATATCGAACTGATGCCCTATCGCGACTATTCCGTTATAAATAACCAGCGCCGCAGGATTGTTGGTATGCACATACACCGTTGCCGTGTTCTTCCCGCATTCAACGACATAGGTATTGTCAATCGTGTTATACGTCGTGTTGGTAATCCGGGTAATCGTAGCGTCCGTACTGTTATTGACAATCGTACCGGTCAGCCCGTTTTGTTGAATAATGATATAATTGCTCGCTTTGGCGCCGCTCAACGTTACATTGCCACTGACTATTACCGGAATATTCACCCCTTCGGTCGCCTGCACAAACGTACCGGTTACAGGCGCATTAACAACAAGCGTAGCCGTGTCGGCCGGACTTAGCTTGAGTTTGAAGGCCGCCAGATCGAACAGGATTACCGCGTTGGTAGTACCATCGTAGACCTTTGTCTGGACACTCAATTCGGAAACGGTAACGACCATCGGCGTAATGGTAAATGTTCCATAATTCGTTCCGTGATAACTCCCCCTGCCTGTAACGGTAACAGTAGCTACACCCACATCAATATTACCCGAATAACTCAACGTATAATCCGTATCTTTCACTAAGGTTGTCAGTCCCATGGTAACGATCGGCCAAGGCTCAAATGCGTATCCTGTGTAAACTTGCGACGGAAGCGAACCAATCGCAGCATTAGCTACATCAAACGAACCGACTTCGTATGTACGCCATACTTCGGCCGGTAGCGAGGCGTCGGATTTAATAGTGTCGTTTGTCATTTTGACTGTAAACACACCATTTACATTAAATCTAATCGTCTGGGCAGCATAATTAACCGTATATTCGACCCCATCGGTAGCCGCGCCGCCATTCACAACAAAGAGGGTATTTATTCCGCTTAATACCGCATCGACCGGATTCGCCGCGCCCTGCAATACGGTAAGCGTATCTAAGCGTTGCGTTCCCAGACGCTTGTTGCTTTGCACAGCGATCGCTTCCGACAACGTAAATAAATTCGCTAACGGAATATGATTGTTATGGCACGATAGGTTTGCAAGCACCGGGTTACCTATGATACTTAATGCACTCAGCCGGTTATTATTCACATTCAGAGTCGTCAACTGGGCGTTGTTCGACAGGTCTAAAACGGTCAGCGAATTATCTCTACAGTTCAACTGGCGCAACAACGAGTTCGCCGATACATTTAATGTCGTTAGCGAGGTGTTTCCACACATCAGTTCCTGAAGTTGCAGATTGGCGCTGACATTCAAATTATACAGCGCCGGATTGTCCTCGCAATTTAAGGAGTACAGCAGCGGATTATTATTTAAATTTAGAGCCGTCAGCGCATTGCTGCTGCAATTCAGGTAACGCAATCTCGCATTATTCGTTACGTCCAGCGAGGTCAGCGAGGTCGTTATACAATACAGGATAGCAAGGTCGGCATTGTGTGAGACGTCTAAACTGCCCAACGAGGAGTTCATGCTACAATCCAACTGATATAACCCAACGGCATACCTAAGATCCATCGAGTTCACTTGCTTGCCCACTACATTCAGGTAGGCAAACTGACAGTTGATGCTGTTTGTGGAAACGGTTACCGTATAGGTATTCGCATTGGTATAGTTATGAACAGGCGTTATGGCATTCGCCATCCCAATACCGTTTCCGGTAAATGAGTCAATATTGCCGTCGCCCCAATCTACCGTAAACGGTTCGCCAACCGTTGCACTGATGTTAAACGATTTATTGTTGCCGCCCTGCCATACAAATGAAATAGCCGCCGTTCCGGTAACATCATAAGAGCGGAACACTTCCGCCGGATAAGCCGTATCGGACGTAATAGCCGAGTTGGTCATTTTGACCGTATAAAGTCCCGGTATATTAAACGTAATCGTTTGGGTAATGTAATCGACCGTATAATCGACGCCTTCGAGGGCACTCCCGTTATTGACTAAAAAGACCGTATTTACGCCCCCCAATACCGCATCGACGACGGTAGACACTCCTCGCAACAGGGGTACCGTATCCAAGCGTTGCGTACCCAAGTGTTTGTCGCTTGTACTGCTAATAGCATTCGACAGCGTATATACATTGGCTAACGAAATAGCATTATTATAGCAGTGCACAATGGACAATAATGCATTGCTGGCTATATTTAAAGCAGGTATGGCATTATTGCCGCATTGCAAATCCTCTAACAATATATTGTTCGTGATATTTAAACTGCTCAGACGGTTATCTCCGCAATACAGTTTTTTCAGTTGCGTATTGTAGTCCGTATTCAGGCTCGTTAAGCGATTTTGGCGACAGTTTAACAATTCTAATACCGTATTGGTATTACTATTTAAAACGATCAGTTGGTTGTTTTCGCAATTGAGGGTTTGCAACAGGGTATTGGTGACTACGGACAAGTTTGTCAGAAGATTTCCACTACAGTCAAGGTAATCCAATTGCGTATTTTGCGATACATTCAATGCGGTTAACAGATTAGCGGCACAACGTAAATCCGTGAGTTGCGTATTGAGCGTTACATCGAGGCCGGTTAATCCGGTATTGTTACAATAGAGCCGCTGCAAGTTGGTATTTGACGCGACATTCAAACCGGCCAATGGATTATTACTGCAATCAAGCACTGTTAAGAGCGTGTTCTGAGCCACATTTAAGTTTGACAAAACGTTGGAAGCACACTCAAGCGTGCTTAATTCCCGCGCGTTGCTAACATCTATCGCCGATACTTGCTGGTTGCTGACGTTTAGTAAAGTAAACGAAGAAGCAGCACCATTGTTTGAAACCGTAACAGTATAAATATTATTGTTGGCATATGTATGCGACGGCGTAACGTCTCCGGTGCCGCCGACTAAGGTATCGACATGCGTATCGCCCCAATTAACGATAAATGATGCGCCGGCCGTAGCGCGAATAGCAAATGTTTTACCGGCTCCACCCGTCCAGTCAAAGGTAATCGTTTGCAAGTCGGATACATCATAGATACGGTATACCGACGCCGGCACAGGAGTCGGATTATCAATAATCGCGGAATTCGTCATTTTAACCGTATAGGTACCTGCCGTATTAAACGTAAGTCTTTGAGTCGTATAATTTATTGTATATTCTACGCCGTTGGTTGCGGGCACGCCATTGATCGATACGGTAAAGGCGGTATTTGTACCATTGAGCACCGCATCAACAGGGACACCAATCCCTTTGACGACGAGTAGCGTATCTAACCATTGCATCCCTAACAGCGTTTCATTTTGATCGGCTATAACGGCCGAGATCATGTATAGATTCGCTAACGGAATGGCATTACTGTGGCAGAACACGTGCTGCAATGGAATAGCCGCAATATTCAATGCCGGCAGATGATTATATGCACAGTTCAACGAAGAGAGTAACGGATTATTGCTTATATCTAAATTCGTCAAGCTATTATAATTGCTTTCCAAAAATAGTAATTGCGTATTGTTCGATACATCTAAATTCGCCAATAAATTATTATTGCATAGCAAGGTGGTCAGTTGAGTATTCTGAGATACATCCAAGCCGCTCAACGCATTATTACTACAATTTAATGTGTCTAACAGAATATTAGCAGATACATCCAAATTGCTCAAATAATTATTTGCACACTGTAAATTCGTCAATTGAGTATTAGCCGTAATATTTAAGCTATATAGAGGATTAGCGCTACAGTCCAAATGTTCCAAGGCTGTATTTTGTGCGATATTAATAGTTGTTAATAAATTGGCGTTACAATCCAAGTACTTCAATACAGAGTTACAAGAAACATCCAGTGTCGACAACGTATTGCTCCGGCATCGGATTTCTGTTAAATCTATGGCATTAATTACATCGAGATTATTAACCTCTTTGTTATTAAGATTTAAAACCGTGAAGAGGCAGTCCATACTACTGCCGGTAACCGTTACGGTATAATCCGTCGTTGAGGGATACGAGTGTGTAGGCGTTATGTCAGTCGTTCCGCTGCCAGTGTAAGTGCCAATGGCGCTTGCATCGCCCCAGTTTACCGTAAACGACTCGCCGGCTGTAGCCTGAATGGAGAACGATTTACCGGTATTTCCTTTCCATGTAAATGTAACAGATCGTGTGCCGGATACTTTATAGACGCGATTGACTACCGCCGGCGTAGACGGATCGGATCGGATTTTTGTATTCGTTTTTTTAACCGTATAAGTACCCATTGAATGGAAAGTGATCCTACCATTCGCAATAGTATAGTCGCTGGCCGGTGCAGGAAGCCCTCCCTTCCTCACCTCATACACTGTCGGTTGCCCGCTTATCACGGGAACGTCTGTTAATTCTGTTTCTATATTTTTATAGGCTTGCGCCGTATCAAGATTTTGCGTGCCTAATTGTTGATTGGGTTTGAGCGAGGATATGGCATACAAATGCGACAGCGACAATTTATTATTAATACAATTTATAACACTTAAAAACGGATTAGCTGCTACATTCAAATCGGATAGCAGATTATCGCCGCACCACAGATAGCTCAATTGGGCATTATTACTAATATCCAATACGGTTAATCGATTACCGTAGCAAAACAAATAGGCTAACAACGGATTCTGCGACACATCCAGACTTGTTAAAGAATTTTGAAAGCATTGCAATTCTAATAATCCGTGATTCTGCGTTACATCTAAAGTAGTTAATTGATTGGTGTTACAAACCAAAAAGGCTAACGACGGATTATTCGATACGTTCAAATTAATTAATGCATTATGATAACAATGGAGAGAGACTAATGCGCTATTGGCGCTCAAATCCAAATTTGTTAACAAATTATTATTACACACAATATCGGTCAGCGATGGGGCATTACTCACATCCAATGCCGTTACCTGACTGGTTTTCACGTCAAGATAGGTGAATAAACAATCTGTTTCTCCGATGACAGTTACCGTGTAATTGCCCGGTGTGTACGAATGTGTGTGGGTGGCGGCTGATCCTCCCATGCCGGTAGCTGTACTGCTGCTCGCGTCTCCCCAATTGATAGTGTAGGTCTTACCGCCAGTAGCCCGTAGAATGAACGATTTTCCCGCCGTCCCGGCTGTCCACGTAAAGGCAATCTGTTCCTGAGCAAACGCATGGAAACCAGCAAAAATAAAGCAAAACGAGAGTAAAAATAGTTTGTTAAAAATATTCATTTTTTATGCGTAATTTACATTAATAAACCAATTCATTATGTTAATCAACCTATAAAACGAGGCTGCAAATATACAATATTTTTCTGAATTACACACAGAAAATTCTATTTTTTTATTTTTTTTTGACTTCTTTTATTTGTGCTTCCCTTTTTCTTTTGGTTCAACTGTCGAACGTACCGGAAGCATTCAAAGAAATCAGGCCAACCATCGAAAGTTAGCCTGTATAAATTGATCGGTCAATAATGTAAAGAAACAAGGAGACCTTGTGTGGGACGCTATTCTATTTCGACCCGCAACGGATGTCGGATTGTTTGAGCAAAAGCGTCCACGTAGTCGATCCAGCTTTCGGGCGTATGGAAGCCCCACTTGCTCCACCCGGCGCCGGCATAGTAGGTAACGCCGCCGGGCGTGTAGGGGACTATAGCCAGAGCGTGCCGTTCTGTAAGGGTTGCGTCCTGAAGCGGATCGGGGAATACGACGGCCGTGTATATAATCCCGTTATCGTATTGCGGCTTGGCTTTGTCGCCCTGCTCGGAATAGGCTACGTAGCCCTTACCGGGCGCTAATATCGGCGTATGATTGGGGTCGGCGTTTGGCGCTTCAGCCGGCAGGCCTTCGTTTTTCAATACGATACCGGCCGCCACAGGCCAGTCGGCGGGGTAGTTTTCAAAAACGGCGGTTATCTTGTTGAAGTGCGTCCCGGCGTCTAATGAAAAAATACGGGTTTCGAGCACCGGACGTCCGTTTATCAGGAGGGTGTCGTAAGTCAGGCTGAAGGATGTGCGGATCGGGCCGTTGTCCAATGTGGCGTAGTCCATGTAGTTTTGCCCCAGCCAGAGTAGCCCGTCGGCGTATGGCGCCATCGCTCCCGCGCCCAGCGATCGTTTGACGTTATAGCAATCGACCCCCTGTCCGTTATCGATATGATAGGACTGTTTTTTCTCGAAGTAATCGTTGTAGATTTTATCCATGAACATGTCCGGCGTGCGTTTGACAATGACGTCGAGGCCGTTGCTCGGGCCGTCTTTTTTGATTAGCGCCGCGCCGTAGATACGGAATGCAATCCGGTCGTTCTCCCAGATATAGTCGTCGTAGCGTTCGGGGGCAAAGCGTCCGTGGGTGTTTTTCGGGTATTCTGCGGGCAGGCCCTTTTTCAGGTAGTAGCTCGTCGAAGCGGCGGGCTGTACGGAGGCTTGGAAGATGAGTTTTTGCGGCGTCGACAGGCCTTCGTAGAGGAGTTGTGACGGGATTTCGTTGCCGGCGACGTCGGTTACGATGCAGGCGGTTTCGCCGATTAGCGGGCGGATGGCGTCGCAGGGGATTTCGACTGTTTCGTTCAGACGCGCGAGGGCGGTCGGGTTGGTTACGGTTATCTTTATCTGCGGCGCCGTGCACGAGGTCAGTACGGCGAGCGTAATAAGTGTTGCAATGTTTTTTTTCATGTTGGTCGTTTATTTATATGTGTTCTATTTTCGGGCGGGCGTCGGGCGTGCCGGGGGGTCGGGTAGCGTCGCGGCGCGGCGGCAGGCGGCGGCGGGATGCTAAGCGGTTGTTCGGACGCTCGCTCATTTCCGTTCAGGTAATTATTTTATATTTCGGTACCAGTATTTTCATGACTGTCCAGCCGATGATGTAGGCGAGCGAGCAGGCGATGAAGATGATGAAGTAGCCGGCGGGTTCGCCGGTAAATCCGAGGAAGGACATTTGGGTTGTGCCGGCGTAGTCAAAGAGTTTGCCGGCGCTCATCTGGATGAAGAATGAGCCGACGCCTCCGGCCATTCCGCCGATGCCGGTAACGGTGGCAATAGCGGTTTTAGGGAACATGTCGCCGACGGTGGAGAAGATATTGGCCGACCATGCCTGATGGGCGGCGGCGGCGACGCCGATGATGATTACCGGCCACCAGTAGGATGTGGCGCCCAAGGGTTGTGCGGCGAGGGCGAGGAGTGGGAAGAAGGCAAATAGTAACATGGCGCGCATACGTCCGGCGTAGGGGTTCATGCCTTTTTTGTTTACAAAGTAGGAGGGGAGCCAGCCGCCGAAGATCGAGATCATCACGATGGTGTAGAGGACGGTGAGGGGGAGTACCTGCGCGGTTCCTTTGAGGTCGAATACGGATTCGAGGTATTTCGGCATCCAGAAGAGGAAGAACCACCAGACGCCGTCGGTCATCAGTTTGCCAAACGCGAAGGCCCAGGTTTGCTTGAAGCGGAAGCAGTCGAGAAACGAGAGTTTTTTGGGGGCGGCTGCGTCCTGCGCGGTAGCGCTGTCGGGGTCGTTGTCCTGCCGGATGTAGGCTAATTCGGCGGGGCTGACACGGGGGTTTGCGTCGGGTTTTTTGTAGATGAATATCCAAGCGGCCATCCAGATGAATCCGAGGAATCCGATGATGAGGAAGGCGGATTCCCATCCCCATGCTTCGGCGATGTAGAGGACGCAGGCTGGGGCGATCATGGCACCGATGGTGGCTCCCGAATTGAAGATGCTGGTGGAGAAGGCTCGGGCTTTTTTTGGGAAGTATTCGGCGGTGGCTTTGATGGCGGCCGGGAAGTTTCCGGCTTCGCCCAAGGCGAGGATAAATCGGGCGCCGATAAAGAGGATGACGCTGACGGAGGCTATCAATCCGACGTTGTCGAGGGTGGCGAGGGTGTTGCGAGCGCCTTCGAAGCCGACGAGCCATCGTCCGGCGACGACGCCGGAGGTGGCGATGCCGCAGAAGGCGTGTAGGCAGGCGCCTACGGACCATATTCCGATAGCCCAGAGGAAGCCTTTTTTGGTGTCGATGCGGTCGACGAAGCGTCCGGCGAAGAGCATGCAGAGGGCGTAGAGGATGGAGAACCAGCCGGTGATCAGTCCGTAGTCCTGATTAGTCCAGCCAAATTCCGGGCCGATAAATTTCGGCCATGTAAGGGAGAGGACTTGCCGGTCGAGGTAGTTGACGGTGGTGGCGAAGAAGAGCATGGCGCAGATCAGCCAGCGGTAGTTGGTCATTCGTCCGGGGGCGGTGTTAGAAGGAGTCATTTTGTTTGTTTGTTTTAGTTATACTTAAAATTTAAATAGTTTTTTTGCGTTGTAGTAGCATACGTCCTCGACCATTTGTTCGATGAAGGGCATTTCGCTTGCCGGGAGTTCGCCGTTTTCGACGTCGTGGCCTATGAGGTTGCAGAGTATTCGTCGGAAGTATTCGTGGCGGGGGTATGATAGGAAGCTGCGCGAGTCGGTCAACATGCCGACAAAGCGGCTGAGGAGTCCGAGTGTGGAAAGGGTGTTGAGCTGGTTGGTCATGCCGGTTTGCTGGTCGAGGAACCACCAGCCTGAGCCGAACTGCATTTTTCCGGCGACGCTGCCATCCTGAAAGTTTCCGATCATGGTTGCGACTAATTCGTTGTCGCGGGGGTTCAGGTTGTAGAGGATTGTTTTTGCGAGGCGGTTTTCGGCGTCGAGGCGGTCGAGGAATTTCGACATCGCCCGGGCGACGGTGAAATCGCCGATGGAGTCGAAGCCGGCGTCGGGGCCGAGTTGTGCGAAGAGGCGGGTGTTGTTATTGCGGAGGGCGCCGTAGTGGAATTGTTGGGTCCATCCTTTTTCCCAGTCCATCACGGCGAGTTCGTAGAGCATGGCGGATTTAAAGCGGCGGATTTGCTGGGGCGCGAGCTCATTTCCCGCATAGGCGGTATTAAAAATGGCGTTGATTTCGGCGGTTGTATAGTCGTCGGCATAAAATTCCTCGAGGCCGTGGTCGCTGAGTTTGCATCCGGCGGCGGCGAAGAAGTCGTGTCGGCGGCGGAGTGCTTCGAGCATATCGTTCCAGCGGTCGATGCGGAGGCCGGCGGCGGCGGCGAGTTGTTCGACGTAGGCTCGGAAGGCGGCGGGGCGTTCGACGGCCATGGCTTTATCGGGGCGCCATGTGGGGAGGACTTTGACGTCGAATCCTTCGTCGCGGAGCGCCTGATGGGGGGCGAGGGAGTCGACGGGGTCGTCGGTGGTGCAGACGACCTCGACGCGGTAGCGTTTCAAGAGGCCCCGTGCGGAGTATTCGGGGGTGCGCAGCTTGGCGGTACATTCGTCGAATATCTCGCGGGCGGTTTCGGGTTTGAGGATTTTCGTAATGCCGAAGGCGGTTTTGAGTTCGAGGTGCGTCCAGTGGTAAAGGGGGTTTCGCATGGTATAGGGGACGGTGGCCGCCCAGCGTTCGAATTTCTCCCGGTCGCCGGTATCTCGACCGGTGCAGAAGCGTTCGTCGACGCCGTTGGCGCGCATCGCCCGCCATTTGTAGTGGTCGCCTTCGAGCCAGAGCTGTCCGAGGTTGTCGAAGCGGTGGTCGTCGGCGATATACTCGGGGTTGAGGTGGCAATGGTAGTCGATGATCGGCAGTCGCGCCGCATGACGGTGGTAGAGTTCCTGTGCGGTGGCGGTTTGCAGCAGGAAATGGTCGTCCATAAAGTGTTTCATACTGTATTATTTTATTTAATTCTATTAAAAAAACGGGGCGTCAGCCGTTCCGCAGGGGACGGGCGACGATATTGAAGGTAACAATCAGCTGGCCGACGTAGCGCCCGACGCCTTTGATAAAGATGGTGGCGGTGCCCGGGTCGACGTTGTCTTTGTAGGTAACGGTAAAGTCTTTGGTAAACGTGAGCGGTTCGATCTGTTCGACGTGGTTTTGGACGACGACGACGGCGACGTCGGGGATCACGTAGACGGGCTGGCCGGTGAAGGTTTGCGGCTCGATGGTCGCCACGTGGGCGCCGGCGATGTCGATTCGGGCATGGAGGCGTCCGTAGTGTTCGTGCAGCAGGACGTTGAAGTGGACGACGAGGGCGTTAAATTCGTCGACGAAGCCGCTCCAGCCTTCGGGGCCGTTGAGGGTAATGAGCGATCCGATGCGGACGGTGATTGTCCGCAGGGCGAGGTCGGCCGTACGGCGGGCTTCGGCCAGCGACGTCGCCGGTTTGTCGGACTGTTCCTGCAAAACGGCGTCGGCAACCCCCTTGAATGCGTCGTTGAGGCGACCAAGCTCCTCGATCCACTCGCCCAGCGCCAGCGCCGCGACGGCGGGGGCGTAGTCGCTGCTGCGAGCCAGCACGACGAACCCCTCGATCTTCACCGTCTCCGCGTCGTAATCGGCGTGGGCGAGGTCGCCATAATGCGCAAACAGCATATAGAGGCGGACGGCGGCGTCGCGTTTCGACGGGTCGAAGTGCCGCTTATAAATCCGCAGCAGCTGGCCGATATTTTTCCATACCGCGTCGCGCTGGCTGTCGGTAGCGGCCTTCTTTGCCGTATATTCGCTGCGCTGGAGCCAGTTGAAGACGGCGCTTTCCGTCGCCACCGCGTCCTGATAGGTCTCTAATTCCGAGGGCGAAGCTATCTGCGCCTCATACTTTTCGCAGAGCGCGTACGCATGTTCATGAAACGACAGGTGGTCGCCCTTCCTGTAAAAATAAATCTCCGGTTTTTTTAACTTTAGTGTCATTGTTTTACTCTTTTCGTTGTTTTTTTTATTTGTTTATTTTTTAGTATATCCTTTTTAGCTCCTTAGAAAACGAGGTTCGGTACTGTCATCCCTTTTTTAGCTCCTTGGAAAACGAGGTTCGGTACTGTTGTCCGTTTTTTAGCTCCTTGGAAAACGGGGTTCGGTACTGTCGTCCGTTTTTTAGCTCCTTGGAAAACGAGGTTCGGTACTGTCGTCCGTTTTTTAGCTCCTTGGAAAACGAGGTTCGGTACTGTCGTCCGTTTTTTAGCTCCTTAGAAAACGAGGTTCGGTACTGTCATCCGTTTTTTAGCTCCTTAGAAAACGAGGTTCGGTACTGTCATCCGTTTTTTAGCTCCTTAGAAAACGATGTTCGGTACTGTCGTCCGTTTTTTAGCTCCTTGGAAGCGTTCTTTTTCATTTCATCTATTTAAATTATTTTTTTAAAATGCAAAATTAGTAAAAAAATCGAATTAATTAGCTTTTTTTTGTCGGGCGCCGCGCCCCGGCGCCCGCCGTTTCATTTCGCGGCGGGCGTCGCTACAGGCTCCGGCTCTTTTATATGCGCTTTCAACCCCGTCAGCGACGAGCGCCGGAGGCTGTCGACGAAAAGGCCGGCCATCGCCGCCGCGCCCGCCTCGTTGAAATGCGTATTATCCTCCTTGCCATAGGGCAGCGAGCGGTAACGTCCGGGGGCGACGTGCAGGAAGAGCGCCTTCGACCCCTCCTCGCCCGCCGCCTCCAGCAACCGCCGGCTGCCGGCCTGCATATCGACCAGCGCCGCGCCCGTAGCCGCCGCCACGCGCCGCACCGAGTCGGGGTACGCGCCATGTAGGTCGTAGAACCGCCCCGCGTCGTCGAAGCGGCGACGCACTACCGGCGTGCACAGCACCGGCGTCGCGCCTTTCGCACGCACGTCGGCCACAAAGCGCCGCAGGTAGGCCGCATAATCGGCGGGCGACGCATAGCGATCCCCCTTTTCGCGGCTCTGGTCGTTGTGCCCGAACTGGATCACCACATAATCGCCCGCCCGCAGGCTGTCGACCAACCGCTGCCAGCGTCCTTCGGCCACAAACGAGCGCGTACTCCGCCCGTTCATCGCGTGATTATGCACCTCGACCGCCGCCTCGAACCGTGCCGGCAGGAGCTGTCCCCACCCGCGTTCCAAATTTTCGTCGGCGTACCGCTCCTGTGTCGCCGAATCGGTAAACGTCTTATACAGCGGCTTGTCGGCCATCGTCGAATCGCCCGCCATAAACACGCGCACCGGCGCGTCGCCGCAGGCCGCGCACAGGCACCAGAGCGCCGTCGCCGCCGCTATCGCTTTTTTTGTTCCCATCATACACCTATTATATACATATTCCTGTTTTTCGTCCGGCGACCGGTCGTCGCCCCGTTCGTTTCCCGTTCGGGTATACGTCCCGCCGTCCGAACGCCGCCCGTGTCCGTTTCAGACAGGCGCATCCGTGTCCGAATATCGTACATTTCCGTTTCAGAAACGCGCATCCATGTCCGAATACCGTACATTTCCCCTTCGGGAATGCGTCTCGACGTCCTGCTATCGACCATTTCTCCTCCGAAAAATGCGTCTGCGGTCGGCCCGGCGGGCCGCGTCGCCGGCGCAAGCCATAGTGCTGCGCTACCGCTCATCGTTCCCTCCATAACGCCGCCATGATAAACGGCCCGACCCCCTTCGGGTCGTTGCTGCGGACGGGTTCGCTCATATAGTAGTCATAGCTGCCGTCGCGGTAAGGCTCGCCGCCCAATCCGGCGACGGCGCAGCAGTGCGTCAGATTGAGCAACCCGTCGTCGCCCGTTTCGACGAAGGTTTTCAAAATACCGTCGAACGCCCGGTCGGCCACCGCCCGGTACGAGGGGTCGAGGTAGCCGTTGGCGACGGCCTTGAACAGCGCATAGGCGAACATACAGGAGGCCGTGGCCTCAAGATAATTGCGCTCGCGCCCGCCGAGGTCGAGGATTTGGAACCATACGCCGCTCGCCGGGTCCTGATACCGCGCGACGCCTTCGGCCACCGTCGCAAGAATGGCCGTCAGCTCGCTCCGCCGCGGATGCCCGGCCGGAATTGCGTCGAGCGCATCGACCAGCGCCATCGCAAACCAGCCCATCGCCCGCCCCCATGCGTAGGGCGACCGTCCGGTCGCCGAATCAGCCCATCGCTGTGCGCGGCTCTCGTCCCACGCATGACGAAACAGGCCGGTCGCCGGGTCGTAGGTATGCTTTGCCACCGTCGTAAACTGGTCGACGACGTCGTCGTAGAGCGAGTCGGGCTCGTCGAAGAAGCCGATACATTGGGCGTAGAACGGCGCTCCCATATAGAGGCCGTCGAGCCACCGCTGGTGCGGGTATCGCTGCTTGTGCCAGAAGCCGCCGTCGCTCGTTCGCGGCTGCGTCGCGAGTTGCGCACGCAGGCGTTCGAGCGCCTTCCGGTATTTCTCCTTGTGCGTCGTCGCGTAGAGGTCGAAGAGCATTTTCCCCTGGTTCAAATGATCGAGGTTGTAGTTCTCCGTCTTGTAGGTGCGGATTTCGCCCTGCTCGTTGATCATCGTATCGGCATACGCCTCGATGTAGTCCGCATAGCGGGCGTCGCCCGTCGCCTCCGCCAGCCGGATGAAGGCCAGCCCCTCCAGCCCGAAGGTATAATCCCATTTCAATTTCTGCTGGAAATCCAGTTGCCACGCCTGTGGCGCCCGCCGCATCTCGGCGTCGGCCATCCGTACCGCCCAGTTCTCCTGCGCGGGGATGCCGCAGGCGGTCGCCAGAGCTACCGCCGTCATTGCTAAAATCATTTTTTTCATCGGTACATTATTTAGTGTATTCATTATTCTAACAGTCCGTTTATATATACTTCCACATTCGTGAAAATGTCGCTCAGGCGGAAGGCGGCCGCGTCGGAAGCGTCGTTTTTATTCAGCCCGTGCGCCGTCTCCCAGTCGTCGGGCATGCCGTCGTCGTCGGCGTCGGCGGGCGCCGCCGTTGCGTTGTAGACGTTCCACCCGCCGACGTCGCCCTGCGTATCAATCAGTCCGGCGATCGTGGCCGCCACGCCCGACGGGCGCTCGGAGGGGTTGCGCGTAAAGTAGGCGCGCACGGGCGCTAATCCGTTGCGCACTTCGTCGACCACCCGCGCGTCGGTGGCGTCGCGCCGGAACGAGGCGCCGGCCTTCGCGAGCACGAGCGTAAAGGCGTCCTCCGCGCTGTGCGTCGTTACGACGTCGTGCTCGAACTCCGTCGCCGCGCGCAGCTCGGCCTTGCTTTTCGACGACGGGTTGGGCGTGATCCCAGCCCAGTTGTCGGCGTTGACCGTCGCATTGGGCGAGCCGTCGCGGTTGAGCATATAGTTGCCCGCCACGTAGAACGTCCCCCAGACGCCCGCCGGCTGCTGGTTGCCCCCGTTGTCGGCATTGGGCTGGAATATCCGGGCGGCGTTCGAGGTCTCGGCGCCCGGTTTATAATAATTGTTCACGAGGTTATAGCTGCCGCCCTCGCCGGCGTAGCCGCTGTTGGAACCCCAGTTGTAGAGCACGTTGTTGCGAAAATCGACCCGCTCCAGCGCCGGCTGGTTGGAATAGCGCGAGCCGCAGAAGCGCGGGTTCCGGCTGTCGTGATGCGCGAGGAGATTATGGTGGAACGAGGCCTTTTTGCCGCCCCAGATACCGCCGTAGCCGTGCGCCCCCTTCGTATGCGTGGAAATACGCAGGCTCTCGGAGAGGATACACCACTGCATCGTGAAATTTTCGTTGTCGTAGAACGACGTGCACTCGTCGGTGCTCCAACTCATCGAGCAATGATCGATGATGATATTTCGCTGGTTGCGTCCCCAGAAGGCGTCGTTCTCTTCGTTCTTCTCATCGCCCATGCGGAACCGCAGGTAGCGGATAATCACATTGTCGGTCTGGATTACGACCGCATAATTTTTCAGACAAATGCCGTCGCCCGGCGCGGTTTGGCCGGCAATGGTCAGGTCGGGCTGCCGGATATTCAACGTCGAATTGAGTGCAATGACGCCCGAGGTTTTAAATACGATAATCCGCGCCCCGCTTTGGTTGATCGCCCATCGCAGGCTGCCCTGCGTGTTCTCGTCCGAGAGGTTGGTTACCGCGATCACCCGGCCTCCGCGTCCGCCGGTCGTATAGCGGCCAAAGCCCTCCGCGCCGGGGAAGGCAATGGCCGCGCCGTCGGGCGGCTCCGGCCCTCCTCCCTGTTCGATCGCGGTGATGCCGACCGTAGCGCTTGTTTCCAAGCCCTCTTTGGTCGTGGCCGTAACTTTAAAGCCGGTTGTCGCCGTCGTCGGCGTAACGACCTGCGCAAACGGGCAGGACGTCGCGGCGGTAAATGCGATCGCCGGCGCGGTTTCGGCGGCGCCGTTCAGCGTAGCGAAGCGCACCGTCTTCAGGGCGCCGGTCGCCGTAACCGTACCGGAAATGGTAGCCGGCACGCCGACGGTTAGCTCATAAGCCGCTTCGGCAAATACAATCACCGGCGCGGTCGGCTGTCCGCCGTCCGGCACTTCCTCGCCGCTACAGGCCGACAGGAGCATCGGAATCCACAGTCCCCATACAAGGTATTTTCCTTTTTTCATCATAGCAATCCGTTTATATATATTTCTATGTTTGTATACTGCCTGTCTAAGCCGTACAGCGCCCCGTCCGCTGTGGCGGGGTCGAGTCCGTGGGCGCGTTCCCAGTCGTCGGGCATCCCGTCGCGGTCGGTATCGTCCGGCGGCGGGAGCGCGTGCAGGGCCGGCCAGCCCCCCGCCTGCGTCTGCGAATCGATCAGCCCCCGGTCGCCACAGGTAAATACGCCGCGCCGCACCTCGTCGATCACGCGCCTGTCGACGGCGTCGCGCACAAGGCTGGCGCCGGCGTGTTGCAGGACGGCGTCGAAGGCTTCTTCGGCCGAATGCGGCGTAGCTATGACATAGTCAAACGGCGCGGCCGCATGGCACCGGCGAAAGAGGTCGTCGGTCGGCGGGATCGCCCGGTCAGTCTGCTCTTTTTCGATGTATACCCTATACTCCACGCCAGCCCAGTTGTCGGCGCTTACCGCCTCGTTCCCTTCCACCACATTGCCCGCGATATAAAATCGTCCGAAGTCGTGAAAATCCCGCCAGTCTTTGCTTTGCCATGCTTCGAGAATCCGACTCCGTACTTTGGTGTTCGTCGCCGGGCCGGGTTTATAGTAATTGTTCACTATATTATATTGTCCGTTTTCGCCGGCATAGCTGCTGTTGAATCCCCAATTATAAATAACGTTATTGCGGAAGTCGGCCAGTTCGGTTTCCTTCGTTGCTTCGTGGTAGCGCGCGCCGCAAAACCGCGGGTTGCGGCTGCTGTGGTGCGCCAGCAGGTTATGATGAAAGCTGGCCTTCATGCCGCCCCAGATTCCGCCGTAGCCATGCGCCCCCTTATCGTGTACCGAGTTGCGCAAGCTCTCCGAGAGGATGCACCACTGCAACGTGAAGCGTTCGTTATCGTAGAACGACGCGCACTCGTCGGTACTCCAACTCATCGAACAATGGTCGATGAGGATGTCCTTGCGCCGCGACCCCGCAATCGCGTCGTCCTGCACCTTGCCGGTATCGCCCAGACGAAACCGCAGGTAGCGGATAATCACATTGTCGGCTTTTATCCTGACCGGGTAGCCGGCCACGCAAATACCGTCGCCCGGCGCGGTTTGGCCGGCGATCGTAATCGCGTCGTCGGTAATTTCTAAGGGCGAATTTAGAAAGATCGTGCCCGATACCCGGAAAACGACGGTTCGCGCCCCTTTGGTCGCCACGGCTTCGCGCAAACTGCCCGTTCCGCTGTCGTTCAGATTATCGACAATCAGCGTTTGCCCGCCGCGCCCGCCCGTAGTATACCGGCCAAAGCCGTCCGCGCCGGGAAACGCCAGCGGCTGCTCGGGCGACTGCGCCGGCGACTGCTCAAACAGCAGCAGAAACATACATAACCATATTGTTGTTTTCATTGCATTGCCTTTCGTTATCGGACGCTCTCCCCATTAATATAAAGATTTTTGAAATAGACGTCCCGGGCGCCGGCGATGGCGTTGCCCTGCTCCACGCCATTGAAGCGGCTGTTCGAGACATGAATGTCGTACACGTTTTCCACGTCGTCCAGCCCGGTAATCAGCACGCCGTAGCGGCTTTTTTCGCAGGTTACGTTGTCGAGACGCACGTTGCGCACCACCGGTGGAAAGTCGCGCAGGCATTCTTCTTTAGGATCGTACAGTAGATTTATTTTCAGCACGGCTTCCTTGCATTGACCCACTTTGATATTGCGTACATAGACGTTTTCGACCACCCCGCCGCGGCAGGTGCTGGTTTTAATGCGGATCACGCGGTCGAGCTCCGGGCTGTCCATTTCGCAGTTCTCCACATACAGGTTCCGGTAGCCGCCCGATATTTCGCTGCCGATCACCACGCCGCCATGCCCGGCTTTCATCCGGCAGTTCCGCACAATGATGTTTTCACTGGGGATATTCCACCGGCGGCCGTCGTTGTTGCGTCCCGACTTGATGGCAATACAGTCGTCGCCCGTATCGAACACACAGTTTTCGATACGGATATTCCGGCTCGACTCGGGGTCGCAGCCGTCGCTGTTCGGGCCGTGGCTGTTCACCTTGACGCCGCGCACCGTCAGCTGGTCGCAGAACGTCGGATGAATAACCCAAAACGGCGAGTTGATCAACGTTACGTTCTCAATCAGGATCACCGAACATTTATACAGGTTGATCAGCTGCGGGCGGAGGCCGTCGTCCTCGGTCATCACGCGCTCTTCCGTCGGGACGTTCTGCTGCTCGTACTGCAACAGTTTAGGCCGACCGGTACGTTGCGAGATGGCGCCGACGACGCTCCCCTTGCCGCTCTTAGCCCACCAGTTTTCAAACGACGCGCTGCCGTCGACTGTTCCGGCGCCGGTGATGGCGATATTATGGGCGTCGTACGCATAAATCAGCGGGCGGGCGTTGTAGCAGTCGATCCCTTCCCAGCGGGTAAGCACGGCGGGGAAGTACAGCGAAGCGTCGGTAGAGAACTTCAGCACGGCCCCTTCTTCAAGATACAAGTGGACGTTGCTTTTCAGTTCGATGGGGCCGGTGTGGAATACGCCCCGCGGAACGACGACGATCCCGCCGCCGTCGTGGTTGCACGAGTCGATAGCGGCCTGAATAGCGGCGTGGTTGAGGCGCGACGAGTCGTCGGCTACGGCGCCGAAGGCGCTAATGTCGTACCGTTGCGCATTGAATACGGGCTCGGCAATAGCCTGCTCGATGGCGGACGCCTGTTTCCAAGCGTTCTCCATTTCATCCGGGCGCCCGCAGGCCCCCGCGAATACTAACGCTACAAGAGCGATGATGCTAATCTTTTTCATGATTGGTTGGTTGTTTAATGATTTGTTGGTTGTTTACTAGTTGTTGGTTGTTTATTCGTTGAACGTTCTTTGTATGGCTGTTTCGGGGAGCGCCCTGTTTTTCGGGGGCGCTCGCTGCTGCTTGTTTGCTGTTCATCATTCCTCGACTAATTCGTTTATGTACATTTCCAAATTGGTATAGTCGCGGCTGAGGGTATATTTTGCCCCGTCGGAGGCGTCGCGTTTATCTAATCCGCGGAGGTCTTCCCACGCATCGGGGAGGCCGTCGGCGTCGGTATCGGTCGGGGCGGCGGCGGTATTATAGACGTCCCATCCGCCCACGTCGGCCTGCGAGTCGATAATCCCGTTGCGGCTGCCGTTGCTGCCGGGGTACGAATAGTCGCCGTTGCGCACATTGGCGATAATGCGTTTGTCGGTATTATCGCGCACGAGCGACGCGCCGGCTTTGTTCAACACCTGCTCATAGGCTTCCTGCGCCGTATGCGTCGTAACGTTGTCGTCTACGGGATGCGGCTCGTTCATACGCATCGCGTCCAGCGCCGCCTGCGAAATGGCGCCGTATTTGGACGGAAACTGGTTGGCCACGCCATACTGCCAGTTGTCGGCGGTACTGTTGGGCTGGCCTTCCACATAGTTGCCGGCCACATAGAATTTGCCCCACCGCTCATAGATCGCCGAAGCGGCGTCGACCTGATATTTGTCGATCGACAGGATCCGGCCGCGGTTTGTGCTGGCCGGTCCCGGCTTGTAATAGCAATTGATGATATTCACGTTCATCGCCTCGGCGCCGTACGTGGAGTTCCCGCCCCAGTTATAAATCACATTATTGCGCAGATCGACCAAATCGGTCAGGGCTTCGGCGTCGCCGGCCGTTTCGCCCAAGCGGGGATTACGGCTATCGTGGTGCGCCAGCAGGTTGTGGTGGAAGCTGGCGCGGGTGCCGCCCCAGATGCCGCCGTAGCCGTGAGCGCCTTTACCGTGCACCGAATTGCGCAGGCTTTCCGAGATCATACACCATTGCAGCGTAAAGTCCCGGTTCGAGTAGAACGACACACACTCGTCGGTACTCCAACTCATCGAGCAGTGGTCGATGATTATCTGCCGGTGATGCCGTCCGCCGAGCGCGTCGTTTTCGGCCATTTGCTCGTCGCCCATACGGAAACGCAGGTACCGAATAACGACTTGGTCGGCGTCGATCAGCACCGGGTGGTTCTTCAGGCAAATCCCGTCGCCGGGGGCTGTTTGTCCGGCGATAGTCAGGTTGGCGTTCCGAATATTCAACGGCGCATTCAGGGCGATGACCCCCGACACTTTAAACAGGATCGTCCGGGCGCCGCTCTGATTGACCGCCCACCGGAGCGAGCCTTGTGTGTCGTTGTCCGTCAGGTTGGTTACGTAGAGTACTTTCCCGCCGCGTCCGCCGACCGTATAACGGCCAAAGCCTTCCGCCCCGGGGAAGGCCGGCGTTGTCGATGACGGCGGATTATTGCCGCCAACGACGACGATGGGGACGGCCGCGGTCGTTTGCAAGCCCGACTTATTCGTCGCCACGACCTTAAAGCCGGTGGTGGCGGTATCGGGCGTAACGGTTTGCGTAAACGGATAGGAGACGCCGGTCGTATAGCCGCGGCCGGCTTCCGTCTCGGCGGCGCCGCTGACCACAAAATCGGCGACCGACGCTAAGGGCGACGACGAGGTTACAGTGCCGCTCACCGCGACCGGCTGGCCGGACTCGACGACATAGCCGGCGTCGGCAAAGGCTATGACCGGCGCCGACGGATCGCCCGTCGACGGCTCCTCGCCGGCGGTCTTGCAGCCCGTCAGGGCTACGGCCAGCAGGGGCAGGAGAAGAAAGGCCGAGGGCTTCTTATAAAAAAAGGAATGATTGTTCATCGTGTATCATGTTTTATTCATTGTTCGTTATTCGCTCATCCAGCCGCTACCGTTGGCGTAGTCGGCAAACACGGCGGCGCGGTCTTTGAAGGCGGCGTTGTACTCGCTTTCGGTCAACTGGCGGGAGGCGGGGCTGAGGCGGCCGGCGGTCGAGAGGAGCGCGCCGGTCATATCCATGCTACCGTACTCTTTCCAGCCGGCGGCGGCGGTCGCGGCGGCGGGATTGGGCGCGGGGCTGCTGTACCAGCCGGCGGCGGCGATGTGCGTATCCATCCGGCAGCGGGCGAAGGTCGCATTATCGTAGTAGGAGGCGCCGCCGGCGCTGCGGGCGAGCCATGTAGTGTTGTCGGCTACGCCGGCGCCTTTCGTCAGGCTGCAGTTCAGGAACACAAAGCCCTTGTCCGTCGCCGAGGCGACGCGGGCTTGCAGGAGATAGCCCCCGCCGGTTACCGAGCGTATTTCGCACTGCTCGAACAGCGCGATCTGCGCCCCGCCCCAGATAAAATCGACGTCGCCCGCGATTAAGGAGTCGTAGAACCAGCAATAGCCTTTGATGCATATCGTATCCTGATTGCTGTGGAGGTTGCAACGAACCACCAGCAGGCGGGTAGCGCTGTTGAAGTACATCGTCTCCGCCTGACTTCCGGAGCCGTGCGTGTTGGTCAGCGTCAGGTTTTCGAGGCGCAACATATCGCAGCTTTCCATCAGGATAACTGCGCGTCCGCCGCCGGTAGCGATCGTCGCGCCGGCGTCCGGGCGGCTGATGCTGCCGCCGGTACCGCCGTTGAACCCGTCGTAATTGTCGTAGGCGATTACGACGCCGCTGCGGCTCTCGCCGCGGATGGTCAGGTTGTTTTTATTCCGGACAAAGAGCAACTCCTCATACCGTCCGTTCTGCACGACGATCGTTACCGCCTCGTCCTTGCCTTTGGCGACGGAGTAGGCGATAGCGGCTTGGATCGTACGGAAGTCGGCGGCGCCGTCGTCGTCGACGGTAACGGTGGTGGCCGTCGGCGCGGCGCTCTTGGTCGTAAACGTCCACTCGCCGGCGGCGATAGCGTCGAAGGCCACGCCCTGCACCACCGACGCGTCGACCGTTACGTAATAGTCCGTACCGTAGTCCAGCACGCCGTAATGGGGCTTGATGACCAACGTCGTACCCTGCACCGTCAGCGGACGGTAGTTCACCGCCCGCACCCGGTCGCTGCACGCCGGCAGGTCGATTTTGGTCGTATTATACACGCCGCCGTTTTCGAGGCGCGGTTGCGCGTCGTCGAGGCGGATTTCGTCGACCTTCGAGCCGTCGGCGCGGTAGATCGCCACCACGCCCGAAGTACCCACGACAGGCGCCGTCGGGAACGTTATTTTCAAATAGGTATCGACGTACGCTTGACGCGCATGGTTCGCCGGCTCGACGGGCAGGTTATGCACCGTCGCCTCGTCGAACGTTACCTCGATGGGCGTCGTCTGCACGCTCTCCGCGCCGGCGCTGTTTTTCGCCACGACCTTAAAGCCGGTCGTCTGCGCCGTAGGCGTAAACGTCTGCGAGAAGCGGTACGACTCGTGCGTCGTATAGCCGACGCCCAGCGCCGTCTCGTCGGCCCCATTGACCACAAAGCAGGCCACCGACACTAAGGCCGGCGACGAGGCGACCGTCCCGCCGATCGTCGCCGGCGCGTCGGCAGGCAGGCGGTAGGGCTCCGAGTCGAAGGTGATGACCGGCGCAAACGGCGCCGCCGGCGCGGGGTCTGTGTTTTGGCTGCACGCACAGAGGGCAGCCAGTACAATAAAAAGATGCTTTTTCATACATGGAAATAATTAAATAAATAAATAAGTCGGCAGGCAGGCCTTCTCCGGGCGCATTGTCCGTCAGAAGCCCACCGGCGTATTGTTAATGCGTATATCGCTCAGCGTCGCGGAGGCGGTTTTGCCGTTGCCGTTGTCGCCGCTGTTTACGGCGATGCCCGCGTAGAGCGTCGTCGGCAGCGTGGCGGCGACGTGCGTGGCGGCGGCGCCGTAGGTCTGGCCGCCGTCGAGCGAATACGCCGCCGAGAACGTATCGCCCGTGCGTTCGAGCTTCAGGTAGACCGCGCCCGTGCCCGTCGGCGCGGGCAACGCCGTCCGGGCGTTGCCCGTGAGCGTCCGGTAATACTGCTCGTCGCCGCCCTTGCCGACGCTCACGTAAGGCGTTCCGGACGCGAGGTCCGCCGTCAGCAGCAGCGCCGCACGAGCCTGATTCGGGTTGCTCGTCGTCGTCCGCGTATACGCATGAAGCCGCGCCGTCAGCACAAAATCGCCGGCGAGCTCGCGGTACACGTAGGCATAGGTCGTCTCGTTGCTCGCCCATTTCCCTTTACCCGTAACCGTAATCGTACCGCCGTCGAGCGAATACGTCCCGGCTGCCGACGACACGTCCGTATAGAACCAGCCGTTGGCGATTGCCGCGCCGCCCTCGCCGCCGCCTTCGCCGCCACCCTCGCCGCCACCCTCGCCGCCGCCTTCGCCGCCCCCGCTGATCCCACCGTTATCGACGGCGATAGGCGCCGACTGATACCCCAGCCGTCCGGCGCCCGCGCCCCCGGACACAATCGGCGCCAGCGTCGCCGACGCATCGACCACATACGGGTACGGAGGCTTAAAGTCGGCATACGTATACGGAGGACTGATCCGCTCGCCCCCGTAGCTCCGGTATTCCACATTCGTAAACGGGTACGGATCCGAAGCGTTCGACGGCTTGTTTACGTACGTGTTGTCCTCCGTCGCATACAGGTAGCCCGCCACGTCCCCCTCGAGGTTCGACCCCGACGACTTCGCCGGATACGTACAGATGTCCGTCGGCAACCGCACCCCGTCGAAATAATTCTGCTCCACGAGCACCATCGCCTCGTACGCGCTGCCCACCCCGTACGTCGAAACCTGATTATAGAAATTATTATACACATGCGCCCGCCCGAACCGCACGCGCGGATGACGCGAATTGGAGCGGTCGAAATAGTTATGATGAAACGTTACCGTAATCTGCCGGTCGGCCGAGGCGTTGTTCGAATGCCCCACGAGGCTCGACTTCTGCGCCTGCACATAATGACACCACGACACCGTTATGTTATAGCTCTCGTGCGTAATATCGCACGACCCGTCCTCATAGTCCGACGTCTGATTCACCGACTCGAACGTACAGTGATCCACCCACACATTGTGCGACTCCTGAATCGAAATCCCGTCCGCCCCGTTGTCGGACTTCGGCATCAGAATATGAACGTTGCGTATCACGATATTCGTCGCCTCGTTCAGGAAGAAGCCAATATTCTGCATCCGGAAGGCGTCCGTCCCGACCACCGTAATATTGCTCGTCCGCTTAATATCATACCACGGACTGCTCGCCGACTTGCGCGTCCCCTGCTCCTTCGTAAACGTCCCGCTCAACCACACGATCGCCGGCGCCGTCGACTTATTCTTTTCACGCGCCAGCAGCCAGTCGGCAAACTTCAGCCCGTCGTCGAAATGATGCACCGTCCCGTTCGCCGGCGCCGTCAGCACCCCGTTCGCCGTCCCGCCGCCCGTCGTACCGCCGCCTTCGGTCGCCCACCCGTAGAGGCGGTCGAGCTCCACCGTCCCCGTTTGCGGAGGCGTATACGTCGAAGCCGTCGTAAACGTCGTCGACCCGCACGTAACCGTCCCGGCAGCCGTCGCCGCCAGCAACGACACCGTATACGGCATCGCCGGCCACAACCCCTCCAGACGCTTGCCCGGCCCCGCGTCCTGCAACCCGTCGATCGCCACCCGCAGCGGCTCAGCCCCCGCCATCTCCAGCAGAAGATCCGTATACGACGCGTCGGCAGGCGTCCACCCGACCACCGCCCACGTCGTCCCGACCTCCGTCGCCGTCAGCGTCGCCGCAGGAGGCTCGACTGGAGGCGGCTCCGGCGTCGTATCGCGCACCCTAATCGCCACCGTCGCCGACGTCCGAAGCCCCGCCCGGTTCGTCGCCGACACCTTCAACCCCGTCGTCAGCGCCGTCGGCGTAACCACCGCCGTAAACGGGAACACCGCCGACGACGGATAGCGGATCGTCAGCGCCAACTCCGCCGCGCCCTCCAGCGCCGCATACTTCACCTCCGTCAGCGCCGACGACGACCGCACCTCGACCTCCACCGACGACGCCGTCCCAACGTCCATCACGTACTCCGCCTGCGCGAACGTAATCACCGGAAGCGTAGCCTCTTCCGCCGGCTCCTCTTCCCCGCCGCACCCCCACAGGCACGCCGCCGCCACGCATATAAGAAGGTATACTTTCTTTTTCATAACTGTTTTCTTTTTCATTATTATTATTATTATTATTATTATTATTATTATTATTATTGCTCAGGGGATCACGATTACGCTGGTCTGGATAAGGGTTGACGGCAGTCTACTCGTACCGCACGTACTCAACTGCACAAGGTACATCCCGGCAGGAAGTGTCGATACGTTGATTTGAAATGGCACTCTCTGGCCAGTACCACTGACCTGTCCCTGCTGGACTATGGCGCCGGTGGATACCAATCGTATAGTATATGACAGGCAGGTAACTGAAGAGACACTAACAGAAGAAATATTCAATATACTCCCTGTTACCGGATTCGGATATAGCGAATAGGTCGGTGTAGCGGTAAAGATTGTGGAATGACTCAGTATCGGCCAGCAACTGACATATCCCAAGTATATGGTATACGTTCCCACAATGGAAAATGTGACGGAAGCCGGCGAGCCGTATACTGTTTGTATGGAGCCATCGGGGCCTATAACAGTCCACTGGTATACAGGGGGATTAATATCTACTGCGCCTACGGGCGTACTAACTACAAGGCTGTAAACGCCGCTTGTCCCGGATGTTACCGGCGAAACACTCGGTGTTATTACACTCGGAGTCCCCGGGTAAATTAGCAGGAAGCCCCCTGTAAAAGGCGTTGCTGCTGGTATAGATATTTTTTTCTCGCCGGCAAAGAAAGGATAGTTCTCTCCGTTAAGCGTCATCCGCAGAGCGCACGCTATTATGGCTACGGTACAGGGCTGCTCGTCGACAGTGGTCTTGTCGAACACGCTGTAGTCTCCATAGTCTGTTAAAACACTCATATCATCTCCGCAATCGAAAATTTTCCATTGCCCCGTCGCCGGACTGTTGTCGGGCACCCCGCCAAGGGTATAGGTGGCCGCGCAGACCTCGACAGGAATCGTATCAAAACCGACGATATAAGGGGCGCAAACCTGAAAGGCCTTTGTCAGCACAACGCCGTTAATGGTGGCGGTCAGCGTGCCGGCCTGCCCGGATAACCAGGAATTGGGCGTTCTGGATACCATTACGCTATTTCCGGTATCATAGAACAGTTGAAAAGTATCGGATGGCGTTACGCTCCATGTTGCGCTGCCGGCGGAAAGGGTATAGACAGCCGCCGGGCAAATCGTGTCGGGGCCGCTGAGGGTAGCGCTACAGGCGGTGATTATTTTGATTACCGGCACGCCATTGACCGTAGCCGTGAGCGTGCCGCTTTCGCCCGCAAGCGTGAGCGTTCTTACGGTAGCCGATACGGAATCCCCGGCGATTACCTCAAATGCGCTGTCCGGCGCGATTGTCCAGGGAGCATCGGCCACGAAGCCGTCCGGCAACGAATAGACGACATTAGCGGTACAGACTGTGTCGGGGCCGCTGAGGGTAGCGCTACAGGCGGTGATTATTTTGGTTACCGGCACGCCATTGACGATAGCCGTAAGCGTGCCCGATTGCTCTTCAGGACTAATAGAGGTAACGTACACCGAGTCTAAACCGGCAGTAACGGTTATCTCGAAAGTGCTGTCCGGCGCGATTGTCCATGAAGAGGCGGCGACGCCTGCCGGCAACGAGTAGACGGCATTAGCGACGCAGACCGTGTCGGAGCCGCTGAGGGTAACGTTGCAGGCGACGAGTTCTTTTGTTATTTCTACGCCATTAACGATAGCCGTGAGCGTGCCCGCCTGTCCGGAAAGACCAACCGGCGTAACATACGCAGAGTCTAAACCGTCCGTAACCGTTATATTAAATGCGCTGTCCGGCGTGATTGTCCAGGGTGCATCGGCCACGAAGCCGTTCGGTAACGAATAGACGGCGTTGGCCGCGCAGACCGTGTCGGAGCCGCTGATGGTAATGCTACAGACGATTATTATTTTGGTTACCGGCACGCCGTTGACCATTGCCGTAAGCGAGCCTGCCTGTCCGGAAAAACCAACCGGCGTAACATACGCAGAGTCGAGACCGGCGGTAGTCGTTATATCGAAACTGCTATCCGGCGTGATTGTCCAGGAAGAGGCGGCGACGCCTGCCGGTAACGAATAAACGGCGTTGGCGGCGCAGACTGTATCGGGGCCGGAGAGGGTAACGCTGCAAGCAGTAAAAGTTTTTGTAATGGCCACGCCATTCACAAGAGCCGTGAGCGTGCCTGCCTGTCCATTATAAGCAAGGGCTTTTACCATGGCTGAGGCCGTATACGTCGAAGTCAGGCTGAAGGCCGACGTGGGCGTTACGCTCCATGAAGAGGCGGAGCCGGCAGAGAGCGTGTAGGTAGCAGGAGAGGTGCAGATCGTGGCGGCGCCGGAAAGAGAAGGAAGAGTTGTTAACAATTCTGCCATTTCCATTATTTTTCTTCTTATGCCTGTTTCAGAGTCAAATAGTGTGCGCATACGAACCACTTGTCCGTTTGTAAATATATTCATACACGCATCATTTGTATAATCCATATAATTCATATACATAATGCCATTTCCAGAGTTAGTACAACAATCAGTTGTTGGAAATGATGGACAATCATATTTCGCTATAGATTGATTGGGTGTATCATCTACTAAATCATTCCCATTACAATGACATCCAGAACTTCCATCATCACCCCATATATGTCTTAAATTTAACCAATGTCCCACTTCATGAGTTGTTGTTCTCCCTTTATTATAGGGGCTTATAGTATGTCCATCTACTCCGAAATATTTGTAACTTATTACTACGCCATCTGTATTGGGTTTTGTTAAAAGTTCATCAGGAAATTGAGCATAACCAAGAAGATAATTATCTGAGAAGTTGCAGACCCAAATATTAAGATATCTTTGAGTGTTCCATGCATCATGTCCGCCTAAACTAGTAAATTTCATATTCTCAGACACGGAAGAAAAACCAGTTATAGTTGTTGATGTTCTAGTAATACCTGATGTTAAATTGCCATTAGGATCTATTGTGGCTAATTTAAATTCAATATTTGCATCACCTGCGATACTAGCAAACGCTGGTGGAGTATTTGTTCTGTCATCATTTAATCGGCGGAAATCCTCATTCAACACTTGAATTTGTGCTTGCACTTGAGTGTTACTAATATTTTGTGCAGTATTATTATACAAGATATGTACAACAACAGGAATAGTAATAGTAGATTGAGGAATACTGTTAGCTCCTGATATGCGGGATTGAGTAATATCTTCAAGGCTCATAATTCGTTGATACCTTATAGGATTGACCTGTTGCATTGTTGTAAGATTCATCTCTGATCCGCAATACCTTTGAGCGTATACATTAGAAGAAATTACAATCATACTTATATGAAAAATGATCTTTTTCATAGTATATTCGTTTTTATGGTTGTTAATTCAAATACATTAAATGGAAGGCGTCTGGTATCCGGTGTGGCACATACAGCGACCAAACAACTGTAAATAGTTCCGCTTATCAAAACAGATTTGCCATCTATCCTGTATTTTAAAGGAATTTCGTTACATGGTACGATGCCATTTATTCCATCGTATTGATTATCTAATTCAAAACTAAATGTAATCGGTTCCGTACATTGTATTCTAACATGTGCCGGTTCATTGATAAGGATTTTGAAAGTATTTTTTTCTTCACAGGACACACAATTAGTATCTGTTTTTATGTCTCTCTTGCTACAACCTGCAAAGGAGATACTTATAATAATTAATAAAATAAAATGTTTCATGGTATATAAGAATTATAAAGTAAATAATTTTGTTTGTTGTTGTAAAAAAACTTTAATTCGGCATTCTCATATTTATAAGAATCAACCGTTTCTATTGCCTCATAGAACAGTTTCACATTACCATTCATGCTGTCCTCAACCGCGGTTGTTACACTAAACATTTTTTCTGATACGAGCGAAACGGAAATCTGATTAATTACGGAATACCCCGAAGCGGTCATTTCGGTATCAAAAATAAGCGTATAACATCGTTCACAATCTGCCGGTTCAGCGTCTATCCTGTTTCCGGTAGCGGCGTCCACATAGCCTGCCAGTTTCCATTTACTTCCTTGCAGGGAACTATTGTTTTCCTTTTCTTTCTTGCAGGCCATCACGCCTGCCACAATCAACAATATGGCTATTGTTTTAAAAATATTTGTTTTCATATGATTGAAATTTAAAAATGAATACTAATTAATAGGTTTTTAAAACAGGTTTTCATTTTCAGGAGCTAAAAAGTACGCCGCGCAATGTGCGGGTATGCAGTACTTGTATACGTCGAAATCGGACTGCCGGCCGACTTGCGCGTACCCTGCTCCTTGGTATACGTGCCGCTCAACCACACATTCCCCGCCGCACCCCCACAGGCACGCCGCCGCCACGCCCAAAAGCGCCCCCCGTTGCAGCCACAGCACGGCTGTCCGCATCGCGCCAACCGTATCTTTCATCGTCATAATAGTCGTTTTCATTATACTAACTGTTTTTTTCATTGTATTAATAGTCTTTTTTATTGTGATAACCATATTTTTCATTGTACTAAATCTATCGTGCATCGCCCCTTCGGGAATGCCGTCCGTCGCGTCGTCCGCGCGCATCGCCCCTTCGGGAATGCCGTCCGTCGCGTCGTCCGCGCGCAT
>JAIRMW010000080.1 GCA_031258415.1 Prevotellaceae bacterium
CGTCCCGTCAGCTTTTTTCAGGACATGACATCATTAATCATTGGCCTGTCCACCCCCGCCCTTCGGGCGCCCCCGCCGGCGGGGGCCGCGGGGAATATTCGTCCGTCGCGTTTTTTTTCTATTTTTGCACTATGTATTCGATCGACAAACGCATTCTTGATTTTATCCACCGGCACCACGTACTTACGCTGGCTACCTGCGCCGACGCCACGCCCTATTGCGCCCATCTGTTTTATGCGTATATAGACGACGACAATGTATTTGTCGTGGCGTCCGAAGCACGCACGCGCCACCTCGACGAGGCATTGAAGAACCCTCGGGTGGCGGGCGCTGTGGTGTTGGAAACAAAGGTCGTCGGGCTTCTCCGCGGCTTGCAGTGGCAGGGCGTCCTGTTTTTGCCGGACGGCGAATTGCAGCGAAAAGCCCGCCGCGCCTACCTGCGCCGTTTCCCGTTTGCCGTCCTGCACAACGCGCCCTTATGGGCGATCCGCCCGACGTTCCTCAAGTATACGGACAACCGGTTGGGCTTCGGCAAAAAAATAATAGTAACTTTGCAGGCAAATGAAAAATCCCCCCTTTATGAGGATCAATAAAGAGCATCTACTTGAGCGGTTTCTGCGCTACGTGAGCTACGATACGCAATCAGACCCCGCCTCGTCCGCCACCCCCAGCACGCCCACACAATGGGCGCTGGCCGAGGCGTTGGTCGCGGAACTGCAAGCGATGGGCGCCACGGATGCGGCGTTGAATGCCAACGGCTGCGTAATGGCTACGATCCCCGCCAATACGAATGAGCCGGCGCCCGTCGTCGGCTTGATAGCCCACATGGATACCTCGCCGGACATGAGCGGCGCCAATATCCGCCCGCGCATTACGGAATCGTACGCCGGCGGCGACATTATGCTGAATGCCGCGGAGAACATCGCGCTGCGGACGGCCGAATTTCCCGAACTGCGGCGCTACATCGGCCAAACGATTATCACCACCGACGGCGCTACGCTGCTCGGCGCCGACGATAAGGCCGGCGTCGCGGCTATTATGAGCGCCGCCGCCTGCCTGCTGGCGCACGGGGAACTGAAACATGGCGCCGTGCGTATCGCCTTCACCCCCGACGAGGAAATCGGACGCGGCGCCGACAAGTTCGACGTCGCTCGCTTTGCCGCCGATTATGCGTATACGTTCGACGGCGGCGCACTGGGCGAGTTGGAATATGAAAACTTCAATGCCGCCGAAGCCCGCCTGACCATCAAGGGGTGCAATATTCATCCCGGGTATGCCAAAGGAAAAATGATCAACGCGCTGAACGTAGCCGTCGAGTTCCACCGGGCGCTGCCGTTGGCCGAACGCCCCGAAACCACCGACGGACGCGAGGGCTTCTATCATCTGACGGCCATGCAGGGGTCGGAAGCGCAGGCCACCCTGTGCTATATTATCCGCGATTTCGAGCGTCCGGCGTTCGAGCGGCGAAAGGAGCAATTGCGGCGCATGGTGAGAACCCTCAATGTGAAATACGGCTCGCCGGTGGCGTCGCTCGAGCTGCGCGACCAGTATTATAATATGTGTGAACAAATCCTTCCTCATTTTCATATTGTCGAACGAGCGGCGGCGGCCATGCGCCGTGTGGGCGTCGAGCCTGTCATTACGGCGGCGCGCGGCGGTACCGACGGCGCCCGGTTGTCGTTTATGGGCTTGCCCTGCCCCAATATCTTTGCCGGCGGTCATAACCCGCACGGGAAATATGAATTTCTGCCTGTCGAAAGTATGCAGAAAGCGGCGGAGGTGGCGGTAGCGTTGGTGTTGATTGACTGAACCGGGTACATGGCCGCCCCCAATGCGCCGGTCTTGTTTTTTATATAAATAAATAATTTTATACATCATTTAAATATGACATCAACCCATACTCTGCGGCCGGCGCACGTCAGCCGCCGCCGGACGATAGTCCGCCGTATTCTTTGGAGCCTGTTGGGGCTGACGATCTTTATTGCGGCCGGCGTCAGTGTTGCGCTCTACGTGGTGTTTACGCCGGCGCGCATGACGCCCCTCGTGTTGAAATATGCCAACGCCTATCTGCCGGCGCAGGTGTCCTGCGAGTCGGTCGATCTGACGTTCTTCAGCACGTTTCCCTATTTGGGCGTCCGGCTGCAAAACGGCAGCCTGATTGCGGCGCCCGGCCACCGTCCCGGCCAGCCGCAGGATACGCTGCTGCTGTTTCGCGAGCTGCTCGTGTCGTTCGATCCGCTGGCGCTGTACCGCGAGAACCGGTTAGTCGTCAATCGCGCCCGGCTGTCGGCGCCGGTGGTCTATGCCTGTGTCGACGAGGAGGGCAAGGCCAACTGGGAGGCGCTGCTGCCGTCGTCGCCGGAGGTTGTCGCCACAACGGACTCGAGCGGCGCAGCGCCGTTTACGGTCGAAGTAAAAAGCGTGCATATCCGCGAGGCGCATATCATTTATGATGACCGCCGGCAGGCGCTTTTTATTGCCACCGACAACCTGCGGCTGCATGCCAGGGGGACGCTTACCGACGTGGCGGTTAAGCTGGATATTGCGGCGGCGACGGTGCTCTACGAAGATAAAGCCTATACGTCAAAACTCCCGCTGAGCCTTTCGACGCATCTGGTAAGCGACACCAATTACCTGCATTTTCGCCTTGACAAAACCGCGCTGTCCGTCGGCATTATTGATTTCGACGTCCACGGGACGGTGCAGCGCGATACGGCCAACAGGCGCACCCGGGTGGCCGTCGATTTTGGCCTGCATGCCTCGTCGCTGGCCGACTTGCTGGCGGCCATACCGCCTCATATAGTCGATATAAAACAAATGACGGTGGCCGGCGCGCTGGACTTCTCCGGCCAACTCGACGGCTATTTCGGAGAGGCGCAATGGCCGTTGTGCACCGTATCGTTGCAGTTGAAAGACGGCTCGGTGGCCGGGCGACGGCGCCCCGATAAACCGTTTATACAACTGGCCAACATCGACTGCGAGGCCACTATCGATATGATGCGGCAGCAGCCTTCGTACGTCAATGTTAAAACATTGTACCTGCAAAGCCCGTCGGCGAAGCTGTCCGTTTCGGGACTGCTCGGTAGCCTGTTCGAGCGCCCGTTTATCGACGCCCGCATTCATGGCGATATCGATTTCGACCGGTTCTGGCAACATGCGCCGTTTGCAAAGTCATTCACGCTGGGCGGCTCGGTGCTCATGGACGTCGCCGGACGCTGCTATCTCGGCGACCTGCTGGCGTCCGACTATGGTAAAATTAATGCCTCCGGCGAGGTCGACGTCCGCAACGCCATTTTCAAAGCCCCGCAGGAAGGGATCGACGTGTTTGCGCCGCTGGCGAAAATCAAGTTAGGCAGCCATGTCGTCGACAGTTTTCGCGGACGCGAAATAGCCAGCCTGTTTCGCGCCAATGTCGATATGGACAGCCTGAAGCTGCAATGGCAGCATACGAATACGCTCCATGCCGGACGCCTCCGCGCTACGTTTCGGACGTCGGAGCCAAGCGACACGGCGTCTATTGCCGAGATGGCCGCTTATGTCCGGCTGACGCATCTACAGGTCGCCACCGACTCGATGCGTATCCGCGCGTCGAAGATCATGACCGCCGGACGGCTGTCGTCGATGGCCGGACAGCCTGCGAAACCGGAATGGTCGGCACGCCTGACCGTCGACAGTTTGCGCGGGCGTATGCCGGACTTTTTCGGCCGGGTCAATAATGCGGCGCTGACCGTCCATATTCATCCGCACGAGGCGCCTGTCCGCCAGAGAGCCTACCGGCAAACGGAAGCCGACTCCATCCGCCGCCGGCTGTTTCGCGATTCGCTGGCAAGGATCAACCGGAATACCACCGCCGTGGCGTTCCGACTGTCGGAGGGGAAGATGCGCGATTTCCTTGCACAATGGGATATGTCGGGGACGTTTACCAGTACGGACTGCCGCCTGCGAACGCCCTATTTCCCGCTTCGGACGCGGATAAGCGAGTCGGCGTTTACCTTTACCAACGATCAACTGTCGGTAACCGCAGCCCGGCTGCAAACCGGCGCGTCCGACGTCCGGCTGAGCGGCGAGATAGAAGGCCTCCGGCGGGCCTTGCTGCGCAACGGGCGACTGACGGCCAATATGACCCTTACGGCCGATTCGATCCAGTGTAATGAAATCATCCGGGCGCTGGCGGCGGGCTCCGACTATATCGGAAAAAGCGCCACGCACCGCGACTCCATCGCCCGGCTGGTATTGGACGAGTCGGTCGAGCTGCCGCCGCCGGACGACAGCCTGCCCGGGCTGCTGGTCGTGCCGCGCAATCTTGACGTCGCGTTTAAGGCCAACCTGAAAAATATCACCTATGGCCGATTCCATATCAATCAGGCAGACGGAGATATTGTTATGCGCAGTCAGTCGATTCGGATTCCCAATTTGCAGGTAACGTCCGACGTCGGCCATATTGAGTTGTCTTTAGTGTATAAAGCGCCTACCACTAAGAGCGCCTATACGGGCGTCGATATGCACATGCAGCGTGTTCATATCCGGGAACTCATTCGGTCGATCCCCATGCTCGACTCGCTTACGCCCATGCTGCGTTCGTTTGAGGGCGAGGCGGAATGTACGATCACCGCCGTTACGGAATTAGATTCGCTCTCGAACGTCGTCATCCCGAAGACCACCGCCTCGTGCTATATCAATGGGAAAAATATGGTGCTGCTCGACGGAAAGACCTTTTCGTCGATCGCCCAAAAACTCTATTTTAAGAACAAGGAGCGGAATATGATTGACAGCATTGCCGTGGAACTGGTGCTCGAAGACGGCAAAATTATGGTGTTCCCGTTTGTCGTGAGCATCGATCGCTATCAGGCGGCTATTGGGGGGACGCAGAACCTCGATCTGTCGTTCCGCTACCATATTTCAATCCTCAAATGGCCGATACCGCTTGTCAAGATCGGCCTCAACCTCTGGGGTACGCCCGACGACATCCACTATGGCCTCGCCGGACGCAAATATGCGAACCTGCACAAGCCGGTGAAGGAACAGTCGCTGGAATCGACGGTCATCAATATGCGTCAGCAGCTACACGCCAGCCTGCGGCAAAGTATTGACGACATTCTCAACGAGTCGCCTGCGACCTTCCGCCAGCCGCGGATGGCCATGACCGACAGGGAACGCGACACCGTGTTCGCCTTGGATACGACGGCAGTCGTTATGAATAATGAGCCCGAAGGGAAGGAATAATGAACGGGAACGTCGTGCGAGTGGCTCCGGCGGCCTTATCTCTCGCCGCCGCCGATGGGCCTGGCAAAACGATTGCCGCTTGCAGATAAAAGCCATGAACTCCTATGCGTTACTGGAGCATCAGTGGTTTGATAAAAACGGGGATAAAATTATCATTTAGCA
>JAIRMW010000154.1 GCA_031258415.1 Prevotellaceae bacterium
GTAGCTGCAGGAACTTCTTAAGTTTTAAATTTTAATTATTGCCGGCGAAAGGTAGAGAGGGGGCAGTAAAGCGGCCGCGTGTCTTTACGCCCATAGGGTTTCCTCGCGCAACCATTGAAGTTTAAGGTTTCAGGTTTAAAGTTTAAAGTTTCAGGTTGGCTGGCGCCATTGTCCGTAGGACAAACATAGCAATAGAAAAAGGCATCCGTCACACCCGCTTGTCCGTAGGACATGCATCCCCTACGGGGAAAAAGACATGTGGGAGGCGTCGTTCTATTGATATTGTGTCCCTACGGGAAACCCGGCTTTTTAGTTATGAGTTATGAGTTATGAGTGGCGGCAAGCGCATTGGCGTCAGCCAAATCTGTAAATCCGTAAATTCTCTTGGCGCAAGCCAACTCATACCTCATACTTCATACCTCATACTTCGCCTTCGCGCGGGGGGCGGCGGCGGCGTAAGCTGAAGCATACGGTTAATAAAGGGCTGTCCTTGCAGGAGAAGAACCATTTTCCTCTACCCGCCACAAAAATGAGAAGCGCCGGCATGTATGTTTTATCCGCTTAAATTTTGTACCTTTGCCGCAAATTATAAAATTAGTATGCACACGAAAACCCCTAAAAAGGCGCCGGCACGTAAGACCGGACAACGCAGCAGTACGCGTGAAACCGCTCGTCCGGCGAGAAAAACAGCCGGCCACGGCGCTACCGGTCGCCGGCTGCCGCGCGAGGAAGAGAAACCCGCACGCAAGCCACGCGCCGCAAGAACCGATACGGAAAAACGAACACCCCGCACAAGCAGGACGTCAGACGAAAAACGAACACCCCGCGCAGGCAGAACAACAGACGCAAAGCGAACACCCCGCACAGGCAGGACAACAGACGAAAAGCGAGCACCCCGCACAGGCAGGACGTCAGACGAAAAACGAACACCCCGCGCAGGCAGAACAACAGACGAAAAACGAACATTCCGCGCAGGTAGGACGTCAGACGAAAAGCGAACACCCCGAGTTCGGAATACCGGCGACCGAACCCGTCCGTCGCGCAGTGCCGCTCCCAAAAAACCGTTTGTCGCTCGCCAGCGACAGGCAGAGAACCCCCGTTCTAAAACACCTTTTGCAATGGCCGATGACAAACCGTCCGATAAAAAGACATACAGCCCGGTCAGGCTGAATAAAGATGAGGCGCGGCTCAAAAAAGCAGCGATGTCCGACATCGTCGACGACACACGCCTGAACAAGTATATCGCCAATTCCGGCGTCTGCTCGCGGCGCGAAGCCGATAAATATATTACGGCCGGCGTGGTAACGATCAATGGAAAAGTCGTTACGGAACTGGGCGTTCGTGTACAGCCCGGCGACGACGTGCGCTTCAACGGCGAACGGCTCAAAGGCGAAACCAAAGTATATATTCTCATGAACAAGCCGAAAGACTACGTAACCAGCATCAGCGACCCGCACGCCGACAAAACCGTCATGGACTTGCTTGGCGACCGGTGCCTGCAACGGGTATTCCCGGTCGGTCGGCTGGATAAAAATACCACCGGCGTGCTGCTGCTCACCAACGATGGCGAACTGACCGAACGGCTGACCCACCCGTCGTACAATAAAAAGAAAATCTACGACGTCTTCCTGAACCGCAAGGTACGGGTGGCCGATCTGCGGAAAATCATAGAAGGCGTCGAACTGGAAGACGGGCTGGCGCAGGCCGACCATGTCGAATATGTCGGCGACGACAAAATGGAAGTCGGCCTCGAAATCCATTCGGGACGCCACCGCGTTGTGCGGCGCATCTTTGAAGCCTTGGGCTATCATGTACAACGGTTAGACCGCGTATATTTCGCCGGCCTCACAAAGAAAAACCTCCGCCGTGGCCAGTGGCGCTTCCTCTCCGAAAAGGAAATAGGCATCCTGAAAATGGGAGCCTACGAATAATGCGTAATGCGTAAATGGTAATATATATAATGGTTCGTCATTTCACCGCTTCACGCATAATATAAAAAATGCTTTCAGGCTTTGTAAATATCATTGGGAACCCGAATGTGGGGAAATCGACGCTGATGAACGCCCTGGTGGGTGAAAAACTCTCTATCATCACCGCCAAAGCACAGACTACGCGACACCGCATTATGGGTATTGTGAACGGCGATAATTTCCAGATTGTGTTTTCCGATACGCCGGGCATCCTGCAACCGCGCTACAAGTTGCAGGAAAGCATGATGACCTTTGTCCGTACGGCTATCGGCGACGCCGACAGCATCCTTTATGTAACGGACGTTGTAGAGAAAATCGATAAAAACAGAGACTATATTGCCCGCCTGCAAACCCTGCAAACACCCATTATTCTTGTCATCAATAAAATTGATTTGACAACGCAGGAAGAACTGGAAATCATGGTTGCCAACTGGAAATCATGGTTGCCGGCGGCGTATATTTTTCCGGCGGCGGCCGCCAGCCGTTTCAACACGGACAACATCCTGAAACAGGTGATCGCGCTCCTTCCCGAAGGCCCCGCCTACTACGATAAAAACGTGTTAACGGACAAAAACCTCCGCTTCTTTGCTTCGGAAATCATCCGCGAAAAAATACTGCTCCTCTACCACAAAGAAATCCCATACAGCGCCGAAGTAACGGTAGAACAATTTCTCGAAGCAGACGATAGCTACCGCGTTGAAGCGACCATTCACGTCGTCCGCGCATCGCAGAAAGGCATTATTATAGGACGACAGGGGGCATTGCTGAAACAGGTCGGCATTCAGGCGCGGAAAGACATGGAACTGTTCTTCGAGAAAAAAGTCCACCTCCGATTATTAGTCAAAGTAACCCCCAACTGGCGCGAAAATTCGCAGCAGTTAAAGAGATTTGGGTATATTCTGGACTGAGAGAAATTCGCAATCTGTCATGGGATTCATGACCGGTAAATCGCCGTTTTGCAAAAAAAGATTTTCACCATTCAAAATAAAAATGTATCTTTGCCGTCCCTAAAAATAGGGGTAATTAACATAATGTCTAACTTATTTATTAAAGAAAATTTTTTATGTCAAAAGTGAACGAGGACGTAAGCATTCAGGAACGCGACGAAGACATCGTCATCCCTAAAGCAACGAATGAAGAAACAGAAGAGTTAATGATAGACGAGACGCCTATTGAATCCGTATTACCCAAAAAAGAATACGTAAGCAATGCGTCGGTGGATAACGATAAATTCGACTGGAGTTCGTATGAACAGGAGAAAGGCATGTACGATGCCGATAAATCTCAAATTGAGAACAAGTACGATCAAACGCTTTCCAAGATTATTGAAAACGATGTAGTCGAAGGCACGGTGGTAGCTTTAAACAAACGAGAAGTTATTGTAAACATCGGCTACAAGAGTGAAGGAATTATCAGTATCGGCGAATTCCGCTATAATCCGGAATTGGCCGTGGGCGACAAAGTAGAGGTGTACGTGGAAAATGCCGAAGATAAAAAAGGACAACTTATTCTTTCGCATAAAAAAGCGCGCGCTATTCGCTCATGGGATCGGGTTAATCAGGCGCTTGAGAGCAATGAAATTGTAAAAGGCTACGTCAAATGCCGTACGAAAGGAGGTATGATCGTCGATATATTCGGTATTGAAGCCTTCTTGCCCGGTTCGCAAATTGATGTGAAACCAATCCGCGATTACGAGGTGTTTGTAAATAAAACGATGGAATTTAAAATTGTCAAAATCAATCACGAATTCCGCAATGTAGTCGTATCGCATAAAGCCCTTATAGAAGCGGAACTGGAAGCGCAAAAAATCGAAATTATCAGCAAACTTGAAAAAGGGCAAGTGCTCGAAGGAATGGTCAAGAATATCACTACCTATGGCGTGTTTATTGACCTTGGCGGCGTAGATGGATTGATCCATATCACCGACTTGTCGTGGGGACGCATCAGCCATCCGGAAGAGGTTGTACAACTGGATCAAAAAATCAACGTCGTAATCCTTGATTTTGATGATGCAAAGAAACGGATTGCGCTTGGGTTAAAACAATTGACGCCCCATCCTTGGGATTCGCTGAGTTCCGAATTGATCGTGGGCAGCAAAGTAAAAGGCCGGGTGGTTGTGATTGCCGACTATGGCGCTTTTGTCGAAGTACAGCCGGGCATTGAAGGCTTAGTGCACGTCTCGGAGATGTCGTGGTCGCAACATTTGCGCAGCGCTCAGGACTTTTTGAAAGTGGACGACGAAGTAGAAGCCGTCATCCTGTCGCTCGACCGCGAAGAACGCAAAATGTCCCTTGGTATTAAACAATTGAAACCAGACCCATGGGCTGCTATTGCCGCTCGCTATGCCGTAGGCTCGAAACACCAAGCGAAAGTGCGTAATTTTACCAACTTTGGCGTATTTGTCGAAATGGAAGAGGGCATAGACGGGTTGGTACATATCAGCGATTTGAGCTGGACGAAAAAAATTAAACATCCGGCCGAATTTACTGCTATCGGAGAGACGCTTGAGGTCGTGGTACTGGAAGTAGATCAGGAAAACCGCCGGTTGAGCCTCGGACATAAACAAATCGAAGAAAATCCTTGGGATGTGTTTGAAACCATCTTTACGCTTGATTCGGTACATGAAGGCACTATTATTTCGATTGCCGACAAATACGCCAATATTGCATTGCCGTATGGCGTCGAAGGTTTTACAAGCATCCGAAACTTAGTGAAAGAAGACGGCAAGATGGCTAAGGTAGACGAAAAGCTCCTGTTTAAAGTTGTCGAATTTAGCAAAGGCGCGAAACGCATAACCTTGTCGCACTCCCGGACGTTTGAGGACACGAAGAAAGAGGTGGAAGAAAAAGAAAAAATAGAAGACGCCTATAACACGCACAAAGCCGTGAGGCAGTTGAACGAAAATCAGGAAAAAACAACGTTGGGCGACATTAGCGAACTGGCGGCCTTGAAAACGGAAATGAGTAAAAAATCCGGCGTCAAAGCAAAAAGAACCAAACAGTCGGCAAAAGCGGCGGCGGTTATAACCGAACCCGAACAGCCGGTTGAGGTACCGCCGGAAGATATAGCCCCGCTGCCGACAGAACCCGATCCGGCAGTAGTAGACCCCGAATCGGTAGAGCCTGTCCCGGTAGTAGCTGCAACGGTGCCGGCAGAACCGGCTCCGATAGAAGAGCCCGAACAACCAGCGATCGACGAGCAACCAACAGACGACGCACAGCCAACGGACGACAAGCCATAGCAGCTATAAATTCCGTGTCCTTCTTGATCCTTGTTGAGCCGGTTTTCCGGGCGCAGCAAGGTGTTCCGGAAAGTTCCTAAGTTGCCCGTTGCCGGGTTCTTTTCGATACACGCATAAACGTTTTAGTATGCCTTTTGAAGTTACCATATTGGGTAGCCGGTCGGCATTACCGGTCAAAAATCATTTTCCAGCCGCTCAAGTACTGCATGTACAAGAGCGGTTGTTTTGTATTGACTGCGGCGAGGGCGCCCAAATGCAGCTATTGCGGGCTGGGTTGTCCCTGTTACGGATCCGGGCGGTATTTATCTCGCATTTGCACGGCGATCATATATTCGGGCTGTTCGGGCTACTTGCCACGATGAGCCTGCTGAACCGGAAAAACGAATTGCCGATCTTTGCGCCCGCGCCGATGGAGAATATCTTGCGCGATCACTTGCATTATTTTGGCGACGGTATGACCTTTCAACCCGTTGTGCATACTGTGCCGACCGACAGTCCGGCGCTCATATACGAGGACAACGCGATGACCGTCCAAACCATTCCTCTTCAGCACAGGGCGCCGACGGCCGGCTTCCTGTTCCGCGAAAAAACGCCGTTGAGGAATGTCCACAAGCACGTCGTCGCACAGTATAAATTACCCATAGATGCTATTATACAACTGAAAAACGGCGCAGACGTCATCCTGCCCGACGGCGAACAACTGGCCAACGAAACGGCCACCTATCTCCCCTATACGCCACGAGCCTACGCCTATTGCAGCGATACGCAGTTCTCGGAAGACGTCATTGAACTGGTGCGTGGCGTCGACTTGCTCTATCACGAGACAACGTTCCAGTCCGACAGGGCGGCTTTGGCGAAGCAAACCATGCACTCGACCGCTACCGACGCCGCTACTGTGGCTAAGCGAGCCGGCGTCAAAAAACTCTTGATTGGGCATTTCTCTTCGCGCTATCCTTCATCCAACGGCTTCCTGCGCGAAGCACGGAACATTTTTCCCAATACGGAAATCGGGCGGGAATTGACAACTTACGACGTATAAGCGGAACAGCCGGTAAAGAAAACCGGAAAGACTGTCGGAACAAACAGGGGGCGATGCGGCTAATTGGCCGTGTCTGCGTCCCGTTCCCGATATTGTTTGAGCGCCCGCTCCAAGCAGTGCATAGCCTTTTTCAAATCTTCGATATTCAGGACGTACGCGATACGCGCCTCGTCGAGGCCTTTACCGGGGGTAGCATAAAAACCGCTGGCGGGGGCAATCATCACGGTTTGCTTTTCGTATTCAAATTCCTCCAGCAGCCATTGGGCGAACGCATCGCAATCGGCTACGGGGAGCTTGACTATCGTGTAGAACGCGCCTTGGGGCATCGGGCAATAAACGCCGTCCATAGCATTCAGGGCGTCGACCATGTAGTTGCGGCGGGCGATATACTCGTTGCGCACGGCGCTGAAATACGACGGCGGCGTTTGCAGCGCGCCTTCGGCGGCCAACTGTCCGTAGGCCGGCGAACACAGGCGCGCCTGTGCAAAACGAAGCACGCTGCGCATGACCTCCCTGTTGCGCGAAATGATTGCGCCAATGCGTACCCCACAAAGGCTATAGCGCTTCGATACCGAATCAATCAGCACCACGTGCTCGTCCATGTCCGGCAGTTGCATACAGGAAACATGCGGGGCGTCGGTGTAGCAAAATTCGCGGTAGACTTCGTCGGCAAACAGGTACAGGCGGTGCTTCTTAGCGATGGCGGCCAGCTGTTCCAGTTCTTTGCGCGAATACAGGTAGCCGGTCGGGTTGTTCGGGTTGCAGACCACAATCCCGCGGGTTTTAGGCGTAATCGCCTGCTCGAAGGCGCTGGCCGGCGGCAGGGCAAAGTTCGTACGGATGTCGCAGGGCACCGGTTTGAGCACCACGTCTGTCCACGCGGCAATGCCGTTGTAGTTCGTATAAAACGGCTCCATCACGATGACTTCATCGCCCGGGTTGAAGCACGTGGAAAAACCGATGAGGATCGCTTCCGAGCCGCCGGTGGTGATAATAATATCGTCGGGCGATAGCGCAATGCCAATACGCCGGTAATAGTCGGCCAGCCCTTGCCGGTAGCTGGCGTTGCCCGCCGAATGCGGGTACGACACCAGCGACAGGCGGTTGTTCTTGACGGCCTCCAGCGCTTCCTGCGGCGCCGGCACATCGGGTTGTCCGATATTGAGGTGATAGACTTTGACGCCCCGTTCTTTGGCCGCATCGGCATACGGAACCAGCTTGCGTACGGGCGACAGCGGCATGATTTTCGCTTTTTCGGAAATGGGTAACATGTATTGCTCTACTTTTGGATGTTTTTGGGATTTGTCGGCAAAGGTACTATTTTTTAGTTAAACATGGAAACACGCACGAGTGGTCTGCCCGACGGGGCTGCTCGTGCGCCCGATTGCGGCCATATCCCACGGCTTTTTGCGCCGTACGGCGACAGTGCAGGCCGGCTTACCTCCGTCGTCCCATAAAAATCATAATGTAATACAGCAGCGTGGCCAGCGAACCCAAGGCGGCTACCACATACGTGTAGGCCGCCCACCGAAGCGCGTCTTTGGCCTGCGGGTGCGTTTCGTAGTCGGTGATACCGGACTGATTGAGCCACGCCACCGCCCGCATGCTGGCGTTGATTTCGACCGGCAGGGTAATGAAACTGAAGAGCGTGGTCAGCGCAAACAGGACAATGCCGGCTAAAAGCAGCCCGGGGAACGTTTGCAGGAACACCACACCGGCTAAGAGTACCCACGTAACCCACCGGGAAGCAAAGCAGACCACCGGCACCAGCGCGGAACGCATTTGTAGAAAATGATACGCATGGGCGTGCTGTACGGCATGTCCGCATTCGTGGGCGGCGACGGCTGCCGCCGCTACGCTGGAGCTGGAGTATACCGGCTCGCTTAGGTTTACGGTCTTCGTGGCCGGGTTATAATGGTCGGTCAGCTTGCCCCGTACCGATTCGACCCGGACGTCGTAGATCCCGTGGTCGTGAAGCATTCGTTCGGCCACCTGTTTCCCCGTCATCCCGTTGGGCAGGCGAATTTTGGAATATTTAGTAAACCGGCTGTTCAGACCGGCCTGTACCAGCCAGCTGGCCAGCATCACTGAAAGGACAATAATGTAAATGGAAGGCATATTTGTTCATGTTTTATTTCTGCAAATGTAAGGATAAAAATTTAATGAACAATGAAGAGGGAACAATGGAGTTAATGGAGTTCATGGAGGGGCGTATGCCATGCGTCGCGGAGCGCATTTCCCGTACGGGGAATGATGGCCGGCGTCGCGGAGCGTATTTCCCGTACGGGGAATACGCTCCGCGTCGCGACGGCGGTGGCGTCATGGCGAGCGGACGGAAAAGATTTAACAAAAAAGTAAAGAAAAAGTTGTTTCGTATGAAATATTTTTCTACCTTTGCAACCGTTGAACTAAAGGGTGCATATTTAAATGTATTTAAATTTATTTAATAACTAAAAACAGATTGTTATGGCAACAATTCTCCACCGGATTAAAGCGTATTTGTATGACAATACGCTAACCAAAGAAAACCCCGACGACCTTGTCGCGCGGGTAAGTTCAGAACGCTCGTTGAACGTCAGAGATATTTGCGAATCGGCCGCCACGCGCGGCGGCGCCGACGTCTCGGCCGACGCGATGGAGCATGGCGTAAACCTCTTTTTCAAGGAAATGAGCTACCGGCTTTGCGACGGATTTGCGGTAAACACGGGCTGGTTTACGGCCGGCACCCATATCAAGGGCGTGTTTAACAGTCCCAACGAAAAGTTCGACCCGGAGAAGCATACCGTGCTCTTCGAGTTCCACCAAGGGGCGCTGCTGCGCAAGGAGTTGGAATCGGTCGAAGTGCAGATTGAGGGCATGGCCGACGTCGCGCTCAGCATCTCGCAGGTCGTCGACGTGAAAACGGGCAGCGTGAACGACGTAATCACCCCCGACCGCAACCTGCGCATCCACGGTCATAAACTCAAAATCGCCGGCGACAAGGAAGGTCTCGGCGTGTATTTCATCAATCAGGACTCGCAGGAAGAAACAGCCGTCGACCCGACCGACATCGTTACCAACAACCCCTCAGAACTGGTAGTCGTCATCCCCGGCCTCGCCGCCGGAACCTACAAGGTGAAGGTTACTACGCAGTATAGTAGTAATTTGTTGAAAGAACCGCGTACCGCGATATTTGAAAAAGTGCTCACCGTTCAATAAAACGAGAGCACGTGTTTCTATCGAGCGATAGAAGATGTTTCTATCGAGCGATAGAAGGTGTTTCTATCGAGCGATAGAAGGTGTTTTAACAGCTTACAATATACTAAAACAATCACTGTCCGCACCGACGCGGACGCAAAACAGAAGAAAATGAGTACAAAAAACATTCAACGGATTGGAGCCATCGTGCTAATGATGGCCGCTGCCTCGTGCGGCAAGGATGATCCCGCGCCCGGACAGGCAACAGGCGTTACCTATGTAGCAGGATACGAAGAGAACGCGACGACCGGCAGGGATGTAGCCAAAGTATGGAAAAACGGCGTAGCTACGGCGTTTACGGATGGCGCAACCAATGCTCAGACGCTTTCCGTTTTTGTATCGGGCAGCGATGTGTATGTAGCAGGAGCCGAACTGAACGCGACGACCGGCAGGGATGTAGCCAAAGTATGGAAAAACGGCGGGGCTACCGCGCTTACCGATGGCGTAAACAATGCCTATGCCTATTCCGTTTTTGTATCAGACAGCGATGTGTATGCAGCAGGATTTGAAATGAACGCGACGACCGGCAATATGGTAGCCAAAACATGGAAAAACGGCGCGGCTACGGCGCTTACCAATGGCGCAACCGAGGCTGGGGCGCTATCCGTGTACGTGTCGGGCGGCGATGTGTATGTAGCAGGATTTGAAATGAACGCGATCGGCATGCCTATAGCCAAAATATGGAAAAACGGCATGGCTACCGCACTTGCCGACGGCGCAAACACGGCGATCGCCGCTTCCGTTTTTGTATCGGGCAGCGATGTGTATGTAGCAGGAACCGAATGGCGCGCGACCGGCATGTATGTAGCCAAAGTATGGAAAAACGGCGCGGCTACTGCGCTTACCGACGGCGCAAACGATGCTGAGGCGTTTTCCGTTTTTGTGTCGGGCGGCGATGTGTATGTAGCAGGAGCCGAACGGAACGCGACGACCGACAGGTATGTAGCCAAAATATGGAAAAATGGCGTAGCTACCGCGCTTACCGACGGCGCAAACACAGCATACGCCTATTCGGTTTTTGTAAAATAGAAAAAATGTAATCGGAGTTAAACCCTCGAGAGGCTGGGGAAAGGCCTTAAATCTTGAAATGTTTCGTACCTTTGCAGCCACATTTATTCACTGCTCAATTATGACATATTATCTCGACCCCAAAAACGACTTGATTTTTAAACGCATCTTTGGCGAACACAAGCACCTGTGCCGGAGTTTGCTCAACAGCATGCTACCCTTAGAGCCGTCGCAACAGATTGTGGAACTGGAGTACCTGACCCCGGAGTTGACCCCGGAACTCCCCGGCCTGAAAAACTCCATCGTCGATGTGCATTGCACCGATAAATCGGGACGGCAATTTATCGTGGAAATGCAGATGCACTGGACGGAGAGTTTCAAGAGTCGCGTGCTGTTCAATGCATCCAAGGCGTATGTAAAGCAAATAAAACCCGGTACGCAGTATAAGTTCCTACAGCCGGTGTATGCGCTGAGTTTCGTCAATGAGGTTTTCGACCACGACGACCCGGAGATGTACTATCACGACTACAAGATTGTGAA
>JAIRMW010000027.1 GCA_031258415.1 Prevotellaceae bacterium
GGCTCTACGTTAATCCGTTAGTAAAGCCGCAGCCGGCGCGGACGACTGCACGCGGGTTGCAGGGCGTGCCGAGCGCTCCGCTAACGCTGCCGGTAGTCGATGATTTTGCGGAAAAAAACCCATGGCCTGCTACGAATATCTGGGAAAGCCGGGGCGTGTTTATCAATACTAATTATGGAATAAATCCGCCGACCCTCGGCGTAGCCACGTTCGACGCGCAAGGCGACGACGGGCATATTTACCCGCACATCGGGCCGTCGTCCGATACGGCCGACTGGCTCGCCTCCTTTCCGATCCGCCTTAATGGCGAGGCAAGCGTAGTGCTGAGTTTCTTCTACCAGCCCGGCGGACGGGGCGATATGCCGGAATACACCGACAAGCTGCATTTAGAGTTTTGGGACAACAATCAATGGAACACCGTATGGACGGCGTCGGTCAATGAAACAGATTCGACGCTGACCGAGACCGATTACCTGACGGGCGACCTGCGAGTATACACAGGCCGGCACGATACCTTGTTCCGCTACGTAGCGCTGCCCCTCAACGACGCCCGTTACCTGATTGCCGATTTCCGGTTCCGGTTTGTAAACATCGCCAGCATGGCCGTAAGCCCCGTGCCGGGACGCGAAAGCAACTGCGACCACTGGCATCTCGACTTTGTATACCTCAACCGCAACCGCGCGCTCTCCGATACGCTACTGCCCGACGTGGCAATCAGCGAACCGCAGCCCCCCATGACCGCCGGATACACCGCTATCCCGGCGAAGCATTTGCGAACCTCCGAAGCGAGGCAACAACTGTTTGGCAACCCGATGCATTTTTCGTTAGCATACCGGAATCTGGGATGGGGGCCCCGCAATGTAACCCGCCGGTTTTCCATTACGCCGCTACAGGGAAGCTACGCCTACCCGCAGGAATACTCGGGAGGTTCCGAAAATATTTTCAACGGGCAATTTTTCATCCGCGACTACGATTTTAGCCCCTATGAGTTCGACGCCATCGACCCGGTGGCCGACTCGGTGGCCTTCCGCATACGAAGCTATCTGATCAACGATACCGACATGGCGCCTCTCCGCGCGGCCTTGCGGCATAATGATACGACCGAATACATTCAGGCATTCTATACGTATTACAGCTACGACGACGGCACGGCCGAAAACGGCTACGGACTGACCGGCACCGGATCGGCAAACGGAAAAGTAGCCATCCGGTTTACCTCGTTTGAAACCGACAGCTTGCGGGCGATCAGCATCTATTTTAATAAAGCCCGCGACAGCGCCAACGTCAAACCATTTCGGATGGTCGTCTGGGACGATAACAACGGACAACCGGGCGCCGAACTGTATAACCAGCGCGTGGCCGAACCCGCATTCAGCGACGAACGGAATCGCTTTGTTACATACAAACTGCCGGAAGCCATTGAAATCAAACGGGGGCAGTCGTTCTATATCGGATGGATTCAGCAGTCCGAAACCTACATGAACGTCGGCTACGACGTCAATATGAACGGACAGGCCATGACCTTCTACAACATTGGCAACGTCTGGCAGTCCTCGATCTATCAAGGATCCCTGATGATCCGGCCGGTATTCGGCGGCGCGGCCTCCCTCGACGACGCTATCCCGCTACCGCAGCCCCTCCCGACGCCGGCGCCCCCCGCAACCGACTGGACGGTATTTCCCAACCCCGCCTACGACGTGGTACACATCCGCCGACACGTCAACGGCGAAGAAACCATCCCCGCCTCCTGCCGGATCGACCTCTACGACGTCGGCAAACAATTAATGCAATCGACCACCACCACCAACGGCAGCATCTCCACAGGACGGATGCCCAACGGGATGTATATCCTGCGCATCTTTGAAAACAACCGGCTGGTCGCCACGCGCCAAATACTTAAATTAACGCCATAGAAACATGCCAGAAAAATTAGTTATTATACCCATGTACAACGAGCGGGAAAATGCCGAAAACATCATTCGCAAAGTATTCTCGTTGCCCGGCGGCTTCCACATGCTCGTCATCGAAGACCATTCGCCCGACGGTACGGCCGACGTCGTGAAACGCCTGCAAACCGAATTTCCGGCAACCCTGCACCTCATCGAACGGAGCGGGAAATTGGGGCTGGGGACGGCCTATATTGCCGGCTTCCGTTGGGCGTTGCAGCACGGCTATGAATATATATTTGAAATGGACGCCGACTTCTCACATAACCCCGACGACCTGCTGCGCCTCCACGAAGCCTGCACCGGCGGCGCCGACGTCGCCATCGGATCGCGCTATTCGTGCGGCATCAGCGTAGTCAACTGGTCGCTCGGGCGCGTACTGATGTCCTACTTCGCCTCGAAATACGTCCGCTTTGTTACCCGCATGAAAATACAGGACACCACGGCCGGCTTTGTCTGCTACCGCCGCCGCGTACTGCAAACCATCCGCATGGACGCCATCCGCATGAAAGGCTACGGATTCCAGATAGAAATGAAATACAATGCCTGCAAACTGGGATTTCGGGTCGTCGAAGTCCCAGTGATTTTCATCGACCGGAAAGAAGGCGTCTCAAAAATGAGCGGCGGCATTTTCAACGAAGCCTTTACCGGCGTCCTGAAACTGCGCTTCCGCAAAATCAAACCCCAACCGGCGCCCGCCGAAAAATAACCAACCGGAATGCTCAACGCCTGTTGCCTCTACAACGCAACCATCATCAACGAAGGGCTATCCATGCAGGGTAGCCTTTTTATTGCCGACGGCCTGATACACGACGTCGTCCCGGCCTCGCCGCAACAACCTCAGACGCCCCCCGGATACGCCGTGATTGACGCCACCGGGAAATGGGTGATGCCCGGCGTGATCGATACCCACGTCCATTTCCGCGAACCCGGCGCCACGCACAAGGCCTGTATCGCCGCCGAAACGCGAGCCGCCGCCGCCGGCGGAGTTACCGCATTTATCGACATGCCCAATACCCTCCCGCCGGCCACGACGATCGACGCCATAGACGATAAATTCCGTCGCGCCGCAACCGACTCCCTCATCAACTATTCCTTCTACATGGGCGCCACGACCGACAACCTCGACCAAATCCGCCGGATGGATACGCGGCGGATAGGCGGCGTGAAGCTCTTCCTGGCCTCCTCGACCGGCCAGCTGCTCGTCGACGACCGGTATGCGCTGGAAGCGCTGTTTGCCGAAACGCCGGCGCTGATTGCCGCCCATTGCGAAGACGAAACAATCGTGCAGCGCAATCTGGAGACTTTTCGAAAACGCTACGGCTACGACCTGACAGCCGCCAGCCACCCGCTCATCCGATCGGAAGAAGCCTGCCTGCGAAGCACGGAACGCGCCATGAACCTCGCCGCCAAATATGGTACGCAACTCCATCTGCTACACGTCAGCACCGCCAAAGAAGCCGCCCTGTTTACCGGCCGCGGCGCGACGACAGCCGAAGCCTGCATCCCCCACCTCTGGTTCTACGACGAAGCCTACGACCGCCTGTCCCATTTCGTGAAATGCAACCCGGCCATCAAAACCCTGACCGACCGCGAAGCCCTGCGAAAAGCCGTTGCCGGAGGACGAATAACCACCGTCGCCACCGACCACGCCCCCCATACGCGCAGCGAAAAACAGCAGCCCTACCTGCACGCCCCGTCGGGAATGCCCTCGATACAGTATGCCCTGCCGCTGATGCTGGAACTCTGCCGCGACGGGCTATGGACGCCGGAAACAGTCGTCGAGCGGATGTGCCATGCGCCGGCAAGGCGTTTTGGCATCGCCCGGCGGGGATTTCTCCGCAAGGGCTATCATGCCGACGTCGTAATCGTCGACCCGGAGCGACCGCAGACCATCACCCATGCCGGCGTCCGTTCGACATGCGGCTGGACGCCCTACGACGGACTGACCCTCGCAACCTCCGTAACCCATACATTCGTAAATGGAGAACCGGTCTTTGAAAACGGTCGGATCATCGACCATGCGACCGGAGCCATGGCTTTAGCCTTTGAATCGAAGCGCTCGCTCGAGTAGGGGGGCGTAGCCAATGAATAATGAACAATGGAGTTAGAGTAGTTAATGGAGTTAGAGTAGTCAGTGTAGTTAGTGTAGGAGGCGAGGCCGGAGGCCAACGAGCCAATGAATAATGAATAATGCGAATCAGCGTTAAAAATGAATGATGATTTACGCCGCGCCTTTGTCCGTAGGACAATAATAGCAATAGACAACCAAACGCCGGGCACGCCATTTCCCCGTAGGGGATTCATGGCCTTCGGCAAATGGGTGGGGGTAGGGGAGAGGTATGGCTGCTGAGGGTATTTTGTTATAGAAATAAGGGGGAATACATTTTTTCAATACATAATGAACAATGCACAATGATTGCCGGCGACAATCAATAACTCGTGATTCTTAACGTATTGCTGTCCGTCGGTTGAAGCCGGCGACGAGCGCACGGTCGAATTAGAATATATACCGTACATAATTTTTTAATAACTCTTTTAAAAATATTCCTATATTTGTAATCAATACGCCCGACGTCGGGCGTCGGAGGGTTTTAGTTGTTTTGTAGCCATACTGTAAACAAACGGTAATAACTCTCCCGTATTTTTGCCCGTTGCCGGAATGCAGCACGGCATGACGCATTGTTACTGAAAAAAACGACATATATATAACACTAACTTAAAACATATACAGATATGAAAACAGTTGTAATACGACTTTCAAAAGCGTTGCTGCTTGGGGCGGCCTTATGGACAGGAGCCTCGGTGGCACAGGCGCAGACGTCGGCAGCCACGCTCACGGGAACAAGCTATTTGCAAGATTTTAACAGCATCGGTAGCGCTGTGCCCATAGGATGGGCGGTGTTTTTGCATACCTCTTCAACCAATGCTATACAGGCATTCCCAACGACGAAAACAGCTTGGTCTGTTACCTCGGGCGGGTTTAAAAATTACGCATCCGCGGCCATTGGGCAAAACGCTAATACACTCACGCAGTCGAATGCCTCCGACAGGGCGTTAGGCGTCCGCCAAACAAGCAATTCGTCTACCGGATATGATCCGGGCGCTGCTTTCCGGTTCCGCATAGCCAACACCGAACAAAAGAGGAATTTTACATTATCCTTTAACCTGCAATCCTTGCATACAGCATCTTCAAATACAAGAGTAACGACGTGGAGCGTGCAATATTCTACCAATGGAACGTCTTGGGTTACTGCTTCGCCTGTAGGCTCTATGACTACAGCCGCTAATATCTTTAGCAACGAAACCGTCACAGTCGATTTCGGAACCGCGCTGGATCACTGCTCCGGCAATGTGTATATTCAAATAATAACGCTTACAGCCAGCACGGGCTCTGGCAACAGGCCGGCTTCCGCTATTGATAACTTTACGTTAAGCTGGGTCAACCACGATGCTACGGCGCCCCGCACCGTAACGTTCGACGCCGGCTCCGGCGCCTGTGCGACACCGTCGCTCACCGAAGCCTCCGCCGGCGCGGGCGTTACGCTGCCGGCGGCTACGCCGGAGACGTTCTGCATCGGCGAGGGCTGGACATTCGCCGGCTGGTCGGGTTTGCTCGTGAGCAATACGAACGTTGCGCCGGCGCTTTTATTGGAAAACAACGTCTTTTATCCCACGCAGGACACGACGCTGTATGCGGTGTATCGCCGTGCTACCGGCATATCCTACGATCTGGTAACGGGCGCCGATCAAATGGAGGATGGCGTATATTTAATAGGAGCATTTGATTCTGGAATCTATCATTTCCTCTCCGGTACGGTAACCGGTGGACATGGCGGCTCTGTTTCGTCCGGCAGTGGCGCTACTTCCTTTAGCTCGTTACCGGCTGCGGGGGCATTGGAACTGTCCTTTACCGGTAGCGGGGCTTCCGGCGAGTATCATATTACGCATGGCTCAGCTTACTTGGGCGCATCCGGCGCCTTAGTAGGGAACCTCCAATTGGGCAGCGAAGAGACGGAACCGTGGGCGGTAAGCTACTCGGGGACGACATTAACATTACGATATACGAAGGAGTACAGTGGTAGTTATGCCCGTTTGAGGAGTTTTAGCAATGACGTAGGAGTTACTTTTAGAACGTACAGTGCTAATAACGGGGAACCGGTGGCGCTGTTTAAGAAAAATACGGTGGATATTTATTCTTCTACTCCCGTCTGCGCCAATTGCGGCATATCGCCGACTCTTGGCGCTACAACCTGTAGCGGGGTAGCGCCGACGACGGCTACCGTACGCTCGGTCGGTATTACGGCCATCGGCGCCCATTGTACGATTACCGGTTACGGGTTTG
>JAIRMW010000086.1 GCA_031258415.1 Prevotellaceae bacterium
CTGCCTTTGCAATGCGTTTGTTTTCAGCTTGTTGCAAATGCTTCTATAAGCATCGCTATAAGGTAGCTATAAGCTCGCTATAAGGTCCGATGTCTATAAGGTCCGGTTTTTCGTATCGCTGTTTTCCGGACGGTCGAAAAATGTCATGCCCTGAAAAAAATGGTTTTAATATAAAAAATGATAGTGAACGTTGTTTATAGACGGACTTCTTGTCCTCGCATCCGCAAATTGCATCGATACAATCGGCCATTGTTCCGATACAATCGGTAATTGCATCGATACAATCGGCCATTGTTCCGATACAATCGGCCATTGTATCGATACATTGATTGGTCGCGCCTATTAAATTAACGGTTGTATAGACGGCGTCTATTTTTTGCCCGTCTAATTTTCTGTGTTAATAACATCGCAAATTCATGTAAAAATTGTCCCGCTGCACGCATCTCAGGCGGATTGATCGACTATATCGCGCGTCGCGCATCGAGCGTCGAAAATCGCGCGTCGCGCATCGCACATTTAACATTACGCGCTTGGAAGTTCGGCGTTTTTGCTGTATTTTTGCACCACAAAATTACAGCCAACTATGTTAAACGTAATACCAATACGCAAAGGCCATACGATATCGCTCAAGGGCGCCGCCGAGAAAATCCTCTCCCGGCTACCGCCGCCGGCGTCGTATGCCCTGAAACCCGGCGACTTTCCCCATTTGACGCCCCGTCTGCTGGTCGGCGAAGGCGACCGGGTGCTGGCCGGCGCCCCGCTCTTTGTCGATAAATACCGTCCGGCGATCCGCTACGCCTCGCCGGTCAGCGGCACGGTCAGCGCCATCGTCCGCGGCGATCGCCGCCGGCTGCTTTCGGTGATCGTAACCCCTTCATACGAGCAAGAGTATGTGCAGCGCCCGGTGGCCGATTTGTCGGCGCTCGCGCGCGAGGAGGTCGTCGCCCTGCTGCTGGAAAGCGGCGCATGGCCGTTCATCCGGCAGCGCCCGTTCGGCACGGTCGCCGACCCTGCCGACTACCCCAAGGCGATCTTCATCTCCGGCTTCGACACCGCGCCGCTGGCGCCCGACGCCGACTTTACCCTGACCGGCGAAACCCTCGCTTTCCAGAAAGGAATCGACGTATTGCACAAATTGGCCGACCGGCTCTACCTTGGCCTGCACGATGAAATGGGCGCTACCAGCATTCTCCAGCATATAAAAGGCGTGGAAAAAAAGATATTCCGGGGGCCTCACCCTTCGGGAAATGTCGGCGTGCAAATCCATCATATCAGCCCCCTCAACAAGGGCGAAAAAGTCTGGACGGTCGATCCTCAGCACATCGTATCGTTGGGGCGGCTCTTCCTACAGGGCGTCTACGACGTATCGAAAGTGATCGCCCTGACGGGCTCGGAGGTCAAACGCCCGCGCTATTTCCGGATGCGCTCCGGCGCCTCGCTCTCGACGATCGCCGGCTACGTGCACACCGCCGGCCGGCGCCGCTACATCAGCGGCAATGTCCTGACGGGAACCAACGTCGGCCCCGACGGGCACCTCGGCTTCTACGACAACGCCATCACCGTCATTCCCGAAGGCGATCAATACGAATTTCTCGGCTGGGCTAATCCGCTGCGCCTGCATCGCTACAGCGTCTCGCGCAGCTACCTCTCGTGGATGTTTCCCCACCGGAAATATGCTTTGGACGCCAACATCAACGGCGGCGAACGCGCCTTTGTGCTCACCGGCCTCTACGAAAAAGTACTGCCGATGGACATCCTGCCGGTCTACCTGCTCAAAGCCATCCTCGCGGGCGACGTCGACAAAATGGAACAGCTCGGCATCTACGAAGTGATCGAAGAAGACCTCGCGCTCTGCGAATTTGTATGCCCCTCGAAAATACCGGTACAGGCCATTCTCCGTAAGGGAATTGCCCTGATGCTAAACGAAGAGCAAGAAGCCATCCCATTGACAACCCGATAAGAAATGAAACTGCTACGCACTATATTAGACCGGGTCAAGCCCTCGTTTCGGAAAGGAGCGCGATTCGGCTTTCTCCATTCGACGTTCGAGGCCTTCGACTCGTTCGCCTTTGTCTCCAACGCAACCACCCGCAGCGGAGCGCACATTCGCGACTGCAACGACCTGAAGCGCGTGATGACCGTCGTGATCATCGCCCTGTTGCCCGCGCTGTGCTTCGGCTGCTGGAACGTCGGCTACCAGCACGCTCTGGCATTCGGCCACGAAACGACGTTCTGGAGCCTCTTCGGCTATGGCTTCCTGCGGGTGCTCCCGATCCTGCTGACCTCGTATATCGTCGGCTTGGGCGTCGAGTTCGTCGCCGCCCAGCTGCGCGGACACGAGGTCAATGAAGGCTTTCTCGTAACCGGCCTGCTGATCCCCCTGATTATGCCGGTCAATATTCCCCTCTGGATGGTCGGGTTAGCCACCGCTTTTGCCGTCATCATCGGGAAGGAAATATTCGGAGGCACGGGGATGAACATCTTCAACCCCGCCCTGCTGGCACGCGCCTTTATTTTCTTTTCATACCCCTCGCAGATATCGGGCGATCAGGCGTGGGTCGCCGGCTTGCCAAGCCCGTCGGCCATCGACGCGGCCTCCGGCGCAACCCCGCTGGCCGAAGCCGCCGCCGGCCACGTCGACGCGCTACCCTCGCTCGCCGATCTCTTCTTCGGCTTCATCCCGGGGTCTATCGGCGAAACCTCGACGCTCGCCATACTCATTGGGGCTGTCATACTTATCTATACCGGCGTGGCCAGTTGGAAGATCATGCTCTCGTGCGTCGTCGGGCTGCTGGCCACCGGCTACGTACTCCATTGGATTGGCGGCGCCCCGTACCTGTCGCTGCCGCCCTACTGTCACCTGCTGATGGGCGGTTTTGCATTCGGCGCGGTATTTATGGCCACCGACCCCGTTACCGCCGCGCAGACCGAAACCGGCAAATGGCTGTATGGCTTCCTTATCGGCGCCCTGACCATCCTCATCCGGGTCTTCAACGAAGGCTACCCCGAAGGGATGATGCTCGCTATTTTATTGATGAATGCCTTCGCCCCACTGATCGACCACTATGTGGTTGCCGCCCACATTCGCCGACGGCTGAAACGCGCCCGGACCATATCGAACCCCGTATCGTTAAAAAGTTGAATGATGAAAGTGAAATGGAATAAAAACAGCAACAGCTATACCGTCCTGTATGCCGCCGCGCTGGTGGTGGTGGTCGCTACGGCGCTGGCGCTGGCCGCTACCGTCTTGAAAAGCCGGCAACAGGCCAATATCGAACTGGAAAAGAAACAGGCGATCCTCGCCGCGGTCAATAAAACCGATTCGATCGACATGCAGCCGAACAAACGCGCGTACGTCGAAGCCCTCTATAAAAAATACATCGTCGAGCAATATATAATAGGAGGGCAGGGCGAGCGCAAAGAAGGCGATGCGTTTGCCGTCGATATGAAAACGCAGTACGATATTATCAAACAGCTAAGCGCCGACGATTTGGAGACGACGCGGCGAGTGGCGTTGCGGGCGCAACTCACATTGCCCGTATATGTCTGCTGGAACGACGACAGCACCTGCAAATATATCCTTCCGGTATATGGTCTGGGGCTTTGGGGCGCGGTGTGGGGCTATGTCGCTTTCAACGACGACCTGAATACCATCTACGGCGCCACGTTCGACCACAAAGGCGAAACGCCGGGATTGGGCGCGGAAATCGCCACGCCCCGATTTGCCGGACAGTTTATCGGAAAGCAGATTTTTGAGCACGGCACGTTTACCTCCATCCTCATCCTCAAGGGCGGCGCCGCCCCCGACGACCCGCACGGCGTCGATGCAATATCGGGCGGCACCATTACCAGCCGCGGCGTCGAAGCCATGCTGAAAAACTGCCTGACGGAATACCTGCCCTTCCTCGCCGCCGCCGCCCAAGAACCCCTGAACGACGAAAACCAGTAAACAACCCACATGATATGTACGACATAACACATCTTGCTAAACGCCTCGCGCGAGGCCCGGAGGAACAACCATGAAATGGACATTATTGACAGACCCGATAAGCAAAAACAATCCGATTACCGTGCTGGTGTTAGGCGTCTGCTCGGCATTGGCGGTAACGGTCAAACTGGAGCCGGCGCTGGTCATGAGTCTGGCGGTAACGGTCGTAACCGCCTGTTCGAGCCTTATCCTGTCGCTGCTGCGAGATACGATCCCGCCACGCATCCGCATCATCGTTCAATTAGTCGTCGTGGCCACCTTTGTCATTGCCATCGACCAGCTTCTGCGTGCTTTTGCGTACGACGTCAGCAAGCAGCTATCGGTCTTCGTCGGCCTGATTATCACCAACTGCATCATCATGGGACGCATTGAAGCGTTCGCGTTGGGGCACAAACCATGGCCTTCGTTTGTCGACGGATTGGGCAACGGATTAGGCTACGGAATGATACTGGTGGTGGTCGCGTTTATCCGCGAACTGTTCGGATCGGGCGCCCTGCTGGGCTACCCGGTCATTCCCGAAAGCTGGTACATTGCCAACGGCGGCTTCTATGCCAACAACGGACTGATGATATTACCGCCAATGGCCTTGATTGTCGTCGGGCTTATTATCTGGATACAACGGACAATCATTCGCCCCAGCTAAACACTAACGCTATGGAAAATACGATTAACATATTTATAAAGTCGATCTTTGTCGACAACATGATCTTTGCGTTTTTCCTCGGCATGTGTTCCTACATTGCCGTATCGAAAAACGTAAAAACTGCGGTAGGATTGGGGGTGGCGGTGATCGTCGTACAGCTAATTACCTTGCCGGTAAACTACCTGTTGAACGCCTACCTGCTAACGCCCGGCAGCCTTGCATGGATCAGCCCGGAACTGGCCGGAGTAGACCTCCGTTTTTTGAGTTTTATCATATTCATCGCGGTCATTGCCTCCGTAGTACAGATACTGGAAATGGTAATAGAAAAATATACGCCGACCCTCTACAACCAGTTAGGTATATTTTTGCCGCTGATTGCGGTAAACTGCGCCATCATGGGCGGCTCGCTGTTCATGCAGGAGCGCGAATACGCCACGATAAGCGAAACCCTCGCTTTTGCCGCCGGATCGGGCATCGGCTGGTGTCTGGCGATTATCGGCATTGCGGCCATCCGCGAAAAGATGGCCTATTCCAACGTCCCCGAACCATTGCGGGGCGTCGGCATTACGTTTATCCTGACCGGACTGATGGGGATTGCGTTTATGAGTTTCATGGGAATAAAACTGTAGGAGATTAAAAATATGCTTATACTGCTCGCGTCGCTGGTTGTATTCCTCGTTATCCTTTTGCTGTTGGTGTCGATATTGCTATACGCCAAAACAAAACTGATCCCGCAGGGAAACGTCCGGCTGACAATCAACGAAGAAAAAACACTGACCGTATCGCCGGGCGCCACGCTGCTCTCGACGCTTGGCGACCACAAAATATTTCTGCCGTCGGCCTGTGGCGGCGGCGCCACTTGCGGCCTGTGCAGATGCCGCGTGCTCTCGGGCGGCGGCGACATCCTCCCGACCGAAACCGGCTTCTTTACACGGAAACAGCAGCAAGCACACTGGCGTTTAGCCTGTCAGGTAAAAGTGAAAGACACCATGCAAATGACGATCCCCGAAGAAATCCTGGGCATCAAAAAATGGGAATGCGAGGTGATTAGCAACCGCAATATATCGACGTTTATCAAGGAGTTTAAAGTGAAACTCCCCGAGGGCGAACGGCTGCATTTCAAATCGGGCGGCTATATCCAGATAGATATCCCGGCCTGCGAAATAGCATTCAAAGATATGCAAATCGAGCCGGCCTTTCGCGAAGACTGGGACAAAATGCGGATATGGGACTTGACGATGAAAAACCCCACGCCGACGTTCCGCGCCTACTCCATGGCCAACCACCCGGCCGAAGGCAATATAATCATGCTCAACATCCGTATTGCCACGCCCCCCTGGGACAAGGCTAAAGGCGCTTTTGCCCACCTCAACCCGGGCGTAAGCTCGTCCTACATTTTCTCCCGCAGGCCCGGCGACAAAGTTATGATTTCAGGCCCTTACGGGGAATTTTTCCTGCACGATACGGAAAACGAAATGATGTTTGTCGGCGGAGGAGCCGGCATGGCCCCGATGCGTTCGCACATTTTTCATCTCTTCCGCACATTGCAAACCCGCCGGAAAGTTACATTCTGGTACGGCGCACGCTCCCGACGGGAACTGTTCTATGAAGACGAGTTTCGAGCCCTCGAGCGCCAATTCCCGAACTTCAAATTTGTCATTGCGCTCTCGGAACCAAAGCCGGAAGACCACTGGAACGGCCCCGTCGGCTTCATCCACCAGGTCATTTTCGACGCCTACCTCAAGCACAACGACGCGCCCGAAGACATCGAATACTACCTCTGCGGTCCCCCGCTAATGACCGCCGCCATGACCGCCATGCTCGACACTCTGGGCGTACCGAAAGAGATGATCCTCTTCGACGACTTCGGAGGATAGGGGTAAAGCAGCCTTTCCCTGTTATTCCCTTATTCTAATGAACAATAAATAATGAACAATGGAGTTAGAGTAGTTAAAGTAGTTCGTGGAGTTAATGGAGGGGCGTACGCCATGCGCCCCTACGAATAACGACCCGTTGTCCGCAGGACATGCATCCCCTACGGGGAAAAAGACATTTGGGAGGCTTTGTTCTATTGATATTGTTTCCCTACGGGAAACCCGGCTTTTTAGTTATGAGTTATGAGTTATGAGTTATGAGTTATGAGTTATGAGTGGCGGCAAGCGCATTGGCGTCAGCCCAATCTGTAAATCCGTAAATTCTCTTGGCGCAAGCCAACTCATACCTCATACTTCATACCTCATACCTCATACTTCATACCTCATACTTCATACTTCATACCTCATACCTCATACTTCATACCTCATACTTCATACCTCATACTTCGCCTTCGCGCGGGGGGCGGCGGCGGCGTAAGCTGAAGCATACGGTTAATAAAGTATCGTCCCCTGCGGGACTGCGACAGGCGGGGCGCCACCGCAAGGGATACCACGACAAAAGAGCTTCGGACTTTTATTGTTTGCAAATCGACCAACAGGGTTTTAGATGCTCTTTGAATGAATTTACAGGGAAAAAGAACCATGAAAAAGAAGAGAACCCTGCCCATTTTTTTCAGGGCACGACATTTTTCGACCGTCCGGAAAACAGCGATACGAAAAACCGGACCTTATAGAAATCGGACCTTATAGCGAGCTTATAGCTACCTTATAGCGATGCTTATAGAAGCATTTGCAACAAGCTGAAAACAAACGCATTGCAAAGGCAGTAAGTGGGCCGAAAGGATATTAATTGCTGATAATCAATACAAGACAGCCTGTTTTACACACGCCCTACCCCCCCTAAAAATAGTCGACAACCGGCCTCTGCTGTTCGGCCATTCGGGCATGATCATTTTCCAACGCAACACGATCTCCGAGCGGCCGGCAATCCCGCTGCGGGTGATATAGTCGGACAGCGCCTTGTGGTACTGTAAAAGAGTATCATGAATTTTTTCGATTACAACGAGTAGAGCTATTAGCATTTAATGATTTAGTCGCTTCTTAGCCATACCCTAATCCCTCATATAGCAGGCCTGTAATGTCCTTAGAAGGCCCGGATGGCCATTCTTATCGCAAGCAAGCGTTTCAATAAATCGTCCAATAGACTTAGTTGCAGCATATTTTTTCCGTCCGAGAGAGCCGTAGAGGGATCGGGGTGTGTTTCGATAAAAAGCCCGTCGACGCCCGCCGCAATGCCGGCTCGGGCGATGGTCTCAATCATCTCGGGACGACCGCCGGTTATGCCTTCCTGCTGGTTCGGCTGTTGTAGTGAATGCGTAACGTCGAGCGCCACCGGCACCTCCAATTGCTGCATGTCGGGAATCCCCCGGAAATCGACGACTAAATCATAGTAGCCGAATTGCGTCCCCCGTTCGGTAAGCATTACCGTGTCGCAGCGTGCGGCGGCTTCCTGCACTTTCTGTACCGCATAACGCATAGCTCCGGGCGCCACAAACTGCCCTTTCTTGATATTCACCATCCGACCGGTACGACCGGCCGCCGTCAGCAAATCGGTTTGACGGCACATGAAGGCCGGAATTTGCAATATGTCTACGTCATAATCAGCAGCCATAGCCGCTTCGTCGGGAGTATGAATGTCGGTAACCACCGGAATACGGTAAGTATTACGCACTTTTTGCAGTATCTGCAATCCTTGCCTGTCGCCTATACCGGTAAACGAATCGCTTCGCGAGCGGTTGGCTTTCCGGTACGACGCCTTGAATATGTAAGGTATCCGGTACTTTTCGCTTAACTTCACAATGGTTTCCGCCACGTTCATACACAACGACTCGCTTTCGATTACGCACGGGCCGGCCAGCAGGAAAAAACGCTCGCCGGTAAGATAATCTCTATTCATCATGTTCATTCTTTATCGTTTTAATAAAATATTCAATACAACAGCAATAGCTGCGGTTACCGGGAGCCCCGACGCAAATATAACGGAGGCCCATTCGGGACAAGCCGCCAGCACCTCAGGACGAAAATACAACCCTGCGCCAAGCCCTACCGATAAAGCGGTAATGAGCACTGCGCGTCCGTCGAATCCCTCGCGACTGACCATCTGAATGCCGGTAGAGGCGACGAGGGCGAAAATCAATACCGCCACGCCGCCCAACACGCAAGCGGGCATCGATACGACCAACGCCGCAAGTTTGGGTATAAACCCGCAAGCTATCAGCAATGCGGCGCCGGTCATCAACGAAAATCGGTTGACCGCCTTGGTGATGGCGACGATGCCCACGTTTTGTGCGTAGGTAGTCGTGGGCAAGGCATTAAGAAAGGCCGCGATGAGGCTTCCGATCCCTTCGGTTAGCAGGCCGCCGCGCAGTTCGCGGAGGTTTTCCGTCCGGTTTAGCCCCGCCATAGCCGTTGCCGCAATATTCCCGATAGATTGCAGACTGGTAATTAAACAAATGATTACTACCGGAATTATCGCCTCCATTTGAAACGACAGGCCAAACAGAACAGGACGAGGCAAAGAGACCCACGCTGCCGCCTGTACGGTTTTAAAATCAATCAATCCCATCGGCATAGCCAGTAAATAGCCGGCTACAATCCCTATCAGAATCGCTGCAATGTGTAGAAATCCTTTGCCAAATACCTGAAGCAGGACGACTGTTAATAGGGTAAAACCACCTGTTAGTAAATTTATTGAGCTGCCATAATCGGCGCTTCCTGCTCCTCCGGCCAGATAATCCATACCGGTAGGGATAAGCGTGATTCCGAGGCAGAGTACAATGCAGCCGGTTACTAACGGCGGGAAAAACCGTTTGATGCGCCTCACCCATAAAGCCAGCAAAATCTGGAACAGTGCGCCAATCAGTACCGCGCCGATAAGCGCGTCCATTCCATGCCGGCAGCCAATGCTTATAGCGACGGCCAGATACGTAAAACTGGTACCCATCATAACAGGCAATTTCGCCCCGACAGCGCCAAAGGCGTTCAACTGCATGAACGTTACCACGCCCGCCACCAGCAGCGCACACTGTACAAGCATCCCCACCTGCGCATCGTCGATGCCTACCGCCGCCGCCACCAGCATGATGGGCGCTACGTTGCCTATCAACAATGCCAAGAAATGTTGCAGGCCGACTGAAAGCGCCGGCAGTAGGGGAGGACGCCCGTTTAAATCGTATATCGACATAAGCAAAACAAATTACATCCTACACCATCCATCGTCAATAGCCGTATTTCGGCCAAAGTTTACGCAGCAGTTCCCGCAAAGGATGCTCCTTGGGGTTGTCGGAGGGTTCAAACAGCCGCGTGCCGGAAATTTTTTCGGGCAGGTATTCGAGATTGACAAAATTATTCTCATAATCATGCGCATATTTGTAGTTTTTGTGATAGCCCAAGTCTTTCATCAGCTTGGTTGGGGCGTTACGCAGATGAAGCGGCACCGGCAGGTCGCCTGTATCGTGGACTAAGGCCGCCGCCGTTTCGATGGCCAAATAAGTGCTGTTGCTTTTTGGAGAAATGGCCAGATAGACAGCCGTCTCCGATAAAATAATCCGCGATTCGGGCATGCCTATTTTAGCGACGGCTTCAAAACAGGTATTGGCCAGCAACAGTGCATTCGGATTGGCGATACCGACGTCTTCCGATGCGAGGATCAGCATCCGCCGCGCAATAAAAAGCGGGTCTTCGCCGCCAGCCAGCATCCGCGCCAACCAGTATACCGCCCCATTGGGATCGCTGCCCCGCATGCTTTTGATAAACGCTGAAATAATATCGTAATGCTGTTCGCCGTTCTTATCGTACAGCGCAATGTTCTCCTGTAGACGCTGCGCGACAGTGGCATTGTCAATCATGATCGTTTCGTCATCTTTACAGGTGCCGACAATCAGGTCAATGATGTTAAGCAGTTTTCGGGCGTCGCCGCCGGAAAAGCGAAAGAGGGCTTCCGTTTCCCGGATATCGAACAGGCGAGTCTTCAGGTAGGCGTCTTGCGTGATGGCGCGTTGCAATAAATCTTCCAAATCGGCTACTTCCAGCGATTTCAAAACAAACACCTGTGAGCGCGACAGTAACGGCGAAATAACTTCAAACGACGGATTTTCGGTTGTTGCGCCGATAAGCACTACGGTGCCGTTTTCGACGGCGCCCAGCAACGAATCCTGTTGTGCCTTGCTAAATCGATGTATTTCATCGATAAACAGGATAGGGGAGGGGGTGTTGAAAAAACGCTGGCTTTTGGCCTTGTCGATAATATCACGTACATCCTTAACGCCGGAGTTGATCGCCGACAGATTGAAAAACTGCCGGTTCAGGGTGTTGGCAATAATGCGTGCCAATGTCGTTTTGCCCACGCCCGGCGGCCCCCAAAGGATAAACGAAGCGATATTCCCCGAATCAATCATCGTACGCAACACCGACCCCGGCGCCACTAAGTGGTGCTGTCCCACATAGCCATCGAGCGTTTGCGGGCGAAGTCGTTCGGGAAGAGGTACCGTTGGTCTCACGTCAAAAAATATTAGAATACTACAAATGTACGTGAAATTTTCCAATTACACGCAGGCGAAATAAAAAGCCCGACTCGTTACCACTTTTAACGTTTCACAGGCGCCCCGGCAAAACCTCGGGTACGGGCCTAAAGCCGATGAAACTATTTTATAATAGAAAACTTGCAAAAAAGTTGTATCTTTGCAGCAAATATTTCATTTCAAAAAAGATATGCAACTATCAACAATATTAAAAGATTCGGACTACAGACATGCACAATTTGACTTGATGCTGGTTTC
>JAIRMW010000096.1 GCA_031258415.1 Prevotellaceae bacterium
ATGATGGAAAAACTCCGCGAGAACGTCGATCGACTTTTTTGTCTCATTTTTTTCCGTTACTTTTTCCAAAAAACGGCTGCCTGAACGCCGCTTAAAGTATATTTTTTAAGGAACGACTAATTATACTACATAGCAGGGCTAAAGCCCCTGTTCCGCGCGGCGTACCCGGCCTCGTCATTGCGAGGGCGTAGCCCGAAGCAATCCAGAAGAAGCAGTATTGTCACCTCATGGCTGGCGGCCTCGCCGCTCATGCCGAAAGGCTCGCCGAGTACGGCCGGTTTTAACGAGCCCGCCGGTTTTCCCTGAAGCGGGAAGTGTTTCAAAATAATTGTGTAGTTTTGCAGTATGAAAAAAGTAATAATTGCCGTATTGAGCGGTTTGCTGGTTGCCGGGTTGCTGTCGGGATCGTGTGCGCCGAAGGTGCTACTTCCGATATCGGATCCGTCGAAGGTCAAGCCGTTGAGCGAAGCCAAGCAGATGGAAAAACAGTGGTATTTTTCCGAGGCGATGAAAGAATATGCCTTGCAGCATTGGGACATGGCGAGCGCGTTGCTTCGTAAAACGATCGACATAGACCCCGGGTGCGATGCGTGTTATTATACGCTGGCCGATATTTATTTTTATTCGGATCATCCGACGATCGCCCTTTCGTTAAGCCTGTCGGCGCTGCGGTTGGATTCGACCAACTTCTGGTACCGCAAACAGGCGGCGCAGCTTTATGCAACGGTCGGGCACTATTCCAGCGCGATTGCGGAATATCGTACCCTGCTGGCGCGGCAACCGGCCATAGAAAATCTATACTTCGAACTGGCGGCAATCTTTGTCCGCGCCCATGAGCTGGACAGCGCCCTGTCGGTGTTGCAGCGGGCATATACGAAAATCGGGTTCTCCGAACAGTTGGCCGAGATGCAACTGGAGCTGTTGCTGAAACAGGACAGGCAGGAGGAAGCGACGGCCGTCCTTGAGCAATTAGTCGAGGTCTTCCCCGAGGCGCGTTATTATACGTTGTTGGGCGAGCAGTATGACGCCCTGCACCGCGATACGCTGTCGTTGCAGATGTATCAAAAAGCGCTGTCGCTCCATGCGGATTTTCCGCCGGCGCTGTTAGGCGAGATGGATCACTACCGCCGCGCCGGCGATTTCGCGACGTTTTTCCAAAAGATGTACCTGTTCTGCGCCAACCGGCAGGTCGAAGAGCATTATAAAACGGAATACCTGACGGCTATTCTGCAACTACCGTCGTTTGTACAGGCTTTTGCGCCGGCGCTCGACAGCGTTTTCCTGTATTTGCGGACGCCGACGACGACTGCCGTCGATCCGCTCTATGCTTCGTTCCTGCTGCATACCGCCCGTCCCGATTCGGCGGCGGCGGTGCTACACGGGAACCTACAAAACCGGCCGGACAGCCGGGACGCATGGTTTCGCTATACCGACGTGCTGTATTACCTGACTCGCTGGGATACGCTGAACGTCTACGCCGGACAGGCGCACGAACGGTTTCCCGACGAGCCGGGATTTATGTCGCTGAAGGCGGTAGCCCTGTGGCAACTCCACCGCGAGCCGGAAGCGATCGAATGGTTCGAAAAATCGTTGCCGCTCGTGGCCGACAACCCGTCGCAATACAAACAAATCTGCGCTTTTCTGGGCGATCTGTATTATACGGAGAAAAACGCCCCCGAAGCCTTTCAGTACTACGAAAAGGCGTTGGCAGTCGATTCGGCTTATGTCATCGTATTGAATAATTATGCGTATTTCCTGTGCGAAGAGCGCCAGCAGTTCGATAAGGCTTTTGCCATGAGCAGACGCGCAGTCGAAGCCGAGCCCGACAACGCGACGTATTTAGACACGTTCGGCTGGATTCTTTATAAAATGGGCAATGCCGCCGAAGCAAAGACCATCTTCCGGCAGGCCCTCGTGCACGGAGGCCGGGAAAGCGCCGTGATACTCGACCACTACGGCGACGTCCTGCGCGCGCTTGGCGAAACGGATATGGCGACGCTGTATTGGGAAATGGCATTACAAAAAGAAGATTTGCCCGGCGTGAGGCAAAAAATAAACACGATTAATCACCCCTGATATGCTTAGTTACATGCGATCCATGCTCATTGTCCTGCTTACCGCGCTAACGACGTCGGCCGCCGCGCAAACGATGGTGGATTTAGACCAGCGGCGTAAAAAGGCGGAAGAAGAAATTGCGTATATCGATAAACTGCTCCGGCAAAATTCGGCCGACCGACAAAACAGCGTCCAGCAGATGAAATTAGTGCGGGAAAAAATAAAAACGCGCAAACAGCTTCTGGCCGGCATCGATGCTCAAATTAAAATGATGGAACACGATGTGTCGAAAAAACAGGATGAAATTGTGTACCTGCAACACCATTTCGATACGCTGAACAAATCGTATGAGCAATTGCTCTACCAAGCCTATAAAAACCGGCACAAAAGCCACTGGCTGATGGCCGTCCTTTCGAGCGAAAACGCCGGACAGGCCTACCGCCGCTGGAACTACTTCAAGCAGTATGCGTCGTCGATCAACGAGCAGGCGGCGAAAATCAAACAAACGGCCAAAACGCTCGCCGACGAAGTAGCGTCGCTGACGACGAAAAAAACAGCGCTGTCCCGACGGATGACCGACCGGCAACGGGAAATGCAGATGCTGGAAAAGGAAGAAGCCGAAGGACAAAAAATGGTGAACGACCTTAGCGGACAAGAACAGGAACTGACGCGGAAAATGGCCGACCAGCGTAAAACCGTCGAACGGATTAACCGGCAAATCGAAAAAATCGTAAGCGAGCAGGCGAAAAAAGACCGGCAGCAACGGCAAAAAGCCGCCGCCGCCTCAACGAACCTCCCGACGCCCGATAAGACATTGTCGGCCAAGTTTGAAAATAATCGCGGACAGTTGCCGTGGCCGGTGCAAAAAGGCGTGATTACCGAGCGGTTTGGCGTGCATTACCATCCGGTATTTAAAAATATCAAAATGCAACCCAACAACGGTATCGATATTTCGACCGAAGCCAACAGCCCGGTGCAGGCGGTGTTCGACGGCGAGATACGGCGGGTATTTACGGTACCGGGGATGAACAATTGCGTAATGGTTCTGCACGGCGACTATTATACGCTCTACTGCAAGCTGTCGAACGTCGCCGTCAAAATCGGCGATAAAGTAACTGCCGGCCAAACCATCGGCTCCGTATTTACAACCGACAACACCGTCCTGCATTTTGAAATCTGGAAAGCCAAAAATAACGGCGAAGCGGAAAAGGCCGACCCGGAACTGTGGCTGAAGCGAAAGTAGGTTTCTTTAATGAAGCGTATGGCCGCCGGCTCCAGCCGATGGAGAGGAGTTGAAAGGTGGCCGGAGGCCATTCATCCCCCGTTCGGGAAATGCGCTCCCGTTCTTATGATTTATGCAAGCGAGAAGGCATAATTTTTTTCATAGGGCGCATCATTTTTTATTACGGCAAACATCCGGTACACGAGTTTTGCCCTCACAGCATTTAATACCAACATCTTATTCTTTCCCTCCGCCACTTTCCGCTCATAATAGTCATGTAATTCTCCTTTCATTCTGGTGGAGACGATCAGGGCCGCCATGTGCAAAAGCGCCTTAATACTTTTGTCTGCCCGTTGCGAGACCCTGCACCGGGAACGCACCGACGAGCCCGAATCATACTTGAACGGCGC
>JAIRMW010000107.1 GCA_031258415.1 Prevotellaceae bacterium
GAATGTATTTTTCAGTTATCAGTTCGGTAATAAAATTCGCCTGTACCCGGCTTTTAAATCGTCCTACTCCGACATGGATGCTTTGCCGAAAGAATTTTATAACCGGTGGGCAAAACCGGGCGACGAAAACGTAACCAATATCCCCAGTATTCTCGACGCCTTTGTGTATTCGAGATTAGGGAGCGCCTACCCGTACAATACCTATAATTATTCCGATACCCGGGTAGCCAACGGAGATTTTATACGATTAAAAAGCCTCTCGTTAAGTTATACCCTTCCCCATGCGGTTGCGACCAGACTGGCCGGCATTAAAGCGCTGTCGGTTACGCTGACCGGGAATAATTTATGGTTGCTTTATTCCGATAAAAAACTGAATGGGATGGATCCCGAATTTCAACTATCCGGCGGGGTTGCACAGCCCATTCAAAAACAAGTAACCTTGTCATTAAATGTATCATTTTAACAGTAGAATATATCATACAATGAAAAACAGTATACAAACAAGCCTTATTTTATTCCTGCTTTTATTCGCGGGTTGTGATTCGTTCCTTGATACCGTGCCCGACAACCGGACGGAATTAGACTCTCGGGAAAAGATCAGCCAGTTGCTGACCTCGGCTTATCCGGACGCCAGCTATGCCCTTACGGCCAATGCAATGGCCGACGGCATTTCGTTTCGTTCCGGGCTGTCGCCCCGCGCCGGTTATACCGAATACCAGCTTAATGAAGACGCCTACTGCTGGCGTGATTCGCCCTCCACCAACGGCGACGCTCCATCGGGATTCTGGAATGCCTGTTATTCGGCCATTGCCGCCGCCAATCATGCCTTGGCCGCTATGGACGCGGCGCCCAATCAGGAGCAGTACCGATACCAACGAAGCGAAGCCTTATTGTGCCGGGCCTTTGCTCATTTCCTGCTGGTAAATCTCTATGCGAAAACCTACGACCCTGACCGCTTCAACAGCGCTCCGGGTATTCCATACGTAGACAAGCCCGAAACAAAAGTCCTCGTGCCATACAACCGCTCTACCGTCGAATACGTATACGCCCGTATTGAAGAAGACATCGAGGAAGCGCTGAAAAACCTGCCGACCGAATCGCTGTTCAAAGTGTCGGCCTATCATTTTACCGATAAGTCGGCGCTTACTTTTGCGTCCCGTTTTTACCTGTACAAAGGGGATTATCAAAAAGTGATTGAGCTAACTTCTCGCATCGTGCCTGTGCCGGTGCGGGCGGCAAACGGAAATGTGCCGGCTACGGATCCCGCCAATGTATGGGCGGCGACGTACTTTGCCGCCTTTAAAAAATGGCCGTCCAACATTAGTGAGATAGGCACCCAGTTTCGTATGGCCAGCAATAAACACAACTTTTTACTGCGGGAGACCTATTCCCGGCTAAGTCGCACGTGGACGTGCCAATATGGCCACACGTACGCGACCCTGCCGAGTTCTACGACGCGGAATATTACCGGCGGGTATTGGCCTTTTGCCAGTTTTTACAACACCAATTTTCGGGACGCCTACTACTTGGGCAAATTTCTGGAATATTTCTTTTATACCTCGTCCAACACCGGCTACCCGATGATTATGTTCCCGTTTATCCGCGCCGAAGAAGCCCTGCTCAACCGGATTGAAGCGGAAATTCATCTGTCGCAGTTCGACAGGGCTATTAACGATTTGAACGTCTATTTTCGTCAACGTTCCGGTAAGGAAGCGGCGAATATCAGTTCGGATTACGACGAAACAGCCATGCTGCTAACGCAAACTAAAATCAATACTTACTGGACAGCGTCGCTGGCAGATAATTTCTTAACGCAATACAATGCCTTTGGCGCCGCGGCATGGGACGACGACAAAATGGCACTGATGCTTACCCTGCTGGACGTAAAAAACGCGGAATATGCGCAGGAGGGTTTTCGATGGTTTGATGTTTTACGGTATAATATACCGGTATATCACGCGACGATGAGCGGTCAGGTAAACCTATTGCAGCCCGACGACCCGCGGCGGATGTGGCAAATTCCCGAAGACGCCGTCAATCGGGGACTGGAACCGAACCCTCGCAATTAATGGAACAGCTTATACAACAATTAAAATTTAAGAATATGCAAAAGATATATTTAATCATAGCGATGATGGCCGCAATGGTGTCATGCACGCGAGAAGAACAATTAGACCCCGATACCATTCTGCTGGGGATGGGAGGCGACCAATGGGTTCGCACAGAATTGGACGACTGGCTCTACCATGAGTTTGTACAACCCTACAATATGGAAGTAAAATATAAATGGGATCCCTACGAGATCAATCTGCAAAAGAACTTTGTTCCGGTAGACGAATTGAAGGTGAAAGACCTCATGAATGCCATCAAGAAAGTCTGGATACGGCCCTATGAAAAGCAGGGCGGCGCCGATTTTATAAAAAAACTGGCGCCAAAACGCTTTGTGCTGGTAGGCACGCCCGAATATAACGACCAAACGCCGACGGCCGGAAAGGCCGAAGGGGGAAACAAGATTACGATATTCGATGTAAACACGTTTGATAATACCAGTCCGACGGTGGTCGGCAAAATCCTCGACGTCGTGCAGCACGAGTTTGTACACACCCTGCACCAAAACGTTTTATACCCGGAAGAATGGATGACCATTTGTTCCGAGTTCTATACCGGGTCGTGGAACGCTACACCAGACAATGCTTTCCGCCCGTTAGGATTTGTTTCCAAATATGCCCGCGCCAATCCCAGCGAAGATTTTGCAGAAACCGTTTCGTACATCCTGACGCATGGGCAGGCGGCTTTCGACAACTATGTGAACGGCGCCGGCGACGAAGGCGCAGCCCGGCTACGGACAAAGGAAAGCATTATTGTCAATTATTTTAAGACAATATGGAATATTGATTTCTATGAAACCTACGCCGGCGCCCGCAACGGCTTAGTCGATCTCATACAGGAAGCCATGCATAATTTATAGTTCATCCATTTAACAGACCAAGAAAATGAAAAGAAAAATCGTATACATATTATCTATCGGTATCGTGTGGCTCGGCTTTTTGTCGTGCGCCGAAGAAGAAAAATACCTGTTTGGCGACAGCCTCGACGCCCGTCTTCAGGCACAGCTAACCCAATACCAGCAAACCCTTTGCAGCGCTCCCTGCGGGTGGCTGATGGCGGTAGGAACAAAAGATCAGGGGATCGCCGGCGGCGCCTATCGCTTCTGGGTTAAATTTACGCCCGACAACCGGGTCGTGATGTACGGCGACATCAATCGAACTACCGCTACCACCCCGCGAGAAAGCAGCTACCGGTTGAAATCCATGCAATTTCCGACCCTGATGTTCGACACCTACAACTATCTGCACATGCTGGCCGATCCTACGCCTGTGCTGGCCGGGGCGACGACGGGTTTGGGGCTGACTTCCGATTTTGACGTCAACCTGACCGGCGACGGCCAAGGCGATGAAATCGTGGCGACAGGGCGCTTGAACGAATGCCCGTTTATATTTACCAAAGCGACGCCGGAAGATACCCTCGCGATAACGAATGATTCCGCGCTGTCTACTATTAAAACAGCCACCATTGCCTTATGGGAGACGATGAAATACGCCACAATAGATGTGAACGGGTTTAAAATCCAACTCTCCATCGGCAACCGGCTTTCCGCATTGACCTATAAAGACCGCGCCGGAGAACTCCAGACGAACATTATTCCCTCTTATGCCGAGTTTAACCACGACATTCGCCTGATAGAACCATTCAAATACGAAGACGTCGAGTTTGACCGGATCGTATGGAACGGCTCGCAATACCAAATAAAAATCAACGGCTCGGAGTATGCGGTATTCGATAATGGCGAACCGTCCTATCCGCTGACATTTGGCGTAGGCAAAGCCTACACGAAACTGACGGTCGACAAGTCGATCCTGAACACCGCTGCGGGGAACTCTATGGTAGAGCCCTTCCTGTCGTTCTACAATACTGTTGCTAACGGCATTCTGGCCACGCCGGGCTATACCAACCGATACGATTTGTCGTACTTCTCCGTGAAATTCAATGAAGCGACCGACGCCACCGGCAGGAAAATGGTACTCTCCCTTACCTGCTGGCACCGGGTCAACTTAACCTATCTGACGACGAGCTTCACCTACCGGCTACGGGAAGACGACGACGGGAATGTCTATTTTACCGATCTGACGCCAATCAGAGACGCCTCCAATATGTACGTGGTGATATTCGGGCGAGGGATTGCCGACAATCTGTTAAGCTATTTTCTCTATTCCGGAACCTCCACGATTACCCTGACCCCGTCGGAAACAGTGGCGGCGACCATACAGCCTTCGGGCAACAAGTTCAGGATCGGGTGGGCGCCCAACAATACGCCGGGACTAACCGAAGCCATAGGCGGCTTCTACCTCGTCTCCGACCCGACCCATTACATGCCCGGCCTGCTGGGGAATTAACAACACAATACCGAATGGTACTAAATTTAATACTATTTATAAAAATGAAAAAGATTTTCTTCTATACGATATGCCTGTGCAGCGCCCTGTTATTCGCGACCTGTACGGAAAATGAAACCCTTTCGTCCGATCGACTGACGGTCGATAAAACGAGCATACAGGCGTCGGCGATTGGCGGTACGGTCAGTTTTGGCCTCTATACCGACGCCCGATGGACGATTACCTCCGACGCCTCATGGCTGACGATCCTCTCGCCTTCCGGCGCCGGGATGGCAAAAATAATCGTCCGGGCAGATATAAATACCCTGCCCGAAGACAGGGAAGCCCTGCTTCGGATCACCGCCGGCGAGGACGTCCTTGACGTTCGGGTTGTCCAGCCGGCCTTAACCCCGCCCGAACGCGTCGACGGGATCCTGGGCGACGACGTAAACGCCTGCCCTGTCGAAGCGGTTTCGTTAAGCATCCTGCCGGTGCAAAACGCCCTGTCCTATATCTGGTACCGCGACGGGCTGGCCATTCCCTCCGGTACGGCGACAACCCTCGTCGTAACAAAAAGCGGCGATTATACGGTAGCCAGCGTAAACCCTGCCGGAACGGCAACCGTCAGCCCGGTAAAAACCGTTCGAATTACCCCCTGCCCCCCGGCGGCGGCAGGCGCGATCGCCGGCGACGGCTACAACGTATGCCCGGAGGAAACCGTAACGCTTTCCATCGCGCCCATCGAATCGGCTACCGCCTACCAGTGGTATAAAAATTCCCAACTCATTCCGGGCGCTACCGCCGCTTCCTATACCGTCGCCGAAAGCGGCTCCTACACCGTAGCCGGCACAAGCAGCGCCGGTACGGGAACGCCAAGCCCGGTAAAAACGGTTATGGTAGGCCCCTGCGGCGCCTCGATAGTCGATGAAATGGTCGGCGAATGGAAGGCCACCGAAACAATCGGATACCTCAATAATGGCTCATGGACGTCGACGCCTTCCACCTTTACCATTACTATGGAAAAACTGAATGCGACGACGGTAAAAATCCGCAACGTAGCCGGCGGCAGGCCGGCGGAACCGGAAGTAACGCTTATCGGGCAGGTGGATTTGGCGACCAACGTGCTATCGCTGCCCTGTCAGGTCGTTACGCCCAACTGGTACAGCTCCTCCGAACGGACGACCTATTTCATAGCTATGGTCTACAACACCTTCCTCCTGAATATGGGAATAGGCGTTACCGCATGGATCGACCGGACGGCGGGCAAGCCGGCGATGAACATCCGAAGCGGGAACGGGAACTACAGCTATGCCATCCTGATGGTAACCGACGACCGCTCGACAGGCGGAAGCCGCTACTATGCGCTGAACACCCGGTGGGAAAAACAATAACCGACGATATCTAATCTTATTTTAAATTATAATACAATGAAAAAATATATTATTCAAGGACTCTTAGGCTGCGCAGCCCTGCTGGCGCTGTCCTGCGAACAGCAGGAAGAGCACACGCTCTCCATTGACTATGCGCCTGCCGCCCCCGTTTCCTCAATGGGAGGAACGGTGGCGATCGCCATTCATGCCTCCGGAAAATGGACGGCCTCGAAAACAACCTCGTGGATCCGGCTCTCGTCCGAAGCGGGAGAAGGCGACCGGACTATTACTATAACCGTGGCCGCCAACGTCGACGACCGCCTGAACACCGCCACACGATCGGCCAGTATTTATATCATATCGGGCGCTCACACGGCGGCGTTGACCGTTACGCAGGCCGGACACGACCAACCCCTGCCCGGTACGCCGACCGTCAGTGGCGACAGCACCAACCAATGCCCTGCGACAAGCACGGTTATGCTGACCGCCTCGCCCGTAGAACATGCCGTATCCTATACTTGGTACCGGAACGGGATCGCCGTGCAGACCAACGCGACGCTGAACTGCATCGTGCGGGCAAGCGGCGTCTATTCGGTAGCGGGCGTGAACTTTGCCGGCGCGGAAGGCCCCAGAAGCGCCGATAAAACCGTCGTGATAGAAGCCTGTCCGCCGGCCGATGCGAGCGCCATCGTCGGCGCCGACGCCAACAACTGCTTAGGCACTACGGATCAGAATACGGTATTGCTGACGGTACCCGAAATTGCCCATGCGGAAACCTATACATGGTACCGGGGCGCACAGGTGGTGCAGCGAGGCGCCAGCCGCTCGTATACCGCGACCGAATCGGGCTACTACAGCGTCGCAGGATCGAACATCAACGGCACGGGGGCGCCAAGCCCCCAAAAGCAGGTAACCATTACGCCCTGCGCGGTCAGCTTCGGATACGGCCAAACATTCAGCCTCCTTACCTGCAACCGCTCGCTCTTGAATACGCCCGCCGGCAACAGCCTGCTCGACCCCTTCCTGAGCGTCTACAATAGTATGTACGCCGCCGTCGCCGCCCTGCCCCGATATATCAACTACATTTCCATCAAGTTTAATACGGGCAACCAGATGCTATTAACGGCCAACTACAGCAACAGCGCAGGCACGAGCTACCTCGCCTATTTTTACTTTACCGTCAATACCGAACCGGACGGAACCGTCTATTTCACCGATATGCAACCCACGTCGGGAAATGCCAGCACCGTAGGCCCGCGGATGGCCAACAATATATTGAAATACCTGCTGTATTCCGGTACCGGAAACGCCAACGGAACGACCGTAACGGCGTCGGGCAACAAGTTTAAAATCCGATGGGCGCCTTCCTACACGCCGGGAGTCAGCGAATTGGGCGGCTTCTACGTAGTGTCCGACCCCTCGAATTACATCCCGGGCGTGCTGGGCAACTAACCGCCCGACAGGCGTCCCGAATCAATCACGGCAAAGCCCCCCGGTAAGCGCAATCTTGCCGGGGGGCTTTGTATGAGGAAGGGGCGGAAGCGCCGCCCTAAAAGGCGCAGAAAAAAACAGCCCCCACAACCGGAAAACCGACTGCCCGTACGGAAATCCCGTCGGAGCCTTCGGCGCAACGGACGACCGCACGCGCAGCCCAAACAGCCTCGCCAACGTACGACAAAATGAACTATACCATACGGTTGCAAGAGTTCCGTATCCGTCTGTCATCATTTTTTTTACCTGCAAAATGATTTCTATCTCTCGAGAAACGGTTTCTATCTCTCGAGAGATAATTTCTATTTCTCGAGAGATAATTTCTATTTCTCGAGAAATAATTTCTATTTCTCGAGAGATAATTTCTATTTCTCGAGAGATAATTTCTATCTCTCGAGAAATAATTTCTATTTCTCGAGAGATGATTTCTATCTCTCGAGAGATAATTTCTATCTCTCGAGAAATAATTTCTATTTCTCGAGAGATAATTTCTATTTCTCGAGAGATGATTTCTATCTCTCGAGAGATGATTTACATTTTTCGCAGGTTGTTTTTCATTTTATATGAATTAGTTTTTATCTCACGTGTTATAAATACCACAATAGATGCTCAAAATGAAAATCGACGCCTCATCTCCTCCCTTTTTTTAGTATTTTTGTATCATTATGAAGAAAACGCTTTCTTTTCTACTGCTTCTTTGCTGCCTCCCGATGGGATGCGTCGGCGATCTGTACCATGCGGTCGTCCCGTTTGAGGACGAGGAATACTGGTGGGGCGGCGCGGTTGCCCTTGGATCGAAAATGCCCTACCTGCAACCGGTAGCGGCGTTCGATCTGGCGCTTCGCAACGATAATAACCAGACGGCGCCGCTGTTTCTCTCAAGCAGGGGGCGCTACGTCTGGAGCGACAGCCCGTTTACTTTTGAAATAAAGAACAACAGCCTGATCATTACGTCGGCCGACCGGCCGGTAACCGTTCGGCAGGCCGGAACGACGCTGCGGGAGGCGTACCTGACGGCGGCCGCGGCGCATTTTCCCCCGTCGGGAACGACGCCCGACAGCCTGTTCTTTACCATGCCGCAATATAATACGTGGATTGAACTGATGTACAACCAAAATCAGGACGATGTCCTGCGGTATGCGCACGACGTCGTCAGGAATGGGTTCCCGCCGGGTATTTTAATGATCGACGACAACTGGCAAAAGCACTATGGCAATTTTGCGTTTAAACCCGACAAATTTCCCGATCCCAAAGCGATGATCGCGCAACTGCACGCCATGGGTTTTAAGGTGATGCTGTGGGTATGCCCGTTTGTCAGCCCCGACAGTCCCGAATATCGCGCACTGGCCGGCAGGGGCTATCTGATCCGGGAAAAAGCGACGGACGCGCCGGCGGTAATCCGCTGGTGGAACGGAGCCAGCGCCTGCTACGACTTGACAAATCCCGGAGCCGTCGACTGTTTTGTGGCGCAGTTAAAAGCCCTACAGACCGACTATGGCGTCGACGGGTTCAAATTCGACGCCGGCGACAGCCGCTTTTACAACCCGCGCCATATAGCCGGTTTCGACGCCGACGCCTTGGCGGTAACACATTCGGAAGCATGGGCTGCTATCGGCTTGCAGTTCCCGTTCAACGAATTTCGCGCCTGTTGGAAAATGGGCGGTCAGCCTTTGGTGCAGCGTCTGGGCGACAAGGATTATTCATGGGCGGCTCTCCGGCTACTGGCGCCCGATATGCTGGCTGCCGGGTTGCTGGGCTATCCCTACGCCTGCCCCGACATGATCGGCGGCGGCCAGTTTACTTCGTTCTTGGGCGTCGACGCCGACCGTTTCGACCAGCCCTTGATTGTCCGTTCGGCACAGGTGCATGCCCTAATGCCCATGATGCAGTTCTCCGTAGCGCCCTGGCGTATTTTAAGCCGCGATCATTTGGCGATTGTCCGGCAGGCGGCTTGGCTGCACGTTGGCATGGGCGACTATATGGCTGCCTGCGCCGCTCATTCGGCTAAAACCGGCGAGCCGATCGTCCGGCACATGGAATATGCCTTCCCTCACGAAGGGTTTGCGCAATGCACAGACCAATTTATGATAGGCGAACGGCTGTTGGTGGCGCCGGTCGTTACGCCCGAAAACGTCCGAACGGTACGTTTCCCTTCCGGTACATGGCGGGACGAAAACGGACAGACCATTGAAGGCGGCGTTACACGGCAGTATGACGTTCCGCTGGAAAAACTGCTGTGTTTTGAGCGGACGACGCAGCCCTGCACAACGGGCGACGAACATCGTCCGGGGCAGTCTTCAATATATAAAACGGATTAAAAAAACGGTCGGCTATTGAGGCAGCGCCTTATCTTTCTTTTTCCATGCAATCTTTCCCGTTTTAATCTGCTCGAACCCCTTACCGAACACCCCCATCACGTTAGCCACCGAAATAAAGGCCTGCGGGTCGGTTTCCTTCACTACGCGAAAAATGCTGTTGACTTCGTTCTTCCGGGCTATGACAATAATCACCTTGCCTTCCTTTTTCGTATACCACCCCATGGAATCAAGGACGGTAACGCCCCGCTGCAAATCGGACACGAGGCTGTCGGCAATTTTTTCATACTGTGGCGAAAACACCATAATCTGCACCGACTGCTTGTTGCCCGAGATCACCAAATCGATGACATACGAGAACGAAACCATTTCGATATAACCGTAGATCACATGCTCAAACGAACGTCCGGGCAATAACAGAATGGACGCAATAATAATCAGGTCGCAAAAAATAAACACCCGGCCGGGCGACACATTGTTAAATTTTGACCATACGATCGCAATAATATCGGTGCCGCCGGTGCTGCCGCCCTGCATAAAGACCATGCCGATGCCGATACCGCTGGCGGTGCCGCCAATCAATGCGTTCAGCAGATTGTTATCGTGGATAATGGCTTTTTCGATAAATTCGGGAGAAATAAAACCCGGTAGAAGATGAAACAGCAAGGCAGCCACCCCAATGCCAAAAAGCGTTTTGACGCCAAAGCTGCGTCCCATGACCAGCATTCCGGCTACTACTAAACCCGTATTAATGAGCAGATAACTGTACTCGGTAGGAAATCCCGTAGCGTATGTAATAATAGCCGAAATACCAATCACGCCGCCCCCGGCAATCTGATTCGGAATAATAAAGACCACCCATCCGAAAGCATAAATAAATAACCCGATGGTCATCAATAAGTACGATTTGACTTCAGAATAAATGCGATGTTGTATACTACTGTTCATTGAAAAAGACCTTTTTACTAAAAAACGTTATAATCGATACAGGGGTCATACACGCCCCTGTTAAATTTTGATGCAAAGGTAGGGAAAATTCAGCAACCGTCAATTGTTTTTTGTATCTTTGCAAAGCTATGCTTAAACAGACCACACAATTAAAGTTACAGCAAAAACTCTCGCCGCTGCAAATTCAGACAATCAAACTGCTGGAGTTGCCGGTCATGCAATTTGACCAGCGCGTCAAAGAGGAATTGGAAGAAAACCCGGCGCTCGACGAAGAACCGGCAGCCGACGACGAATATACGCCCGTACCGGTAGCCGACGACGATACGCCGAGCTACAAATTATATATCCCCTCCTTCACACCGGCGGCCAAGCCCGAATTTCCCACCCTGTCGGTCAGGGAAAATTTCCGACAGCAACTCGAAACACAGGCCGGATATAGCGGATTGAACGAACACGAACGCGCCATCGTATCCTTCCTTATCGGCAGTCTGGACGACGACGGCTACCTGCGCCGCGACCTGACAGCTATCGCCGACGATCTGGCATTCCGATCGGGCATCGCCACAAGCCTCGAAGAACTGGAAAAATTACTGTCCGTCATTCAGGATTTTGAACCGGCGGGCGTCGGCGCACGCAGTTTGCGGGAGTGCCTGCTTATCCAGCTACGCAAATACGATACTAAAACGCCAGCCCAGCAAATAGCCGAGCAAGTCGTCGCTAAATGCTTCACTGATTTTGGAAAAAAACATTTTGACAAAATCCAGTCCAAACTGCAAATTGACGAACACACCCTGAAAGCGGCCATGGACGAAATTGTAAAACTCAACCCGCGTCCGGCCAGCAGTAGCAGCGAATCGTACCACGATCTGGCACGCCAGATTGTGCCCGACTTCCTGCTCGAACTTATCGACGGCCAGTTGCAACTATCGTTATTGCGTTACAATATCCCGCAGCTGCGTCTCAACAAACGTTACGCACAACTGATGAGAAACAAGATGCCCCATGCAAAACAAGACCGCGACACGATGATCTTTGTACGACAAAAAATGGAAGCGGCGGCGCGTTTTATTGAAGCGGTCAAGCAGCGGCAACAGACCTTGCTCTCCACCATGCAAGCGATTGTCGACTACCAGTACAATTATTTTATGGATGGCGACGAGACCAAATTACGGCCTATGGCGCTGCGACACATCGCCGACTTCTCGGGCTACGACATCTCAACGATTTCGCGCGTGGTGAACAGCAAAGCCATTCAAACGCATTTCGGGATCTTCCCGTTACGATACTTCTTCTCCGAAGGGCTGAAAACCACATCGGGCGAAGAAGTCTCGACCCGTGAAATAAAAAATATCTTGCAAAAAAGCATTGATAATGAAGATAAAAAAAACCCATTGCCCGACAAACAGTTAGTGGAACTGCTGAACCGGCGCGGCTATACCGTAGCCCGCCGTACGGTGGCCAAATACCGCGAACAGCTGAATATTCCGGTAGCGCGACTACGACGGGAACTGTAAATTTGCCGATTACAATCTAAAATTTAATACATACAACCAAAAAAAACAACTATGCCATTCACAAACAAAACTCCTTCTTCGAATCAGACTGCCAGCCTACAGGGTAATTTACATGTATTATCTAAAACGCCGTCGGTGTTCAACTGCTTTATTGCCGAGATGCGCGACAGCGTCATCCAAAAAGACAGTATGCGGTTCCGCCGAAACATGGAGCGTGCAGGCGAAATTTTTGCTTACGAAATCAGCAAAACGCTTTCGTTCTCCATACAAGATATAACCACCCCGCTTGGTATTTCATCGATTGCCGTACCGACCAATAATATCGTACTGGCCACCATTCTACGTGCAGGATTGCCGCTGCATCAAGGGTTCTTAAACTATTTCGACAAGGCCGAAAATGCGTTTATCGCCGCCTATCGCAAATACGGAAAAGACTACAAATTTACCATTCAACTGGAATACCTCACGGCTCCGGCCATAACCGGCAAAATCCTGATATTAATGGATCCGATGCTCGCTACCGGCGAATCGATGCACCTTACCTATTGCGCATTGATGGAAAAAGGCCAGCCGCTGCATACGCATGTTGTATCGCCTATTGCCAGTAAATACGGCGTGGAGTACATCCATAAGAACTTATCACAAAAAGACATCACGCTTTGGGTTGGCGCTATCGACGAAGAGTTAACAACCAAAGCCTATATTGTACCCGGCTTAGGCGACGCCGGCGATTTGGCCTATGGCGAGAAACTATAACCGGATTACGGTTGAAGAAACGTCTCTAAACGAACGGGGGAATGCTTAGCATTCCCCCGTTCGTTTAGTATTTAATCCAACAACCCACTATTCATTGCTAATACTCCCACAAATCATGCTCAAAATTCATCAATTCATTTTTCACTTCTTCCGATTTGAGCATTCGTTCAAAATCGTTGCGGGTATAGCTTTCAAACCGACGGTTGTTTTGGTTGTCGGCAATAGCCGTAATGTACGAACTGAAACGGCGTTTGATAAACAAATCGTCAAACGACGCCTGCGACATTTCATTCCCGCCGGTAAAGCAAGGCGTATTGGCCAGTATCTTACGTGCACTGGGATAGTAAACCCAGAATAATTGCTGTTTTACTTTTTCCCCGCTTTCTTCTTCCTCGTCATTCGTATTCAATTCTTTATTATATACGCGAATAGGGCAAATACCGGTAATACGGACAAAGCGTTGCGAATAATGCTTGTCGAAGAACCATACTTCTTTTACCAGCAATTCCTGGACTTCCCCCCAGTTGATTTCCCCGCGAATCACAACCGTCGTATCGGTTCCATCCATTCGTTGACGCCGTTGCACTTTATCTTCCGCGTCAAAACGCGCCGAAATATCTTTCGGGTTCAGTTCCGTTGTAAATTCATCCGTATCGGTATCGTATAAGGTTAACTTGCCGGCCAGCGCCGCTTCTACCATCGCTTGTACAAAACTCTTCCGACTTTGCATCAATTCAGTCGGATAATAAAACGGCTGATTGATTTTTTCCCGCAAGTCAATAACACGCCATACTGTCCGATACCATATAACATCGGATTCCCGCACGCTGGGATAAGGAACCGGCTCCTTTTCTTCAATGATTTCGCGCCGGAACGGTCCGTCTACTACCAAACTTTTTTTCGCTTGCACTTGTGGCGTTTGCGGCGCCTGCTGCGTTTGTGCCAGAATGCTCCCGCTCAGCAGGATAAGACTAACGAATAAAAACGTAATTTTTTTCATATAATTAATAATTTTATCTGAGTCGGAGTGAGAAGTCCGACAATTCTATTTCTTTCCCATCTGGGCCTTTCGCCTTAATATCGGTAAACGAAACGCGCTGGCCAGATCTTACACGACTGATTATTTGTTTTTGTTTATCCGTAAAATATTTTGATTTAGACGTTTCTTCATTCGCGTATCCGTCAATAGTTACGAATACGGTAAACGACGTTACGTCGTATTTCAAGTCGAAATCAAAATCTTTCATTTCGGCAACCACTCCTTCTGCCACTGCCAACTCATTTTTATTGACGGTTTTGGAAGCAATACCATACACTGCGGCCGTAGGGGTAGGAATATCCTTAACACGGAATGAAAGCGTACCCATATTTTGGGTGCCGTCCAGAATGACAGAAACATCGCACATACGCCCGCTACCCGGACGCAGGAAAAATTCATTCCCCCGGCGGGAAATAGTACCATTGGTTACTCGCGGTTCTAACCGGTCGAGCGAGACGCCCGAAAGCGAAATACTCATCGGGTTGTCAACGCCCCTATATACCACGTTCATCTTTGTTGGCGATACGACTATGTTCGGTTCGGCCACCTCATATTCAAATCGTAGCGGGACTGTTGTTTTTCCTGAAGGCCCCATAAATTCAACGTTGCCGATAACTTGTTGCCGTCCTACCGACGAAGCCATTTGTTTAAACTCAATCTTTCCTTTATCTCCCGAACGCCAATTTTGTCCATGGTTAGTAACAAATACCGGGCGTTGGGTGGGGTCGTAGGCGGCTAAAAAGATATCAGCTCTGTATTCTGATCCTTTTAGTACATATTTTGAATCTGGGATAATAGCCACATCTATGTCCGAGAATTTGAAGTCCGAAGCATCGATTTGTTTTTGTAAATACTTCAAAGCTTCGCTTTCGCAGTTTACAATATCCATTTGTTGTTTTGACAAAAGGGCTATTGCCGAAATAAGCGGGATGCTTTCAAATTGAGACGCTTCCCATGTGCGGTTTGTCCCATCGCTAGTCATTGGCGGGTCTTTCAACTGTAGTCCATCTTCAATCGAGCGAGCCGAACTGGAGCCTGGGTCATTTATGAGATTAAGTAAAAACTGTTTGTATTGATTAATCTCGTTACGTAGCTTATAGGCTTCTCCCGAATTCATTTCGCCGAGCATAATACTGGGCGCCACATCAGTATTATCTTGCCCTTCTATCAATTCAACATCTATTGAATCTTTTACTATCGCCGGGGCATCCTTTCCGTCGCTGGCGCGTATAAGCCTGATTTTAAGATTATGAATACGACTATATAAGGCATTTGTCCGGGCATGTACGCTATCGGCCTTTATTTTCCATGGAGCAACCTTTTCAGGATTATCGGCCATGGCTTTAGCAAAGTCGTCAACATCCGCTATATTTTTCTCGCGTATGGTTCCAATACTTTTATTAATACCTATATCTATCAAGACAAAAGCGTTTAATACTTCCGCCGATACATTTAGCGCCAACATAGCCGTTAGCACTAAATACATCATGTTTATCATCTTTTGACGAGGTGTGAGATTACCGCCTGCCATATCTTTTCATTTTTAGTTTAACGTGTAAAGAAAATCATACCGTTCACCGGCTTATTATTTTCTTCTTAGCGTTGCGTTTACTGTTTGGACGACCGAAGTATAAGCTACATTAAGCTCCGCAATTAATTTATTTAATGTAAGCATTTGCTGATCGAACTGTTGGGCTTGTTGCGCCGAATAGTCCATGGAGCCTAACAATGTTTTGCTATGCGCCACATAGTCGCGGTGTTCCTGCAAATATAATTCGTAAGATGTATTAACTGCCTGTAAATTTTTGTTCAATACCGCCAAGTTCGCGTTGGCCTGCTGGCTGTGTTCACTGACAGACTTGGACGTATTCTGATAGACGTCTACCACGGTTTGCGCGGTTTCGCGGTATGTATTGGCGAACGATTGCGCGGTTTCGTTAAGTGTACCCATATTTGTGGCCGCCTGTTGCAACCCGCTTACGAATTGCTGCGAAGCTTCGCTGATAGTCGTCAGCGCGTTCAAGCTATCAATGGATTGATTGAAACGTTCTACGCTCTTCTGCAAGTTTTCGGCTACTTCGGGAGCAACCGTCAATTCCACGCCATTTTGCAACCGGCGATCACGCGCATTGTTTTTGCTTCCAAGCGGCGAAGCAGAGCCGTCTTCGAGGTTCGGATTATCACCGGACAATTCGGGATAAATGGTTTCCCAATGGTATTCGACCGGCAACGGTTCGAATGCAGAGAAGAAGAAGATGACACATTCGGTAATCATCCCAATGGAGAGCATAATCCCGGCGCCTGTCCAGTGTTGCAGTTTAAACAATGCACCGATAATAACCAGCGCAGCGCCCCATCCGTACATGCGGGACATTAATTTCTTCCAACCTTTTGATGCTACAAATTTAGAAATAGAAGCCATAAAAAAATTTTTTATTTACAATTAAATATTAAGTTCTTTGTTATTTTATTGTGCCGTTCCCGCATACGAACGGATGCAACGGAATCCGATAAACGATTTGGTTGAATCCTGATATTCAAATGTGCGTGTACCGCACTGTAAGAAATAGGAAATGTCCTTCCATGAACCGCCACGAACAACCTTTCGTTTATGGGTTTGGTGGTCGGTTCCCTTTGGATTAGTAGAATACGTAGGCATCAAATCATTATGAATGTTGTAGGATGCTTCATCGTACGAATCCGAAACCCATTCGGCTACATTACCGGCCATGTCGTACAGTCCGAAGTCATTAGGCTCGTATGAGCCTACGGGCATTGTATAAACGCCGCCATCCAGTGCATACCGGCCGCGTTGCGGTTTAAAGTTGGCCAGGAAGCAACCTTCTTGGTTGGTCGTATATGGGCCGCCCCATGGGTAAAGTTGGTTTTTCAGGCCGCCGCGCGCAGCGTATTCCCATTCTGCTTCGTTCGGCAAACGAAATTCCTGCGGACGAAGGACGCCCTTGCTACGGGGTGCGGACAGTAACATATCTGTTCGCCATCTGCAAAAGGCGGTGGCCTGTTTCCACGAAATACCTACTACCGGATAGTCATTATATGCTACATGTGAAAAATAACTGGTTGCAAACGGTTCGTTATACGACATCATAAAATCGCGAATCCAGCACAGCGTATCAGGATATACATAGGTCATTTCCCGTAAAATGAATGAGCTGCGGTCTTTAACTTCTTCGCGTTCGCCTTTGGCATTTACTACGGTGCCGCTATATTTTTTTTGTTCCGGATTGTAACGGGATTGGGCTGCCTGCCGTAAATCGATCCAAGCATATTCATAAACTAATCCGCGGGTATCTATTTCTCTGCCATTAATAGCTTCTGCTCCTTGATAATTCATTTCCCGTAATAAGGTGCGTTGATCGTCATTTCTGCGGGTATTGATACGAGTATTCCAGTCCAACGGCCTTTTTTCAGGCAATTCTTCCGTTTCGTCTTCCGGTTTCAGGAAGAAGGAGTCATCGGACTCTCCTAACAATGCCCGCGCCATAGAATCACGGACATAATTAACAAACTGACGATATTCATAATTTGTGATTTCTGTTTGATCCATCCAGAATTCATTGATTGTAATGCTGTGTGGTACAGCATTCATTGTCCACAAAATATCCTGGTCGTTACCGCCAATCAAATAATCGCCTTGCGGTATATACACCATTCCAAAAGGCGGCGTTTCTTTCTGTTTCTTATTCGTCCCTTTTGTTCCTCGCGACAATTCGCCTGTATATCCATAATTAGTCCTTCCGCAGCTATACGTGCAGAAGACCAATCCAACGGTAACGGTAAAATAGAGCAACTTCTTCATATTCTCACTATTTTTTCTATAAGGTTTATAAAAATCTCACACTTTTATACTGTTGCACGCCCCGAACCGTACTAATGGCAAACGAATAACTTAACATTATTTCGTGTGTGCCACTGCTAAATCGGCTCAATGCGGAAGTAGCATATTCATAAGCGTATGCTACTCGCAGTCCCGGGAGTATTTCTACTCCAATCATGCCGGCAATCGTTTGTCCCCAACGGTAACTGATACCGGCCCAATATTTATTTTCGTACACGACGTTACAAGCCGTATTAAAACTCACTTGCGCAAAGTCGGAAACAATGTGTATCATCGGCCGCAACTGCCATGTGGTACTGTCTATCAAAAATACGTATCCTCCCATAGCATACAACGTCGGCTGATAGTGCGCATTGTTGTCGATACCCAACGACGGGCGGGTCAAGTGCATTGCCGATAGCCCGCCAAACCAGCGGGAATCGGAATAATAGGCTCCCATACCCATGTCGAACGATATACCGGCATTGTCTTGTGTGGTAGGCATCGCCGGATCGCCTTCTGCGCCTCCGCCACTTGGTAGTCGCCACGAAGAGGACGCATACCAACTGCCTATAAACCCTAACGAAAGACCGATTCCTACTTGTCCGCTACCCATTGCCCGACGGTAAGCGTAGCCGAGATTTACTTCCGGCGCCCGCAAAAAACCAGCCTGCTCGTTTTGTAGCGTAAGACTCACTCCGCTGTGTACTCCCAAAATGTCAATAGGCCCTTGTACGTTTATCACTGTTGAAACAGGAGCCTCGTCAAAACCTGTTAGCTCCAACCGGTTGTAGGCGGAAGCGCAAAACAGGTTTTCTTCATTATTGCCGGCATAGCCCGGATTTACAAAGGTCGGATTCGTAAATCCCAAGTTAAACTGAGGCGATTGCTGGGCATACACGACACTAATAACAAGCAACAATAGCGTGCTTAGCAGTATTTTATGCAGTCCATTCATGCAATCTTTCTCTCATTATGCCAACCATAGTTAATGTGCAAAGTAACTAAATAAAAACGACCTGAACAAAAAAAAGTACTAATAACCTGTAACTTTTTTTACAATGTTTGATTGCTTTAGACTCTTTTTCACTGTACTGGTTTAATCAAAAAAGTATAAAAAAGAAAATTTAAATAGATAGTAATCAGAATTAAAAAGCGCTTCTCCAAATCGCGAAAAAGTTTGTATCTTTGCATCTTTAAATTTTTATTATTTATCACGAAACAACTATGGAACTATCTGCAAAGTACAATCCGACAGAAATTGAAGGCAAATGGTATGCCTACTGGATGGCACATCAATTATTTCATTCGGAACCCGACGAGCGCGAACCCTATACAATTGTCATTCCGCCACCAAACGTAACCGGAGTGTTGCACATGGGGCACATGTTGAATAACACGATTCAGGATGTATTAGTTCGCCGCGCCCGCATGCAGGGTAAAAATGCCTGCTGGGTGCCCGGGACAGACCACGCCTCTATTGCCACAGAAGCAAAAGTGGTAGCCAAACTGGCAAACGAAGGCATTCACAAGGCCGACTTGACCCGCGAGCAGTTCCTCGAATATGCCTGGGAATGGACGCGCAAACACGGCGGCATTATTCTGGAGCAATTGAAAAAACTCGGCGCTTCGTGTGATTGGGATCGGATGAATTTCACGATGAACGAAGCCTATTCGCGGAGCGTAATTCGGGTGTTTGTCGATTTATTTAATAAGGGGAAGATTTACCGCGGCGTGCGGATGGTCAATTGGGATCCCAAGGCGCTGACGGCCGTGAGCGACGAGGAAGTTATTCACAAGGAAGAACTCGGGCGCTTATATTATATAAGGTATAAGATAAAACAGCCGCAAAATCCGCCGGCGCCCGAAGGGGGGACGCCTTGCGATTACTGTGTGGTCGCCACCACCCGCCCCGAAACCATCATGGGCGATACGGCGGTGGCCATTCATCCACACGACCCGAAGAATGCCCATTTGCGCGGGAAGACGGTGATCGTGCCGCTGATAAATCGCGAGGTGCCGATTATTGAGGACGAGTATATCGATATTGAATTTGGTACGGGTTGCCTGAAAGTTACGCCGGCACACGATGCAAACGACTACCTCCTCGGCGAAAAGCACCGGCTGGAAGTCATTGATATTTTTAATAACGACGGCACGTTAAACGAAAAAGCGCAAATCTACGTCGGACAGGAGCGGTTTGCCGTTCGCGAGCAGATTGTAAAGGATCTCGAGGCGGTGGGGCTGTTGGAAAAAGTAGAGAGCTACCTGCACAAAGTAGGGTTTTCCGAGCGCACCGACGTGGCTATTGAGCCGAAGCTGTCCATGCAATGGTTCGTCAAAATGGGCGAGTTGGCCGAACCGGCATTGGCGGCTGTGATGGACGACGAGGTGCTGTTGTATCCCGCGAAATTCAAAAATACATACCGCCACTGGATGACGACTATTAAAGACTGGTGCATTTCGCGACAGCTGTGGTGGGGACATCGTATTCCTGCATGGTACCTGCCCGACGGACGCTTTGTGGTCGCCGAAGACAGTGCGGAAGCTTTGAAGCTGGCCAAAGCGATGACCAAAAATAAATCGCTTGCGATAACCGATTTGCAGCAGGACAACGATTGTCTGGACACTTGGTTTTCCTCGTGGTTGTGGCCTATCGCCGTGTTTGACCCCGACGTGCCGGGTAGCGGCGAGGAGGTCGATCCGAATATTGATTTGCAATACTATTACCCGACTTCGGATTTGGTTACCGCCCCTGAGATTTTGTTTTTCTGGGTGGCGCGCATGCTGATGGCCGGGTATGAGTGGGCCGGCGGGTATCCGTTTAAGAACGTTTATTTGACAGGCATTGTGCGCGATCATCTCGGGCGCAAAATGTCGAAACAGCTCGGCAATTCGCCCGATCCGATAGCGCTGATGGATCAATATGGCGCCGACGGCGTGCGTATGGGCATGCTCCTTACCTCGCCGGCCGGCAACGACCTGCCGTTCGACGAAGCCCTGTGCGAGCAGGGACGTAATTTCTGTAATAAAATCTGGAATGCCTTCCGCTTAGTCAACGGCTGGCAGGCCGACGATACGAAGGAGCAACCGGCTCATTCGGCGAAAGCCGGCGAGTGGTTCAAACACTTGTTGCGAAAGACGGTCATCGAAATGAACGACGATTTTGACAAATACCGACTGTCTGAAGCCCTGATGAAAATCTACAAGCTGTTTTGGAACGACTTCTGCGCATGGTATCTGGAAATCGTTAAACCGCCGTCGGGGCAAGCCATCGACGGTACGACTCACGCTACCGCCCGGTTGTTTTTCGATTACCTTTTGCGACTGCTGCATCCGTTTATGCCGTTTATTTCCGAGGAAATATGGCAGCATCTGCAGCCACGCCAGCCGGGCGAAAGCCTGATGATGCAGCCGCAACCCTACGCCGACTGTTTCGACGAGGACTGCCTCGCGCATTTTGAGATGATACAACAGGCGATTGCTTCTGTCAGAACCATTCGCCAGACGAAAAACATTCCGTATAGAGAGCCGCTGGAGCTCTACGTGAAGGGCGAGGCGGACGAAACTCTTTTTCCGCTACTGCAAAAAATGGCCAACCTGAGTGCTATCCGTCCCGGCGGGCCGGACGGTAGCCGGAATGTCGTTTCATTTCTTATCGGAACCACCGAATTTTTTGTGCCGTTGGGCGCCATGCTCAATGTCGAGGAAGAACGACGGAAGTTGCTCGCCGATCTGGAATACCAGCAGCAATTTGTCGCCGCTGTCAAGCAAAAGTTGTGCAATGAACGGTTTATTCTGCACGCGCCGGAACAGGTGGTTGCCTTCGAGCGCAAAAAACAGGCCGACGGAGAGGCAAGGATCAAAGCCATTGAGGAGCAGTTGGCGGCGCTGCAATAATACCAACCTTTCTATTAGCGGGCGCCCGCTTGCGGCTATGGCTATGAGTGGCCTTCGGCCAATGGTGATGGCGGGGCCTGTTGTTTTCTATTGATATGAATGGCCGCAGGCCAACGTTCATTGTTCATTATTCATTGAAATCAGGTTTGTTTTTTCCGTTCTTTTTGCCGCCGCAAAAAGAACCAAAAAGGGCTTGGCGATTTTAACGCACTCCGCCTGCGGCTTCGCTTGAACGGAAAATCGCCGAAAAGGCGTGCTTCGCACAGTGTCTACGCGCTACGCGCGCCGGAGTGCCGGGTCACCCTCATCCGGTACAATTGCCGTCGGCTTCAGCCGACGGAGAGAGTGAAGAGTTGGCCGGAGGGTGGTCTACCTTATTTCCCCCTGTCTTTTCCTGATTTAGGTTGACAGTTTGTCCGTCTTATTGCGTATAAAAGTAGACTCGGATTATACTTATACCTGATAGTTGTTTACTCTTGGAGTCTTACCCCTGTCAGGGATGCAAAGGTACTCCTTTTTCAGCGACATCCAAGCCTTCCAGTCGATTTTTTATCGCCATATGCCTGTAACTTGTCCATCTTCTGGCTATTTCTCCGGAGCAGCCG
>JAIRMW010000159.1 GCA_031258415.1 Prevotellaceae bacterium
AGTCCCATGTAATCCATCGGGTATACGACGGGGTGTTGAGCAACGGAACCGTATTATGCACCAGCGGCAGCGAAAGCGGCGTTTCGGGCACGCGCGGGCCGTAGGCCACTTTGCTTACAAAAAGATAATCGCCGGTAAGCAGCGAGCGTTCCATCGATGAGGAGGGGATCATGTAGGCTTCCAAGAAATACATGCGCAGGAAGGCGGCCGCCACCAGCGCAAAAATAATGGCGTCGACCCAATCGAGCAGCACATTGTGTTTTTCGTTCTGCTTATAGGTTTTTTTCCAAAATGCCCATTTTACTTTTTTCGATATGTACAAATCGAAAATAACAGGCAATCCAACTAACCACCAGTAATTAGCAAGCCAGATAACCCACAGAAGCCAGCTCACGGCGACGACCGTAAATTTAAACCATTTGTTGGTGCGCAGGGCGCGAATTTTTTCTATCATAGTGTTATAATTTATGCCTGCAAAGGTAAGAAAAATATTTTCGTAAAGAAGCGCTTACCGCGACGTGCAGGGTGGCGTAACGAACGTCTGCCGTGCGAGGTTCGCGTGGTTACCAAATTTTCCATATCACTGATTGCTACTTATTTTTTACGCGAGCGTTCCTTGTCGGACGGGATAAAATGAAAAAAAACACGCGAGCGTTTTTTTTTCATTTCCAGCGTGTTCTCCGGCGTTTTTTTTTACAACGGAACGAACGAAAATGGGTTGGGGTAATCCCGCTCATTCAATCGTTATTTAGTAATCCCTTTTATGCGCAACTGAATACTGGTAAGTCCTCTGAAATGATTTTCCGTAATCGAATAGCATACGTTAACCGGATGGCCGGCCTGCATGTGTTCGAAATGCTCGGCGTGGTTGAAAGCAATAGCCTGAATCGGGCGGTGCGGTTCTTCTTCCTGAATGAGTTCCAGTTTGAGATGTCCGCTGCCGACTTTGCGCCCGCTGCCGTTGTCGTATACGTTTTCGGTGCTAAACACCGGCGACATGTTGCCCGGCCCGAACGGCTGAAACTGGTTGAGAATACGGAAGAACTTCGGCGTGATTTGTTTGAAGTCGAGGCTGGCGTCGATGTTTATTTGCGGGATTAGCAAGTCGTCGGAAACGGTGGCTGCGACATATTCTTCAAAGCGGCGGCAAAATTCTTCCAGACAGTCTCTGCGCAACGACAGGCCGGCGGCATACATGTGCCCGCCAAACGTTTCCAGCACGGAAGAACAGGATTCAATCGCCTCGTACAGGTCGAACCCCGGGATACTGCGTGCCGAACCGGTAATCAATCCGTTGGACTCCGTAAGCACGATCGACGGGCGATAGAACGCTTCGACTAACCGCGAGGCTACGATACCGACCACGCCCTTGTGCCACGACGGATTGAAAAGCACTACCGACTTTTTTGTCCGGGCCATCTCCTGCCGATCGACCATCGCAATGGCTTCCTGCGTAATTTCGCGGTCAACGTGGCGGCGATCGTCATTATGCGTATTGATGGCAAGCCCCATTTGCGCGGCCAGCTCTTCGTTTTCGGCCGTCAGCAAATCGACGGCCGTTTTGCCCGATTCCATGCGTCCGGCGGCATTAATTCGCGGGCCTATTTTAAATACAATATCATCAATGGCAATAGGGCGCTTATCCAATCCCGAGAGTTTGATAATAGAGAGCAGTCCGCGGCTTGGGTTTTCGTTGATCTGTTTCAATCCGTAGTATGCCAGCACGCGGTTTTCGCCGGTAATCGATACCAGATCGGAAGCAATACTTACGACCACCAAATCCAAAAACGGCGCCAGCCGCTCAAAGGGAATTTCCTGCTTGAGACAAAAGGCCTGCAACAGCTTAAATCCTACGCCACAGCCCGACAAATCGTCGAACGGATACCGGCAGTCGGCCCGCTTGGGGTCCAGTACGGCCAGCGCTTTGGGAATATTGCCGTCGGGCAGGTGATGATCGCAAATGATAAAATCAATCCGGCGCTCGTTGGCGTAGTCGATTTTATCGTTAGCCTTGATGCCGCAGTCGAGCGCAATAATTAACGAAATCCCGTGCTGCGCCGCATAGTCAACGCCTTGGAACGAAATTCCGTAGCCTTCGTTATAGCGGTCGGGAATGTAAAATGACACCTGCGGGCTGAAGGTCTTCAGAAACGAATAGACCAGCGACACGGCCGTTGTGCCGTCCACATCGTAATCGCCGTAAACCATTATTTTTTCCTGATTGCGTATCGCCCGCTGAATGCGTTCTACCGCTTTGTCCATATCTTTCATCAGGAAGGGGTCGTGCAGATGCGTTAATTGCGGGCGGAAAAAAGTCTCGGCCTCTTCATACGACTGCACCCCTCTTTGCACTAACAGATTCGCAAGCGTTTGATCAATACCTAATGCAGCCGATAAATGGCGAACCAACTCCGGGTCGCCCTGTTCCTTTAGTTTCCAGATTTTTTCCATACGAGTTACAAAGGTATTAAAAAAATCGTAACTTTGCAGGGTTTTAAATTGATATATGAAAGTCAGCGGTTTTACATTTATACGAAATGCCCGGAAATTCGATTATCCGATTACGGAAGCGATTAGCTCTATTCTACCCCTATGCAACGAAATGATTGTATGCGTCGGTCGTTCGGACGACGATACGCTGTCCGTCGTACAGTCCATTCCTTCCGATAAAATCAAAATCGTCCATTCCGTTTGGGACGACAGCCTGCGTAAAAACGGCCGCGTCCTGGCCATCGAAACCGACAAAGCCTTTGCCGCCATAGCGCCCGACGCCGATTGGGCGTTTTATATTCAGGGCGACGAAGTATTGCACGAAAAATATATCCCCGCTGTCCGGCAAGCGATGGAACAATATAAAGACGATAAGAAAGTGGAAGGATTGCTGTTTAAATACATTCATTTTTATGGCTCCTACGATTATCGGGGCGATTCACGCCGCTGGTATCAACACGAAATACGAGTTGTACGTCCCGACAAGACCATTCGTTCCTACCGCGATGCGCAGGGGTTCCGACTCAACGGGCGCAGGCTGCGTGTGAAAGCGATCGATGCGTTTATTTATCATTACGGATGGGTGAAACCGCCAAAATACCAGCAGGCAAAAGCCCTGAAGTTTCACCGCATGTGGCACGACGACGCATGGATAGCTCGCCATATTCCGAATACGGAGGAATTTGATTATTCGGACGTCGATTCGCTCAACCTGTTTGACGGCACGCATCCGTCAGTCATGCAGGAGCGGATTGCACGAAAGAACTGGTCGTTTTCGTTCGACGTAACCCAAAAGAAATTTTCGTTCAAGAACCGCTGCCTGCACCGGCTGGAACAATTGACCGGCCGGCGCTGGTTCGAGTATAAAAATTATCGCCTTGTTTAGGCCATTGCAGATGTTATGAAGATTATTTGTTTTCAAGGGCGCTTGGGCAACCAGATGTTTCAATATGCCTTCTTCCACTACCTGCTCCAAGCCGGCGAAACCGTTTGGTTGGACAGCTCTGCACCGTACTACCGACAACGGGGGCAAATAGAATTAGAACGTGCATTTGAAGCCGTGGCGCACAACAGCCATCGGTTGCCTTACTGGAAAGCGCGTCCTTTCTATTTAGCCGGCGACGTATTGAAGAAAGTTTTCGGAATCAACCTGCAAACCGACCGGGAACACCCCGCTAAAAAAGCCATCTGGTGGAATGGACACTGGCAGGAATACCGCTATCCGGACGCTGTAAAGGATGCGCTGCTGCACGACTTCCGGTTTGCGCCGGTAACGGACGCCGGAAATAAGAAAATGCTGGCCATGATAGACGCCTCCAACGCCGTGAGTATCCATGTGCGGCGGGGCGATTATCTAAAACCGCGCGTCCGCGTGGCCTTCGGCGATATTTGTACGCCGGATTATTACCGGGAAGCCATCGCATATATCTGCAAAAAAATCACCAA
>JAIRMW010000153.1 GCA_031258415.1 Prevotellaceae bacterium
TAATGTATATTATCAGAACCGAAGTACAAAGATAGTGATTTTTAGTATTCCCACAAACTATTTTCAAAAAACGTGTTTTTTTTAATGGGGAAAATAAACAATGAACCATTGCCGTCGGCCTCAGCCGGCGGAAAGAAAAGGAGAACCAAATCTATTGGGGGCTTTAGCCCTGCCGTCGCCGGCGGGGGCGCCCGAAGGATAGGGGCGGACCGTCCATATAAAATGAAAAAAGGCGGCCTTGCGGTCCGCCTTTTTGTGTTGCCCGAAAGGGCTTTATTCTTCGTCTTTGCTGAACACGTCGTTCAGTTTTAATTCCTTCAGGACGCCGTATTGCGAGAGGACTTTGGTGTCGATACGCTTTTTGGGGCCGACTACTAAGAGGGCCTTCGGTTGCGGTTTGATAAAGTCGTTGCTGAATTTGACAATGTCGTCGAATTGGAGAGCATTGTAGGCCGGCAGGGTGATTTTCAGCGGGTCGTCGGTATAGCCGATCCGTCGCCAGTTTTCGACGGTCTGCGGGAGGCTTCGGAAGTCGGGACGGAACGAGGCCGAGAGAGCCAGATAGGCTTTCAGTGTTTCCATCCGTTCCGGTTTTTGCGGCATGTCGTTTATCAGCCCCATAAATACTTCCAGAGCGGTATTGGCCTTGTCGGCCTGCGTTTGGATATAGCCGTTGAACCATGCGGGTTTTCCGGGCAGTCCCGGGGTTGCGTACATGGCGCCCGAGCCGTAGGCGAGCGAGCGAAATTCGCGAATTTCCTGAAACATGAGCGCGTTCATGCCGCCGCCGAAGTAGTTGTTGAACGCCGAGATTTTCGGCACGTCGGCCAGTTCAAAGGGTTTCCCGTTGGCAAAGAGGCCTATTTGCGCCTGTAGGGACGACTGGTTGATGAAGTAGACCGTGTTTTCGGCGATGGTTTGTTTTTCGCGTTCCTGATAGCCTTTGGCGGGTCTCCGTTTTTCCTTGTCGGTAAATTTCACGGTGGCTTCGAGGGTTGTTTTGATTTCGTTTACCGGTTTGGCTCCGGTGTAGAAGATCGTGGCCGGGTATTCCGTGGCCAATTTGAAGGCCGTAACGAGTTCGTTTGCTTTTACCCCCATCAGGTCTTTAATCGACAGGCGGTCGAGGTAGTCCGATTTGCTTCCGTAGAGCACATATTCTTCCAGCGCGTCGGCAATGATTTCCGGTTCCTCGCGTTCCTGTTGCCGGCTGTAGCGTTCGCTTTGCGCTAATCGCGACATCTGGTTTCGTTGCAGGTTGGTTTCGTTAATGAACAAGTTTAAGTATGTCAGCGCTTGCCGGAGGTTTTGTTCCGGCCCGCTCAGGCTGATTACGACGTAGTTTTTGTTTGCGCTGAGTCCGTACGAGCAGTTCAGGCGGGCAAACTGTCCTTTGAGGCTTTTGGCGTCGCGCGCCGAGGCGCCGGCGAAGTTCAGCAGGCCGGCGTATTCCAGTTCCTTGATAGTCGACTGGCCTACTTCGTAGCGGATGGTCAGGGAGAAGATGTCGTTTACCGGATTTTTGGAATAATACAGGGTATTGCCGTTATTCATGGTCAACTTCTGGACGTCGGTTTCCATGTCGATGTAGTTGTATTTCTGTTCGGGGGTTTGAATGGCGTCAAAGGCTTTTGCAAAGGCCGATTTGGCGTCGGCATTCGGGAACTCCAGTGGTTTGTATTCCGGTTTGTCGATTTCGTTGTTTTTGATGCTGCCGGGTTTTACAAATACGGTCAGATGGTTTTTTCCGAAATATTTTTTGGCTACCCGCAGGACGTCGTCTTTGGTAATTTTCTTAATGTTTTCTTCGTAGTTGATATAATGCGAGAAGTCGATTTCGTGGGCAAAGTAGAGTCCCAATGTTTGCGCTCTGCTTGTTACCGATTCCTGCTGGCGCTGGTGGCTGGTGATGATCGCCTGTTTGGCCGATTCGAGTTGCCAGTCGCCAAAGTCGCCGTTTTTCAGGGCTTCGATTTCGTCGAGGATCAGTTCTTCCGTTTGCGGGAATGCTTTAATGCGCGCCCGTTCCATTTCGCGCATGACCGATCGGTATTCATCCATCGAGGTGATATTGTCGGTCGAGGGGCCTTCGTAAAATTCCTGCGGGTTGGGGATGGCTTGCAGCATAAATACGCCGCCGTGTTTCATGGCGTTGTTTCCGCCACCGGCGTAGAGTACTTTGTTGTCGAACACTAACTGGTCGATAAGACCCGATTGTCCGTTGCTCAGCAGGGCGCTGCATACATTGAGTATCACTTCGTCTTCGCTTCGGATGGGCGCTGTGCGGAAGCCGAGGAAAATCGCGTCGACGGGACCCATTTTCAGTTCCAGAAGCTCGCGTCCCTTGAAAGGCTCTTCCTGTTCAAACTGCACGGTGGGTACCGGGGCGACCGTCCATTTTCCAAAGGTTTGTTCTATCTGCGCCTTGGCGGTCGCGCTGTTGAAATCGCCAACGAGCACAAGCGCCATATTGCCGGGGACATAATAGGTTTTGAAGAATTTTTGCAGTTGCGTCAGCGAAGGGTTTTTCAGATGTTCCGGCAGGCCGATAACGTCGCGGCCGTAGGGGGTTTTCTTAAACAGGGCCTTCATCACTTCTTCGGAGATCCGGTTATCCGGGCGGTCGGAATACATATTATATTCTTCGTATACATTTTCCAGTTCGGCCTGAAATCCGCGAAATACCGGCTGCTGGAAGATATGGCTGTAGAGCGCCAGCCAGCGTTCTAACTGGCTGGAGGGGATCATGCTGAAGTAAGCCGTAATGTCGTAGCTGGTAAACGCATTCAGGTAGACGCCGCCCATTTGGCCGACTAACCGCGACAGCTCGTTGGGCACAACATATTTGGCGGCTTCCAGCGATTCCTGATTAATTTGTTTCTGGAGGGCATCGCGCTGTTTTTTGTCTTTTGTTTTACCCAGCTGGTCGTACAGTTCTATGATTTTATCGTAATGGGGTTTTTCCTTTTCCCAATCGATGGTACCCAATTGCGTAGAACCTTTGAACAGCATGTGTTCCAAGTAGTGAGCCAGTCCGGTAGCAGTCGGGTCTTCGTTGACGCTGCCGGCACGGGTAGATATGAAACCCATTATTTCGGGACGACGGTGGTCTTCCTGTAGAATAATGGTCAGGCCGTTAGGAAGCGTATATACGTCCAGCGGCGACTGTGTTTGGGCAACTGCCCACGACGATACTATTGTAAATGCTAACAACAGCATCCTGTTTTTACAAGCTTTAAAGCAATTCATAATGTAGAAATTTTTAATGAAACTTTTTAAATAAAGGTCAAAGGTACAAAAAAGAAACGAGCTAAACGCCTATAGTCCCCATTCCAGTTGCAATTTTAATCCGAGAGCGAACGTGCGAATCGACGAGGCGAAGGCGGTATTCAATATGCTGCCGTTATACGTATATTGCGGGGGCTTGTTGCGCAGGTCGGCGTCGGCGGTGCTGTACGTTACTAATTGTTTCTTTTTGGGATTCTGTATATTGTTCAGGCCATAGCTGAAATAGGCGGACAGCGACAGGGCGCTTTGGGCGAAAACCGGCAGGCAGTAGGTTACTTCCGCGGCAAGCTGTATCGAGGTGTTCAACAACAGGCGGCCTGTCTGCTCAGGCAGCGCTGCCGCCGTATTCGGGGGGAAAATAGCGTTGAAATCATATTCCATGCTTTCGTAGTCGAGGATTGCCGACAGGGTTTTGTGGCCTTTGACCGACCATGTATATTGCAGGTTTGCCGGCAGTCCGAATTTGACGCCGCCGGCAAAACGGATCGCGTGCCTGCCGACGCCGGTCGGAACGGTCAGGCGTATCAGTATGGGGACGTCCAGCCACAACGCCGTTTGGCTTTCCCAGTATTCGGTAATGCTATAATTGAACCGTACGCCGCCGTTTCGGTATACCTGATTGCTGAGCGCATTGTATACGAGCGAGGCGGTATAGTTCGACAGTTCTGCGCCGGCGCTGACGCTTAGCGTGCGGGTTATGTGAAAGGCGTACCCGACGCCGCCGCCACCGCTCAGGCCGATAGACCTGACGCCTTTGTTGGTCAGTTGGTATGTCAAGGTTTGTATGCCGCCGAAAGCGCCGGCAGAAATGACAGAGCGGGGCGTTTTATTCGTTTTGACTGGTTGTTCGAGTTCCTGTGCATGGAGAATATGGCTCCCTGCGAATGTCGCGATAAGGGCGCCGGTAAAAAATAGTGCGTTCATCTTTTGGAGATTTTTTTTAATAGCCGTTTTTTTAGTTTACAATAATTTGCTGTACGTCGACGACGCCTTCTTCCGGCGTGACGATTTGTATGAAGAACAGTCCCGGTTGAACCGGCGCGGGGATACTGCCGTTATACGCATGGCTTTGTTGGCGGACGATGCGTCCGTGGACGTCGTAGATACGCACGGTGGCGCCGGCCATTCCTTCCGGTAATTCAATGAACAGGGGCTGCCCGGCCGCTACCGGGTTCGGGTAGGTTGTCGCCGCGTCGGAATACCGGCCGGCGTCGTTTCTACACAGTTTATGCCATGTGTCGTACAGAAGTCCTTCGGCGTAGTACCGGTCGCATTCGTTGTCGCATACTATATAGCCCGTGTTGCCGACGCTTACGCCGGGATTGTCGTCGCGGAACCAGCGGTAGCCGCTAAACAGGTATCCGCCGTTATTGGCCGGGTTATTGATCACCGACAGGGTTTTTCCCCATCGTTGGATATACAGCGGGAGGCTATTGTGGATGGCGCCGGAGATCGTAAACGGAAACGGATAGTCGCCGCTGCGGGTGGTAATAACGATCGAGCCGTTGATTTTTTCGTCGATCAGCGGGATCGTAGAGCCATTGGCGTAGGTCGAACTGGCGGTCTGTATGGTTACCGTGCCGTTCGACAGCACGCTCAGCGTGAAGGTTTGTTCGTTGCAGGCGGCGATATACAATATCGTTTCATTGTTTTCCGGCAGGGGCATGTCCGTCGTATTGATGGTTACTTTTTGCAGGTCGGGCATTTCGGGCATAAATTCAAACGCTATTTGCCCGTTGGTTTCCGTAATAGCAGCGACGGGTTTGCCGATCCCCCTGTCGGTCGCCCAGGAGAATGCCATGGGCGTGGAGTAGTCGGTAAACGCGCGGTTACCGGACGTTCCGGGAAACGGGCAGCCGGCGCTATTGATGTTGCCATACGAACTGACGGAGGTGGTGGGCGTTTGCGCCGACGCCGATGCGCATACCGGATACATTTCCTGCGGATGCTTGTCGTTGCTGCCGTTATTATTCAGGGCGTCCCGGTGGACGTGGTAGATCAGCAGCCCGTGGCCGGGTATATACCTGTCGAAGCCGGTCTGCTGCCGGTTCTCCAGCACATACATTTCCCCGTCGGTATGGGCAGGGATCGTGTAGGCCACTCCGTTTTCCGCCGAATTAGGCATATTGGTTATATTCTTAGGCCGGGTCAATTCTTCGGGGGTAACCCAGCCGTACAGTATTTTCTGGAACATATTAATATGTGCCGGGGTACGTCCGTTATCATTCCAGCTGCCGTCGGCCATCAAATCCCAGGAGCCGGTGCCTGTAAAATCGCCGTTGCGGTCGTCGGTATCGTAATAGTCGGGGGCGCCGAACACGTGGCACAGTTCATGGCAAATGACGCCGATATACGTCAGGTTACTTCCCGAACTGCCGCGCAGCTCGGGCGAACAGGAATAGACCGAGATGCGCACGCCGTCTAACGTGAGCGTGGAGCTCAGTTGCCATTTGTGCGACCAGATTTGTTGCCCGTTGCCGATAGATTCGTCCCCGTAGCCGGCAAAAATGATATGGAAGGTGCTCAACACGCCCGCTTCGGCAAAATCATTAAAATTGACGTCGGCATTGGCGGCCTGCGCAGCTTCCCGCGCGAAGGCCTGCTCATGGTCTGCGTAGTACGAGGTGGTGTTCGAGGCCGTATAGGGGCCTACGACCGTAATCGACAAATCCATCTGTCCGTAGGAGTTTTCCTTGTAATAGTCTTTGACGCTGCCCCGGGAGCCGCCGACGTTATAGCCGACCTGATTGAGCAGGTTCTCAAACTCGGCTTTCGTTCGGATAAACGACTTGTCTTTAAAACCCATCAACACGCAGAGGGCTTTTTTCTGGCCGGTAACGGGAGCGGCCTGCGCCTGTCGCTGGAGATCGGCGTCGATCGCCCATATTTGCCGCAGGGCGGCTACTTGCGACGGGCTGTAGCGGAGGCCTTTTGCAAGCCCCTGCACCGCAGGGAGCCCTGTCGGGCTGCGCTGCGCCTGCGAGTCGCCCATATAGTTCACCGTCGAAGGAATCATATTGCCGTCGGCGTCGGTGGTCGCATAGACGATGTATTGTCGGGCGTCGTACATCAGGGTGTAGCCGTCGAGGGTTTCCATCCAGTGTACTTTTTCATCGCCCCGAAGCCGGACGGTGATTTCGGTACCGTCGGGCTGCTTTTTGACGAGCGGCGCCGGATTGGCCGTAACGGCCCGCAAAGGCGTAATGGTCAGCAAGAAAAAAAATAATATAATTGTAATTTTTCGCATAAAACAAAAGTTAGTATACAAAGATAGGAAAAAAGTTGAGTGTTCATACCACGCCGGCGCGAAATTTTCGGGCAGGCCTGCCGCGGCGTTTTCCGGCGTATCGGCGCCTTGAGTCGCCCTCTGCGCCCCCGGAACGCGACGGCGACAAGCGCGGCGCAACCCGAAGGACGCAGGAGATTCATATTTCATAATTAATTTTGTACCTTTGCGGCCTCAATTAAAAAAAACGATTATTAATAAATGATGAGTATGGCAACTATTGATTTAACAAAGTATGGCATTACGGGGGTTCGTGAAGTGATCTACAATCCCTCGTTTGAAACGCTTTTCGAAGCGGAACTAAGCACGCAAAACGAAGGGTTTGAAAAAGGCCAGCCGACCGAGCTCGGCGCGGTGAACGTGATGACCGGCGTATATACCGGACGCTCGCCCAAAGACAAGTTCTTTGTCCTCGACGACACAACCCGCCACACGGTGTGGTGGACCTCCGACGAGTATAAGAACGACAACAAACCTGTTACGCCGGAAGCGTGGAAGGCCTTGAAAAGGCTGGCGGTAAACCAGCTTTCGGGAAAACGACTCTACGTCGTCGATACGTTTTGCGGCGCCAACGAAAACACCCGGCTGAAAATCCGGTTTATTATGGAAGTAGCCTGGCAGGCGCATTTTGTAAAAAACATGTTTATCCGTCCCTCCGAAGCGGAACTGGCTACCTACGGAGAACCCGATTTTGTGGTGATGAACGCCTCGAAGGCAAAGGTCGAAAACTACAAAGAGCTGGGATTAAACTCCGAAACAGCCGTAGTATTTAACCTGACGGAGAAAATCCAGATTATCCTGAACACTTGGTACGGCGGAGAAATGAAGAAAGGCATGTTCTCGTACATGAACTACCTGCTCCCCCTGCAAGGGATTGCATCGATGCACTGCTCGGCCAATACGGATCTGGAGGGCAAGAACACGGCGATCTTCTTCGGCCTGTCGGGTACCGGCAAAACAACGCTTTCGACCGACCCGAAACGACTGCTTATCGGCGACGACGAGCACGGCTGGGACGACGACGGCGTGTTTAACTTTGAAGGCGGATGCTACGCCAAGGTGATTAACCTGAGCAAAGAAGCCGAACCGGATATTTATAACGCGATCAAACGCGACGCGCTGCTCGAAAACGTAACGGTAGACAGCCAAGGTAAAATCGATTTCAATGATAAATCGGTTACCGAAAACACCCGGGTGTCCTATCCGATCTACCATATTCACAATATCGTGAAACCGGTATCGAAAGCCGGCCCGGCCGAAAAAGTCATCTTCCTGTCGGCCGACGCTTTTGGCGTCCTGCCGCCCGTATCGATCCTCTCGCCGGAACAGACGCAGTATTATTTCCTGTCGGGATTTACGGCCAAACTCGCCGGCACCGAACGCGGGATTACCGAACCTACCCCGACGTTCTCCGCCTGCTTCGGAGCCGCATTCCTGTCGTTGCACCCGACAAAGTACGGAGAAGAATTAGTCAAACGAATGCAGCAGGCCGGCGCCAAAGCCTATTTGGTCAATACCGGCTGGAACGGCAGCGGCAAACGCATTTCCATTAAGGATACGCGCGGTATTATCGACGCGATCCTGAACGGCGCCATCGACAAGGCCCCGACAAAGAAAATACCCTTCTTTGGTTTGGAAATACCCACCGCCCTGCCCGGCGTAGACGCGGCGATCTTAGACCCGCGCGATACCTACTCCGACGCGGCGCAGTGGACGGAAAAAGCCCTCGATCTGGCCGGACGGTTTACGAAAAACTTTGCCAAATTTACCGGCAACGATACCGGAAAAGCATTAGTGGCCGCAGGGCCTCAGTTATAACAAGGGTACATTTTTGTGAGGGAGGCGCCTGAAAGGGCGCCTCCTTTGTTTTATGCCCTTGTTCGACGTCCCGACGTCCGACGTTCGACGGCCAACGAGCCAACGAGCCAATGAACAATGACCAATAACCAATGAACAATTGGCCTGCGGCGGCCGCTCTCTGTGGTTCTCTGTGCCCCTCTGTGTTCCTTTTTTCTTGCACAGAGGACACGGAGGGGCACAGAGGGACACAGAGGGAGGCCGGCGCGGAGCGCATTCCCCGTCAGGGATACATGGCCGGCGGACAACGGTTGAGGATAGGGGGATGTCGTTTTCTATTGCTATGAATGCCCTGACGGGCAATGGCGCGTGTCGCAACGTCGC
>JAIRMW010000158.1 GCA_031258415.1 Prevotellaceae bacterium
CGGGACAGACACCACGTGCGCCGGCGGCGGCGGGATAAAGCACTTTTTCGCCGCCGCTACCACGCCGCCCTACACCGTCGTCGGGCAAGCCCGAACTATCACGTGGCTGGAGTGCCAAAACAATAAATTGACGGCGTTGGACGTAACCGGATGCGCCTCGCTAACCACCTTGTATTGTTACAGTAATCAATTGACCGCATTAGACGTCAGTAAAAACACGGCGCTAACCCGATTAGAGTGTGGCAATAATCAATTGACCGCATTAGACGTCAGTAAAAACACGGCGCTAATCACTTTGCATTGTAACAATAATCGATTGGACGCCTTAGACGTCAGTAAACATACGGCGCTACGCAATTTGTCTTGCAGCGCTAATCAATTGACCACATTAAACCTCCGCGCGAACCCCGCGCTCGCCTCCCTGTATTGCCACGCAAATCAATTGGCCGCCTTGGACGTCAGTAAAAACACCGCGCTAACCTACTTACAATGTGGCAGTAATCCATTGGGTTCATTGGACGTCAGTAAAAACACGGCGCTAATCGCGCTGTATTGTTATTATAATCAACTGACCGCATTAGACGTCCGTAAAAATACTGCGCTAACCACCCTGCATTGTAGCAATAATCAATTGACCACATTAAACGTAACGAATAACACGGCGCTAACCGCCTTGGATTGTAGCTCTAATCAATTGACTGCATTGGACATCAGTATAAACACGGCGCTCACCACCTTGAGTTGTGGCAGTAATCTATTGGGCACATTAGACCTCAGCGCCAACACTGCGCTCGTCTCCTTGAATTGTGGCTATAATCAATTGACGGCCTTAGACCTCAGCGCCAACCCCGCGCTCGACTCCGTGTGGTGTTTCCAAAACCAATTGACCACATTAAACGTAACGAATAACACTGCGCTAAAGAAATTGCGCATCCAGACCAACCAGTTCGACGCCGCCGCGCTCGACGCGCTGTTCAATACGCTGCCCACCGGTGCCGACGAGAAAACGGTGTACATCTATAACAACCCCAGAAGCGGCGGCAGCCCCAACGCGGGAACCAGAGACTGCGACCGAAGCATCGCCGTGGGCAGGGGCTGGACGGTGAATGACACGGCCACATGGAATCAGAATTAACTAACGCATCGCCCGCAGCCCCAAAAACCACCCCTCATTTATTTAAAAAGAAAATGAATACAACAATCCCAAAAACCGCCCCCCAGTCGTCGGATGAAACATGCCGGTTTCAAAAAGAAAAAAGGGGCGTACATCGCGCCAATGTATCGAAGCATTGCGGCGGTGTCGTGCAGCACTGGCGTAATGTCGTGCAGCATTGGCGCAATGTCGTGCGACATTTTGCCGAATGCCGTGCGACATTGGCGCAATGTCGTGCGACAATGGCGCAATGTCGTGCGACAATTTTCATAATGCCGTGCGACAATGGCCGAATGTCGTGCGACAATGGCCGAATGTCGTGCGACATTCGGCCATTGTCGCACGCTATTCTAACTACACTAACTCCATTACCTACACTAACTCCATTACCTCCTCTAACTCCATTACCTCATAATTCAAAATTTTCATGTATATTTGCATTTCCATTTTTTAAAAATTAAAATTAAGTAAGTATGAAAAAAATCTTCTTAACACTTGGAATAGCCTTAAGCGCTATCACTTTTTTACCGGCTCAGTCGGGGTCGGGCGATGTACTGGAAACGAATAACGGCACGCCGATTCTTCCGCATGAAGGGAGCGTGGCGTTGGGCATCGATGCGACGCCGTTCCTGACTTACATCGGGGGTATTTTCAGCGACGCCGACGCGACGGCGCCCGCGTTTACCTATGCCGCGTTCTACGGCAAATATTTCCTGTCGGACAAGACCGCCCTGCGGGGAAAAGTCCGTCTTGGCTACGATCTGCAAAGCGTTTCGACGCTCGTCCCCAAGACGGGCAGCACGACCGACGAGAAAGTTACCGATGTGGAAAAAACCAGCAATACGAATATCGGGCTGGCTTTCGGACTGGAAAAACGGATCGGGGAAACCCGACTACAGGGATTCTATGGCGCGGAATTGGGCGTCGGCCTCCGTACGGCGAACGATAAATCGTATACCTACGGAAATGCGCTTTCGAGCGCCAATACCGGGACGCGCACGCTCAGTCTGAGCAACGGGCTTACGTTCGGAGTGGCCGTCAACCTGTTTGCGGGAGCGGAATATTTCATTGCGCCCGGCTTTGCCATTGGCGGCGAGTTGGGATGGGGAATCGGGTTCGACAGTTCCGGCAACGGGGAACGGAAAACGGAAACATGGGATAACAGCGCCGTAACGACAAAGACGGACAAAACAGGCACGTCGTCGTCGAGCTTTGCGTTCGACAACTTTAACGGCGCCCTGACGCTGTCGTTTTACTTTTAACTGCGTCGCGTAGTCGGAAGAGGCCTTGAGAGGCTTCTCGTCGAAAGCCGCCTGTATGGGAGCATACAGGCGGCTTTTCCGTTTTCGTCGGGGCGACGGGGCTTAGCAGGGCGTTTGCCACTGATCGGGGTTTTCGCGCCATTGCCGGAGGGCGTCGAGGTCGTCGTCGGTGATGTAGCGGGCGTCGCGTGCTTCGGCGATTAAAGCGGCGTAGTTGCAGAGGGTATACAGGAGGCAGTCGGCTTTTTCAAAATGGCGCCGCGCGAGGTCAAATTCATACGTGAAGATCGCCGCCATCCCCAATACGTCGGCGCCGGCTTTGCGCAAGGCATTTACGGCCGTCAGGCTGCTGTGGCCGGTCGAGATCAGGTCTTCGATGACTGCCACCCGGCATCCGTCGGGCAAATAGCCCTCAATGAGGTTTTCCAGCCCGTGCGCTTTGGGCGCCGCTCTGACGTATACAAAGGGCTTTTTCAAGTACTCTGCCACCAGCGCCCCGTGCGCGATAGCGCCGGTGGCGACTCCGGCGATCATGTCGGCCTCGGCAAAATGCTCGTTGACCGTTTGAGCCAAATTTTCATAAATGAGTTTGCGGATTGCGGGGTAGGAGAGGGTTTTCCGGTTGTCGCAATAAATCGGCGAGCGCCAGCCCGACGCCCAGGTAAACGGTTTTTCCACATTCAATTGTATGGCTTTTATGGCTAAAAGTTGACGGGCTATTGTTTTCTCTATCGAATTCATAGTATCTTTGCAGTTAAAAAAGTATCACATGATAAAAATATTCTTTAACGACCGCCTGTTGGCCGTTACCGACCAGTGGGATCAATGTGCGTCCGATGCGAACGCCATAGGGTGCAAAATTACAAAAAAATCGGATATTCCCCCGTTTGTCCGTTATTTTCTGGAGCACGATCAGGCGACGGTCTATTTCGTGGCCGACGATCCGCAGGAGGCGCTGTCCGCCATACGGGCGTTGTTTACCTGTCGGGAGGCGGCCGGCGGGCTGGTTCGGAATACGGACGGCGACGTCCTGATGATTTTTCGCCACAACCGCTGGGACTTGCCCAAAGGCCACTGCGAGCCGGGGGAAAGCCCGGAGGAAACAGCGTTGCGCGAAGTCGCGGAAGAATGCGGCCTCCACAGCCTGCAATGGCAGGCGCCGCTTGCCGACAGCTACCATCTCTATCAGGACGCCGGGCAATGGGTTATGAAACACACGCGCTGGTTTACCATGGACGACCGGAGCGGCGCGCCGACCGTCCCGCAAACCGCCGAAGGGATTACGCGCGTCGAGTGGATACCGCTTCGCCGGCTGCCCGCCTTTTTGGACGCCGCCTACGCTTCGGTGCGCGACGTCGTGATGCAAAGCGGACTCGTCGACGCCCTCAACGACGCCGGCGCGTAGGACGGGTTACGCTTGCGCCCAACCTGTTTTTAGCTTGTCGCCGGCTTTTCGACCGCGACTCCTTCGGGCACCAGCGCCGAGACGTCGCCGCCGTGCAGCAGGACGTCGCGCACAACCGACGAGCAGATAAAGGCATACTCCGGCCTCGACGGGAAAAAGAGGGTTTGCACCTCGGGCGCTAACAGTTGGTTTGCCTGCGCGATGGTATTTTCATACTCAAAATCGCCGGCGGTGCGGACGCCGCGAATAATAAACGCCGCCCGATGCGTGCGGCACAGTTCGACCGTAAGGGCGTTGTAGGTTAGCGCCGTCACCGCGTCGGCAAAGGGTTTGACGGCTTGTACGACGATCGCCCTGCGCTGGTCGGCGGTAAACAGTGTTTTTTTATTCTGGTTGTCGCCAATGGCTACAATAATACGGTCGAAAAGCGGCAACGCCCGCTTCAACACATCGAAATGCCCCACAGTAAAGGGGTCGAAACTTCCCGGAAAAACAGCTATTCTCATGGGGACAAAGGTACTGATTTTTTCGATTTGTCCCGATATGTCCCCGGTAGACGCCGCTATCGGGGGAGCCGGAACCGCCCAATCGTCTCAAACGTCCCGGCGCTAAACTTTTTTGTACCTTTGTCGTCTCATTACACAAACAAAAAATAGATGAAGAAACGAGTATTAATAGCTACCGGAGGCGGTGATTGTCCGGGATTAAACGCCGTTCTGCGGGCGTTTGTTAAACGGGCGCATCAGGAGCGTAACTGGGAAGTATTGGGCAGCATTCAGTCGTTCAACGGGCTGTTGGAAGAACCGACGAATATACGGATTTTAGACCCGAAAACGGTGTCGGGCATTCACGTACGTGGAGGCACCATTATCGGCACTACCAACAAAGGAGGCCCGTTTGCCTGGCCTGTCCGCGGCGCTGACGGCGCATGGGAGGCCGTTGACCGCTCCGACGAAATGATCCGCAAATGCCGTCTGATGGGCATCGACGCCGTGGTAAATATTGGCGGCGACGGCTCGCAACGGATATCCCAACGATTATTTGAAAAAGGCCTGCCGGTTATTGGCGTGCCGAAAACCATTGATAACGATTTGGAGGCTACCGACTACACCTTTGGCTTTCACACGGCGGTGCAGATCGCCACCGACGCGCTCGATAAATTAGTTACGACGGCCGAAAGCCATAACCGGATACTGATTATGGAAGTCATGGGACGCGACGCCGGCTGGATTGCCCTCAATGCCTCGATTGCCGGCGGCGCCGAAGTATGCCTGATCCCTGAAATACCCTACCGTGTGAAGAGCGTCATGGATTGTCTGGAAGAACGCTTCCGGCGCGGCAAGCACTTTGCGGTTATCGTGATTTCCGAAGGCGCAAAACCGATGGACGGGACGGCGTCGGGCTTTGCCGGCAACGAAGTAGGCTATGAAAATTTCCGGCTTGTCGGCGCCGCCGTGCGCCTGTCGGCCGAACTGAAAGCCGCCGGACTGGAATTAGATATCCGCGAGACCGTCTTAGGCCACGTTCAGCGCGGAGGCACGCCGGTGGCTTACGACCGGATACTGGCCGCCCAATTTGGCGTCAAGGCCTTTGAAATGGTATGCAACAGCGAATGGGGACACATGGTCGCCTACCGCCACCCGAACATGGTCGCTGTGCCATTGAGCGAGGCCATCAACCGAATGAAGTTCGTCGACGAAGACTGCAACTTAATCCGTACCGCCCGCGGCATCAACATCTGCTTAGGCGATTAATCATCAAAGTCCGTAAAAAAATGCTTCCCGTTGTCGAATTGTTTTATTCGTTGCAGGGCGAGGGATTCTTTACCGGCATGCCGGCTGTTTTTATCCGGTTGGCCGGTTGCTCCAATGCCTGTCGCTGGTGCGATTCGAAAAAATCGTGGCAGGCCGATAAGCACCCCCGCATGGAGGTTGCCGAGATCGTGGCGAAAGTCTTGCCGTTTCCCGTGCGGATGGTGGTGGTTACCGGCGGCGAACCGTTGCAGCATTCGCTGAGATCCCTGTGTCGCGAACTGAAGCGATATGAGTTCCTCCCTCATTTGGAAACGTCCGGCGCCGCTTCATTTAGCGGCGCCTGGGATTGGATATGCCTCTCGCCGAAGCGCCAGTGCCCGCCGCGCCCCAGGTTCTACTCGCTGGCCGACGAGCTTAAGGTGGTGATAGAAACGCCCGACGATTTTGCGTGGGCGGAAGAAAACGCCGGGCGCATGTTGAGGGAATGCGTACTGTGCTTGCAGCCGGAATGGAGTCGCCGGAAGTCCATCGTGCCGCAAATCGTCGATTATATCAAGCAGCGACCGCAGTGGCGGCTCTCGTTGCAGACGCATAAATGGCTGCATATCGACTAAAAGGAATAGCCCGGTCTTCCTTCTACTTGGGGGCTTTTGCGGAGGGGGGAGCGCCTGCCTACAGGCGTTGCGGCGGAAACGGAACGAGGCTGTCCAACCGGTTTTTGAACAGCCTCGTCGAAGGGCGTAATCCGTACTGCGCGTCCGCTTCGCCGGCCGCCGGTCGCCGCATCGCGTTAGACGGCTTTCCCGTCGCTGCCCAGCACTTCTTTTATTTTATGAATATAGAGGGCTTTCAATTTATCGCGTGCCGGCCCTAAATATTTACGCGGGTCGAACTCGGCAGGCTGCTCGGCAAATACTTTGCGGATAGCGGCGGTCATCGCCAGACGCCCGTCGCTGTCGATATTGATTTTGCAGACGGCCGATTTGGCGGCGGCGCGTAATTGCGCTTCGGGAATACCGATGGAGTCTTTCAGTTGGCCGCCGTAGCGGTTGATCTCGGCCACAATGTCCTGCGGAACGCTCGAGGCGCCGTGCAGGACAATCGGAAAACCGGGAATGCGCCGCTCGATCTCGGCCAGAATATCCAGCCGGATTTCCGGTTTTTGACCGGGTTTAAATTTGAAAGCCCCGTGCGACGTCCCGATAGAAATAGCCAGCGAATCGACGCCTGTTTTCTTTACAAAATCTTCCACTTCTTCCGGCTGCGTATACGTATGATGCTCGGCTACCACCTCGTCTTCGATACCGGCCAGCACGCCTAATTCGCCTTCGACCGTTACGTCGTACCGATGGGCGTATTCCACCACCTGCGCCGTCAGTTCCACATTTTTTACATAATCGTGATGCGAACCGTCGATCATCACCGACGAAAAGCCGTACTCGATGCACGATTTGCACAGTTCAAAGGTGTCGCCGTGGTCGAGATGCAGGACGACGGGGACGGCGAAGCCCAGCTCTTTGGCATATGCTACCGCGCCCTGCGCCATGAAGCGGAGCAACGTCTGGTTGGCATACTTCCGTGCGCCGCTCGACACCTGTAGGATGACCGGCGACTTTGTTTCGACGCAGGCGGAGATAATGGCCTGCATTTGCTCCATGTTGTTAAAATTGAATGCCGGAATAGCGTAGCCTCCGGTGATTGCGCGGGTAAACAGGGTACGGGAGTTTACCAGTCCAAGGTCTTTGTAATTGATCATAGTATTGAAATATTTTTAAATGAATAATTAACTCATCGTTTTCGTAGCGACTTCCTTCCGTTTGCCGACAGGCGCCGCCGCCGGACGGAAATCGAAACGACGCCCGCAAAGGTACGTTTTTTTTACGATAGAAAAAAGAGCGGCCGGCGCTTTGGGAGGAAAAAAAACTTTATGTATCTTTGCGGCCTGAAATATATTTTCTTAAAACACAATGTATGAATAAAGCAATTGCTATTTTAACCGGCGGCGGGCCTGCGCCGGGCATGAACACGGTAGTCGGCAGCGTGGCCAAAGTCTTTTTAAACAACGGCTACCGGGTCATCGGGCTGCACGGGGGCTACAGCAGCCTTTTTCAAAAAAACCCGCGCATGGCGGACATCAACTTCCAGTTTGCCGACGATATTTTCAATCGGGGCGGGTCGGCCATCACGATGAGCCGCTACAAGCCGACGGAAGAGGATTTCGCGAAGCGCTTTAATCTCGATTTCTTCAAGCAAAACAATATTAAACTGCTCGTTACTATCGGGGGCGACGATACGGCTTCGACGGCCAACCGCGTGGCCAAATTTCTGACCGATAAGAAATACCCGATAGCCAATATTCATGTACCGAAGACGATCGACAACGATTTGCCGCTGCCTAACGGCACGCCAACCTTCGGGTATGAATCGGCGCGCTCCGAAGGATCGAATATCGCGACGGTGGTCTACGAAGACGCCCGCACCAGCGCCAACTGGTTTATTGTCGCCGCCATGGGGCGGTCGGCGGGGCATCTGGCGTTCGGTATCGGGGCGTCGTGCCACTACCCGATGATCGTCATTCCTGAAATGTTTAATAAAACGGAAATCACGTGCGACAAAATCGTGAACCTCGTCATTTCATCCATTGTAAAACGCAAGGTGATGGGCGAAGACTACGGGGCGGTCGTCATTTCCGAAGGGGTATTTCACGAACTGAGCGAAGAGGAAGTCCGCAAGTCGGGCGCCCACTTTTCCTACGACGACCACGGGCATCCCGAACTGGGAAAAGTCTCAAAAGCCCATATCTTCTGTGAAATGATAGAAAATAAAATCACCGCCCTGCGCTTAAACGTCAAAGTGCGCCCGGTAGAAATCGGCTACGAGGTACGCTGCGACGTCCCGATTGCCTACGACCGCCAGTACTGCTCGCTGCTTGGCTTTGGCGTATACGACCTCTTTAAGGCCGGACATACGGCCTGCATGGTCTATGTGAACAACTTCGGCGACGTCGCACCCCTCTTCCTGCGCGACCTGCAAGACCCGAAAACCGGCAAAATCCCGCCGCGCCTCGTCGATATTAACAGCCAGTTTGTGCAGTCGGTCATGCGCTACGTGATGCACTTCATCACGCCCGACGACTACGAGCCGGCGAAAAAATATGTCGCCGCCCCGGCCGACTACGATTTCTACAAAATCCTCCACTGGGATCCCATCCTTTGACGCGCTCTGCCCGCGTCCTCGCGCCGCGCCCTGCCAACGAGCGGGGCGTCATGCCATACATCCCGTAGTTCCCAATATTTTATCGAACATGTAACGCGCTCCTCGTTACATGTCCCGCGCTCCTCGCGACATGTCCCGCGCTCCTCGTTACATGTCCCGAAGTCCTCGCGACATGTCCCGCGCTTCTCGCGACATGTCCCGAAGTCCTCGTTACATGTCCCGAAGTCCTCGTTACATGTCCCGCGCTCCTCGCGACATGTCCCGAAGTCCTCGTTACATGTCCCGAAGTCCTCGTTACATGTCCCGAAGTCCTCGCGACATGTCCCGAAGTCCTCGTTACATGTCCCGAAGTCCTCGTTACATGTCCCGAAGTCCTCGCGACATGTCGCCAATCGCTCGCGACATGTCGCCAACCGCTCGCGACATGTTCCGCGAGAGGGGTATCCCTGAAAGGGCGATATATAATAGCACAGGGCAACGCCCTGCGAATATGCGACGCCCGCGCAACGCAGCCCTGAAAGGGCGCAATCCGTATCTCGCCCCTTCAGGGCTATGCGGATGCGTGCGGCGGCGACACCGGGCGACGCCCTGTGCTGTTGCGATGGTTGCCTTGACGGGCAATGGGTGATGGCGGGGGGATTTGTCTGATGGGGCTGATGGCGCTGAAGGGCGCCGGCAGTGTTATTGGCCGGGGCTCGGGCGGCGCTGTTTCTATCTGTTACATTCCCTTTTTTCTAAAGTTCATCCGTCGATCTATGAAGTTCGTCTCTTTTATTTTTAATAGTAGTTTAATATCAGTAATATTTGCATAATATTCTTAATAGGGAATGATCGAATGGAAACAAAACCAAACCTGCGTTTTTGGCCACTCTGGAATATGAGTTTCGGTTTTATGGGCGTTCAGGTAGGCTACGCGCTACAGAATGCCAATACAAGCCGGCTGTTGCAGTCGTTGGGCGCCGACGTCCATGAGTTGAGCTATTTCTGGCTGGCTCCACCGCTGGCGGGCCTGATCGTACAGCCTCTCGTCGGCCTGTTTAGCGACGGCACGTGGACGCGCGTCGGGCGGCGGATTCCGTTTATTTTGGGCGGCGCCGTTCTTGCAGCCCTTACTCTGTTGCTGATGCCCAATGCCGAACTGTTCGTTACGCTGATGGCGCCGTTGGCGTTTGCCGCGATTATGTTGCTGTTTATGGATATGTCGTTCAACGTAACGATGCAGCCGTTTCGTGCGCTGGTCGCCGATATGTTGAACGATTCGCAAAAAACGAAGGGCTATTCGGTGCAAACTTTTTTAATCAATTGCGGGGCGGTCATCGGATCGGTACTGCCCTTTGTGCTGGTTCACTGGTTTGGACTGAGCAACCGCTCGACGCCCGAAGCGCGTATTCCCGAGTCGGTTATCTGGTCGTATTATATTGGGGGCGCGCTCTTGCTGATCACGGTGCTCGTTACGGCCGTCAAGACGCGCGAGTACCCTCCGGCGCAGTTTCTCAAATATCGCCGGCAGACGGCGCCGTCGGCCCGTCCGGGGCTGGGTGAACTGATCAGGGGTGTTCCCAAGGTGATGCTGCAATTGGGCGTGGTGCAGTTTTTTTCGTGGTCGGCGCTGTTTCTGTTGTGGACGTACACCACTCCTGCTATCGCGGCCAACGTCTGGGCGACGGACGAAATAGCGTCGGCCGCCTACCATAATGCCGGCGACTGGGTGGGTATTCTGTTTGGCGTGTATGCCGTATTTGCCGGGTTGTTCTCCATCGTCATCCCGCGACTGTCGCGTCGCTGCGGCAATAAGGCGGTTTATTCCGCGTCGCTGCTTTGCGGCGCCGCCGGCTATTTGGGTCTGGCGCTGCTGCACGATCAATGGCTCCTGCTCCTGCCGATGCTGGGTGTCGGTATCGCATGGGGCGCTATTCTGGCGCTGCCCTATTCCATCCTCTCCAAATCGGTGCAGGAGGAGCGTATGGGCGTATACATGGGCGTATTCAATTTTACGATTACGCTGCCGCAAATATGCTGCGGGCTGATCGGCGGCACGATTGTGAGCTATTTCTTCCACGGCAGCGCGGTCGCGATGATTATGGTGGCGGCGGGATGTATGGCGGCGGCGGCGCTGTCGGTGGCCATCGTGCAGGAGAAAAAGGGGGCATGTGCCGTACGGCGTGATGAAAAGTAAGTACACTATATATTATTATACCCGATACAGGCGATGACCGGAGCATGTTTGTTTGATTTGGATGGAGTGCTTGTCGATACGGCAACGTACCATTACTTGGCTTGGAAAAGGCTGGCCGAGGAGTTGGGCTTTGCGTTTAGCGAACGCGATAACGAGCGGCTGAAAGGAGTGAGCCGCATGGCTTCGCTCGACCTCCTGCTGGCCGCCGGCGGTATCGAAGGACTGTCGGACGGCGACAAACAGCGGTTGGCCGAGAAGAAGAACAGCTGGTACGTCGGGTATATCAAGCAGATGACGCCGGCCGACGTCCTTCCCGGCGTATTGGATTTCTTATCGCAGCTGCGAAAACGCCGCATCAGGACAGCCATCGGGTCGGCCAGCAAGAATGCCCCGCTGATCCTCGAACGGGTGGGGATCGCTGCGCTGTTCGACGCGGTTATCGACGGTCGCCATACGGCGAAAGCCAAACCCGACCCCGACGTGTTTCTGCTGGCCGCCGCCGCCGTACGTGTGCCGCCGCCGGACTGTGTGGTGTTTGAAGACGCGGCGGCGGGCGTCGAAGCGGCCTTGCAGGCCGGGATGCGCTGCGTCGGCGTGGGCGACGCCGGCGTCTTGCAGCGGGCGACGGTGGTGATACCCGGATTTGCCCAAGTGAAATGGGACGTGCTGGAGCGGCAATTGGCCGGCCGCGAGGGGAAATAAAAAGAAAAGACTACGATTTTTATGCAACGACATATTCAAATACATCCTTGGAAAATAATCGAAGACGGCTTCCATCCCGACCGCGCCAAAGCGTCGGAAAGCCTTTTCAGTATCGGAAACGGCAGGATGGGGCAACGGGCGAACTTTGAAGAGGCATACAGCGGCGACAGCTTGCAGGGAAGCTATATCGGAGGGGTCTATTATCCCGATAAAACCCGCGTGGGATGGTGGAAAAACGGCTATCCCGACTATTTTGCCAAAGTGCTTAATTCGGCCTTCTGGATAGGCGTTGACGTTACGGTGAATGGCTATACGCTCGACCTGCACCGCGCGGACGTCATTCGGTTCTACCGGGAATTGGACATGCAAAACGGTCTGCTCACGCGCCGCTTTATCGCCCAACTGCCCGACGGCGCCCAAGTGGCGGTCGAGGCCGTCCGTTTTGTAAGCATGGCGCGCAGCGAATTGGGCGTGCTCCGCTATACCGTACAGGCGTTGAGCGACGGCGTCAGCGTGGAGCTAACCCCCTACACCAACGCCCATGTAAAAAACGAGGACGCCAATTACGACGAGTTGTTTTGGGACTTCGTCGCGCAAAAAGCCACCGCCGGCGATAGCAGCGTAACTATGCGTACAAAGAAAACCCATTTCACCGTATGCTGGCATGCCGCCTGCACGCTCGCCCTGAACGGGCAACCCGTCGCCCCTGCGCAGGCCCCCCCGGCGCTGCTGTTTACGCCTATCGAGCGGCAGGCATGGGTCGGCGCATCGGTCAAAGCAACCCTGCGAAAGAACGACCGCCTCGCCGTGTATAAATACGTCGGCGTCGCCTCGTCGCTTAATCATGCGGCCGGCAATGTGGAGCAGGCGGCGCAGGCCGTAGCCGATGAAGCGCGGCAAACCGGTTTCGACGCTCTCCGAGATGAACATTCGCAGGCATGGCGCCACAAATGGCAACAGTGCGACGTGGAAATCGGCGGCGACGACGAGGCGCAGCAGGGCATTCGCTTTTGTATATTCCAGCTCCTGCAAACCTATACCGGGCAGGATGCACGCCTCAATGTCGGCCCGAAAGGATTTACCGGCGAAAAATACGGCGGCGGCGCCTATTGGGATACCGAAGCCTGCTGCCTGCCGTTCTACTTATCGACCGCCGGACAGGATGTGGCGAGGCAGTTGCTGATCTATCGCTACAACCACTTGCCGCAGGCGATTGACAACGCGAAGAAATTAGGATTTACCGCCGGCGCAGCGCTTTATCCGATGGTTACGATGAACGGTGAAGAATGCCATAACGAGTGGGAAATTACCTTTGAGGAAATACACCGCAATGGCGCCATCGCGTATGCCATTTTCAACTACATCCGCTATACCGGCGACCGCGATTATCTTTCCACACATGGTTTGGAAGTGTTGATTGGCATTGCGCGCTTCTGGGCGCAGCGCATCA